>DASSSV010000528.1:0-3581 GCA_035708265.1 Thermomicrobiales bacterium | reverse complement strand
GGGCGGACCCGGCCGCACCATCGCTCACCGCCCGACCTGTCGGAAGCCGCCTCTGCCGCCTGCCGTCTGCCGTCTGCCGTCTTCGACAGGAGGGACGATGCCCGCACCATCCGCCCGGCCCCTGATCCTCGGTCACCGCGGCGCGTCGCTGGTCGCGCCGGAGAACACCCTACTCGCGTACCGCCGCGCCGCCGACATGGGCGCGGACGGCCTCGAGTTCGACGTGCAGCGCAGCGCCGACGGCGCGCTCCCGCTGATCCACGACGACCGCGTGGACCGCACGACCGACGGCCGCGGCGTCGTCGGCGACCTGCCCTGGGCGGCGCTGGCCGCGCTCGACGCCGGGGGTGGCGAGCGCATCCCGACGCTGGACGAGGCGCTCGCCTTCGCGGCGGCGGTGAACGCACGCCGGCCCTTCTTCCTCGACATCGAGTTGAAGATGCCGGGCGTCGGGCCGGACACGCTGGCCGCGCTGGCGCGCGCGGACTATCGCGGGCCGCTGGCGCTCTCGTCGTTCGACTACCCGACGCTGGAGGAGGCGCGCCGTCGGGACGGCGCCGTCGAACTCTGGCTCCTCGCCGATGCCTGGGACGACGACCTGCCGCGCCGCGCGCGCGCCATCGCTGCGACCTGTCTCGCGCTCAAACACAAGCTGCTCGACGCGACGATGGTCGCGGCGGTGGAGGCGGCCGGGCTCGGCGTCGTCGCCTGGACGGCCGACGCGCCGGCCGACATCCGCCGCCTCCTGGCGCTCGGCCCGATCCTCCGCGCGCTCATCTCCAACGCCCCGGACGTCGCATTGGCGGAGCGGGATGCGGGCGCATCGCGGGAGGGCTGATTCCCGCGGTCCCGGGACCTATCGCCCGCTGGATTCGGGACTATCGGCGCAAGCGCTTCGCCCGCGGTCACGCTATAACGAACTGACGACGGGCTGGCTTCGCGGCGGGATCGGCGGGGGGCGTGATGCAACAGCGATATGGCGCGCTACGGATCGTCGCGGTGCTCGCGAGGGTGGTAGCCCTGCTGATCGGGGCGGGAGGGCTCCTGGTTGGGATCATCCTCATGGCCGGGAGTATTCCGCTGGGGGTATTCGGCGGCCCGCTGGTCGGCATCGCCGGCGTTTTCGTCATCCTGTGGGGCTTCGCGACGGCGCTGAACCTGTACGCGCGCGCCGACATGATCGACGTCCACCTCTCGATCGAGCAGCACACGCGCGAGGCCGCCGTGCTGATCCGCCTGAACAGCGACGAGCGGATCGCGCGGCGCGAGCGCCTGCTGGAAGACGCGACCTTGCGCTGGGATTGACGGGCGGGCTCTTTCTAGCCCGGCAAACTCGCCTTGCACGGGGCCTCCTCTAGGGCGGCGAGGTAGGCGTCGGAGTCTTGGCGGAAGCGGCGCTGGGCGGCGCGGGCGCCTTGGCGGGCCGCGAGCTGCCGCCGCAGGTCGGTCAAGCGGCGAGGTCCGGCGGGCGCAAGTCCTCGCTGGTGAAGGCCCGGCCGCGCGTCGCCACCGCCGCGACCACGCGGACGGCGCCGCGCTCGCCCGCCGCGGCGCCGCCATCCCCACGTCCACCTCATCGAACTGGTCGACGCCTCCATCCGCGGCGCCATCCCGGTCGCATGGCTCGCGCGCGTCGGGGCGGGGGATGAGGCGGCGGTTGGTGGTTGAGTGCCGGTGTTCTGGCTGGCTTGGTGCGATAAGAAACGGCGCATTCCATGGAAGAAGCAGCCGCCCCGGTCGTGAACGTCGTCGGTGAGCGGGTGGCGCTGGGACCGGGGCGGCGCGATCTGCTCGCGTTCTTCCAGCGCTGGGACAACGAGTTCTCCGTGCAGGCCATGCTGGGCGAGGTCCCGCGCCCCATCACGCTGGAGCAGGAGCAGGTGTGGTACGACCGGGCGGATGTGTCCGGGGAGGCGCGGACCATCGCGTTCGTCATCTACCGCCGCGCGGACTGGCGCGCGCTCGGCGCCACAGCCCTGGCGGATATCGACCATCGCCAGCGCACCGCGGCCTTCTCGATCGCGATCGGTGAGCCGGCGGATCGGGGCTGGGGCTACGGCACCGAAGCGACGCGCCTCGTGCTCGATTACGCCTTCACCGCGCTCGGCCTGCACAGCGTCATGCTCTTCGTGTACGAGTACAACCTGGCCGGCCGGCGCGCCTACGCGAAGGCCGGCTTCCGCGAGTTCGGGCGGCGTCGCCAGACGCAATGGCTGAACGGGCGGCTCTGGGATATCATCTACATGGAGTGTCTGGCGAGCGAGTTCGCCAGCCCGGTCCTCGGCCGCGTCTTCGCGCCGGATCTGGCCGGTAAAGACGATCAGGAGCCTCTTCCGCCGCCATGACTCACGTGGTCTTGGTTCAGGCGATTGGCACTACCTGGACGAAAGTGTCGCGCGGCGGACGTCTCGCGACGGTCCGCCACGAGATACCGCAGGCGCTCACCGTGCCGCTGGAGGGCATTCAGCCGCACGGCACAGCATACCTGCTTCATGAAGTGCGCTATGACGAGAGCAACGCTTTTCAGGCTCCCATACTCAACAGGATGCGGCCCCAGCCGATGCCCGCATTCCTGACGCCAGCCGATGGCAATGTCGCCATTGTATTCGTCGATGGTGTCGTGCGAATAGAGCTCATCTGGCGTTGGGGAGCACCGATGCGTAACCGGAAGATCGATCTCTTTACCCTCAATTGCGAAGAGTGGGGGCGCGTTCGCTACAACTACCGTTCTGGCTTCCATAGGACATGGGACTACGCGCACTGGGTCTTCAACATCGCCGTATCCTCCACATCTGACCTACGCTCCGATCACTTCACCGCTACTCTCCCGAATCATCGCTACGTGAACCTGGCCGACCTCTGGTGACGGCACATCGACCGGCCATCGGATGAGGGTGTGGGCACGAAGTCGCCCTCGTCTTTAGGACAGCATCGCCACGCCGCGCTGATGGGGAGAATGCTCGAACGTTCGCCTGTTCTCGCCGAATGCCCACTACGCCGCCGCCCCGCCGCACGCCCGAGCCCCTGCAGATGCGCGAAACTCACACATCGCAAAGCCTTGTCAAGTCGCGATTCATCCCCTATAGTTTACTGTAGCAATGAAGTATGCCCGTGGACGGGCGGGGGCGCCACGGCATCACGCACATGCAGAGCAACCGAACCGCAGTAGGGGTAAGGGAGAGCCGGGCCACGGCTTCGCGCCGCGTGGTGGTCTAGTCATTCCTCGCGGTCGGGTCTGTTGCCTGGCGCGCCCGCGACGCTGGCGGGCGGCACGACGGATGGAGGTGGACGAGCAGCGACGAGCCATCGGCATATTGGGGAAGAGAAGTGCAGGTGATGAGCGCGTATGAGTGCCAGCTTGATCGCCAAGGGTAAGGACCAGGGTTTCCTCCTTTCGGAAGAAATCATGGCCGCCTTCCCGAACGTCGAGTCCGACGTTGCGGTACTGGACGAGTTCTACTCCTCTCTCCTCGAACATGGCATCGAAGTCGTCGATCAGACCCCCATCAAGCGCCCTCCCCCCGAACGCGAGCACCACCCGCAGCACCACCCCCACGCCGAGACGCTGCCGCGCGTCGGTC
>DASSSV010000527.1:0-10434 GCA_035708265.1 Thermomicrobiales bacterium | reverse complement strand
CGCGGTGGTCGTGCCCGGCGACCAGTACGGCTACGTCGAGGACCTGCACCTGGCCCTGGGCCACCTGGTCACGGCGCACTTCCGCCGCGCCCTGGCCGCCCCCCAGGCCGTCGCCGCCGACGCCTAGCGCGCCGGCCCACCCGAGAGGAGCGCCGTGGCCGCCCCACCCGCGCGCCAGCCGGACGGGACGCCGACCCGGCCGGTCCGCGTCCTCCAGTTCGACCTCGCCCGGCCGCTGCCGCCCATCCCGGCGCTCGACCCGGCCACCGGGCGGCGCCACGGCCGCGCGCTGGCGCTGGTCCGCCTGCACGACCGGCCGCTCGGCCTCATCGAGATGGACCTGGGCGAGCATGGCCTGTGCGCGGTCGAGGTGGCGCGCGCCGTCTGGGCCGCGCTCGGCCCGGCCATCGCGTCGCACCTGCGCGCCGACGACCTGCCGCCGGTGGACGGCCTGACGCCTGCCGGGCTGGACGGCGGCGGCGCGGCCCCGGGCTGCCTGGCCGAGCGCGAGCGGGTGCTGGCCAGCGGGCCCTTCGTGAGCGTCGTCGTCGCGACGCGCGACCGGCCCGCCGCGCTCGACGCCTGCCTGCGGTCGCTGCTCGCGATGGACTACCCCGCCTACGAGGTCGTCGTCGTGGACAACGCGCCGGCGACCAACGGGACGCGCGACCTGCTGGCGCGGTCCTACGCCGGCGAGCCCCGCCTGCGCTACGCGCCGGAGGAGCGCCCCGGCCTCTCCTGGGCGCGCAACCGGGGTATCCGCGAGGCGCGCGGCGAGGTGATCGCCTTCACCGACGACGACGTGCTCGTGGACCGGCACTGGCTGGCCGGGCTGGCGGCTGGCTTCGCCGCCGCGCCGGACGTCGCCGGCGTCACCGGCTTGGTCCTGCCGCTCGAACTTGAGACGCCCGCGCAGGTCTGGTTCGAGCAGTTCGGCGGCTTCGGCAAGGGCTTCGCACGCCGCGTCTTCGACACGGGCGAGCACCGCCCGCGCGACCCGCTCTTCCCCTACGCGGCCGGGCACTTCGGCTCGGGCAACAACATGGCCTTCCGCGCGGCGACGCTGCGCGCGCTCGGCGGCTTCGACCCGGCGCTCGGCGCGGGGGCACTGGTCGGCGGCGAAGACCTCGACCTCTTCTACCGGCTGATCACGGCCGGTTATCGCCTCGTCTACGAGCCGGCCGCGCTGGTCCACCACGCACACCGCCGCGAGTACGACGCGCTGCGCCGGCAACTCTCCGACGGCGGTGTCGCCGGCTTTCTGACCAAGGCGCTGCTGGACGACCCGCGGCGGGCGTTCGACCTGGCGCTACGGCTGCCGCGCGGGCTGGCCTACTCGCTCAGCCCGCGCTCGGCCAAGAACGCGCGGAAGCGCCCGGACTACCCGGCGGAACTGACCGCCGCCGAGCGCCGCGGGATGCTCCGCGCGCCGCTCGCCTACCTGCGGAGCCGCCGCCGCGCCCGACAACTGGCGCGGCGCTTCGGCCCGCTCGACGTCCGCCCGGCGCCCGCCGCGGCGGCGGAGGAAACCTCGCATGGGCGTGTCCCTCGCGCGGCCGGCTGAGCGCGCCGGGGCGGCCGTCGCCGCGACGCCGCCGTTCCGACCGGTCCGCGTCCTCGCGCTCGACCTCGACCGGCCGCTGCCCGACATCGCGGCGACGGACCCCGCGACCGGGCGGCGCTATGGCCGCGCGCTGGCGCTGGTCCGCCTGCACGACCAACCGCTCGGCCTCGCGGAACTGGACCTGGGCGAGCGTGGCCTCGGACCCGCCGACGTGGCGCGCGCCGTCTGGGTCGCGCTCGGGCCGCAGATCGCCGCGCACCTGCACGAGGATGGCCTGCCCGACATCGCGGCGCTCGATCCCGGCGGGCTGCCGGGCGACGGCGCGGCACCCGCCTGCGCGGCCGAGCGCGCGCGCTTCCTGGCCGGCGCACCCTTCATGAGCGTCGTCGTCCCCACCCACGACCGGCCGGAGCAGGTCGCCGCCTGTCTGCGCTCCGTCCTCGCGGGCGACTACCCGTGGTACGAGGTGATCGTCGTGGACAACGCGCCGTCCTCGGCCGCGACCGCCGACCTGCTGCGGCGCGAGTTCGGCGACGACGCCCGCGTCCGCTATGTCCGGGAGGACCGCCCCGGCGCCTCCTGGGCGCGCAACCGGGGGCTCGCGGAGGCCCGCGCCGAGTACGCGGCGTTCATCGACGACGACGTGGTGGTGGACCGGCACTGGCTGGCGGAACTCGCGCGGGGCTTCTCCCGCGCCGACGACGTCGCCTGCGTGACCGGCAACATCATCCCACGGGAGCTGGAGACGCGCGCCCAGGTCTGGCTGGAGGAGCGCGGCGGTTTCGGCCGGGGCTTCGAGCGCCGCGTCTTCGACCTCTCCGCGCACCGGCCGCCGCGCCGCCTCTACCCATACTGCGCGATGATCTTCGGCTCCGGCGCCAACATGGCCTTCCGCGCGGCGACCCTCCGCGCGCTCGGCGGCTTCGACCCGGCGCTCGACCCGGCCGGCCCGGCGCGCGGCGGCGAGGACTTCGCCGCCTTCTTCGAGGTCATCATGCGCGGCCACCGCCTCGTCTACGAGCCGGCCGCGCTCGTGCAGCACGGGCACCACCGCGAGGACGCCGCGCTGCGCCGGCAGATGCGCGGCTGGGGCGTCGGCTTCGTGGCCTTCCTGACGCGCTGCCTGCTCGCGCACCCGCGCACCCTGCCGGCCTTCGCCGCCGACGCCACCGCCGCCCTCCTGGCATTCCTGGCTGGGTCGCGCGCGCGCGAGGCGCGCATGGCTGCGGCCTACCCGCCCGGCTGGACGCGCGACCTCTGGCGCAGCGAGCGCCGCGGCTACCTCGCCGGCCCGGTCGCCTACCTGCGCGGCCGCCGCCACGCGCGGCGCGTCGGGCGAATGGCAAGTGACGAGTGACGAGTGACGAGTGAGACGGAGGACGGAAGACGGCAGTACCGGCTCACTGTCGTCGATCGGTTGCTGCACGGAAGCCGCCTCTGCCGTCTGCCGTCTGTGGAGAGCGCGGCTGATGCGAGCGCCAGTGCCGATCCTGATGTATCACAGCGTCGCGGCGGACGCGGACCCGGCCTACCGGGCCTGGGCGGTCCACCCGGAGCGGTTCGCCGCGCACGTCGCCTACCTGCGCGAGCACGGCTACACGCCGCTGACGGTGAGTCAACTCGTGGTGGCGCGGGCGGGGCGGGGCGGGGGGCTGCCGGCGCGGCCGGTGGTCCTGACGTTCGACGACGGGCTCGCCGACTTCTACACCGGCGCGTGGCCGGTCCTCCGCCGCCACGGCGTCCCGGCGACGCTCTTCGTCGTGGCCGGCTGCGTCGGCCGGGAGAGTTGCTGGCTGGGGCGCGAGGGCGCGCCGGAGCGCCCGCTGCTCGACTGGGCCCAACTCGCCGAGGTCGTCGCGGGCGGCGTGGAGTGCGGCGCGCACACCCTGACGCACCCGCGGCTCGGCGCGCTGCCGCTCGCCGCCGCCCGCGCGGAGATCGCGCGCTCGCGTGACGCGCTGGGGGAACACCTAGGGTTGCCGGTTACCGCCTTCTCCTACCCGCATGGGCACTACAACGCGGCCGTGCGCCGGCTGGTGCGGCAGGCCGGCTACACAGCGGCCTGCGCGGTCCACCACGCCCTCAGCCGCGGGTACGACGACCGCTTCGCGCTCTCGCGCCTCGTCGTCGCCGGGGAGACCGACGTCGCCGGGCTGGCCGCCCTCCTGCGCGGCGAGGGGCTGCCAGACGCGCCGTATCTGCGCTCGGTCGCGCGGCGTTACATTAATTGGCGGGCCGGGCGCCGCCAGTGGGCCGGGAACGCTGTTGCGGAGGTCGGGCGGGGATGAGGTCGTGGCCGACCGGCGCCGGCTGGAGGGTCCTGCGGTACGTCGCGCCGCTGGTCCTCGCGCTGCTCGTGGTCGAACTCTTCGCCACGTCGCGCGCCTTCACCTCCGCCTCGTCCGACCCGGCGACCCCGGCGCCCGCGAGGCACTTCGCGCCGGACAACTCGTGGTCGCTGGTCTTCGACGACGAGTTCGACGGCACGACGCTCGACCGCGACAAGTGGCACACCGCCTACCCTTGGGGCCGCGACCGCAGTTCGGTCGGGGAGCTGCAGTGGTACGCCGACGACGCCTTCGTGGAGCAGGACGGCATCCTACGCATCGTCGCGCAGCACCGCCCGATGGAAGGACACCAGTACACATCCGGGATCATCGCCTCGTGGGACACGTTCTCCACGACCTACGGGTACTTCGAGATCCGCGCGAAGATCCCCAAGGGGAAGGCGCTCTGGCCGGGCTTCTGGCTGGCGCCGGTGTCGACGAGATGGCCGCCCGAGATCGACGCCTTCGAGGCGCTGGGCCAGGACCCGCGGGTCATCGCCATGACGACGCACTACACCGACCCGCGCACCGGCAAACCGGCGCAGGACCAGGGGCACTACATCGGCCCCGACTTCTCGCAGGGCTACCACACCTTCGGCGTCCTCTGGACGCCGGACAAGATCGTCTGGTACGTCGACGGCGTCGAGCGCTTCCACTCCGAGACGCAGATCCCGTCCGAGCCGATGTACGTGATCGCCAACCTCGCCGTCGGCGGCCCGTCGGCCGGGAAGCCCGACGCCTCGACACCCTTCCCCAGCGAATTCGACATCGACTACATCCGCGTCTACCAGCAGACCGGTACGCCCTGCGGCGGGACGCCGGTCCGGTAATCATCCGGCCGGCGCCCCCACCGGGGTATCCGGGAACGCGCGGCCGGGCGGCGATCACCGCGCCGCGGTGTAGTGCGCCTGGACCCGGCTGGCCGATAGCGCGTGGTTGTAGACCGCGACCTCGTCGACCGTCCCCTCGAAGGGGTAGGTCGACCAGGAGGGCTCGCTGGCCGAGCCGGTGCGGCCGATCGCCAGCAACCCGGTGGTCGCGTTGAGCGCCCCGCTCACCGTCGTCGTCGCCACGGCCGCGCCGTTGACGTAGAGGGTCAGCGTGCTGCCGCTGCGCGTCAGCGCCAGGTAGTACCACTGGCCCGCGCTCACCGTCTGCGGCGCGGTGACGGTGTAGGCCGTGCCGCCGACGTAGACGGTGCCGCGCCAGTTGTTGCTCGACGTCAGGCTGAGGCGGTACTGCCAGCCCGACTCACTCGTGCCGTCGCCCTTGTGGACGACCGTCTGGGTGACGCCCAGCGTCGTCGGCCTGGCCCACGCCTCCACCGTCAGGTCGCCGGTCGGGTCGAGGTTGGCCTTGTTCGGCACGCTGACGTAGCCACCATTGAAGGTCATCGCCGTGTTCGGGTCGCCGGTCAGCGCGCCCGGCGCGCCAAACGTCACCCCGCCGACGATCGTGCCGGGGTTCCCGCCTGTACCGCTGTCGGCCGCGGTCGTGCCGCTCTGCTCGCCGAGGCGCCAGTAGCTCACCGGGTTATCCACCAGCACGGCCGACGGGTAGGGGCTGGCCGAGGGCGACGGGCTCGGGCTCGGGGAAGGCGACGGCGAGGGACTGGGCGACGGGCTTGGCGACGGCGACGGCGACGGACTCGGCGAGGGGCTGGGGCTCGGCGAAGGGTTCGGTGACGGCGAGGGGCTCGGGCTGGGTGATGGGGACGGCGAGGGGCTCGGGCTGGGCCTCGGCGAAGGCGAAGGAGACGGACTCGGCGACGGGGATGGGCTGGGGCTGGGCGGCGGGGCCACGCCCGGGGCGATCTGGATGGCCGAGATCTTGGCCTCGTCGACGACGGCGGTGAAGACGATCGTCACCCCGCCCCCGCCGGCCGCGGTGACCGTGAAGGTCTTGTCCAGAGCGGTGTTCGGCGGCACCTGGCTGAGGATGTCGAAGTTGGTGAGTACCGCCTGCCCGTTGATGGCCACGTTGAAGACCCGCTGCCCGGGCTGAGCCCAGTAGATCTCGGCGAACTTGAGCGTCACGGTGTACACGCCGTCGGGCACGCCGAAGGCGTAGCTGAACCCGCCCCAGCGCTCGCTCTGGTAGAGCGTCGGGTCGGGGGTGCCGGCGATGGCGGCGCCGGTGCTGGCGGTGTTCCCGCCGCTGTAATCGGCGTCCGCGGCCCAGGTGTTCCCCGCGCTATCCACGTACGGGCCGCCCCCCGCCACCACGCGGATCGCGCCCGGCGCGGGCGACGGGCTGGGCGTCGGCGACGGGCTAGGACTCGGCGATGGGCTCGGCGATGGACTCGGGCTGGGTGACGGGGACGGGCTGGGACTCGGGGAGGGCGAGGGACTCGGCGAAGGCGAGGGCGACGGGCTCGGGGAAGGCGACGGGGATGGGCTGGGGCTGGGCGATGGCGCCGCGGCCGGGGCGATCTGGATCGCCGAGATCTTCGCCGCGTCGGCGACCGTCGTGAAACTGACGGTCAGCGTCCCGCCTGTCACCGCGGTCGTGAAGGTCTCGTCGAGCGCCGTGTTCGGCGGCACTTGCGTCAGGATGTCGAAGTTGGTCAGAACCGGCTGCCCGTTGATCGCCACGTTGAAGACGCGCTGGCCCGGCTGGGTCCAGTAGATCTCGGCGAACTTCAAGGTCACGGCGTAGTTGCCGTTCGGCGCGGTGAATTGGTAACTGAACGTGGCGCCCCAGCGCTCGGTCTGGTAGAGCGCCTGGTCCGCGGTGCCCGCGATCGTCGCGGACGTGCTGGCCGCGCTGCCGCCGCTGTAGCCGGTATCCGCACTCCAGGCGACCCCGCCCGCGCCCGTGTAGGCCCCGCCGCCGGCGTTGACCCGGACGGTGACGCCGGGGATCGGGCTGGGCGACGGGGAGGGCGACGGGCTGGGACTCGGCGCAGCGCTGGGCGACGGCGACGGGCTCGGGCTCGGCCCGCCGCCGAGGCTCAGCGTGTTGTGCAGGTAGTAGCCGGTGCTGAGGTCCGATGCCTCGACCAGCAGGCCGGTCGTGCTGTTGACCGTCTGCTTGGTCGAGGTTGCGTTGTTGATGTACGGGTCGGTGCTGCTCTGGATGAACGGCGTCCCCAGCCCGGTCGTGAAGTTGATGCTGTCCAGGCTGGTCTGCTTGTAGTAGATCGTCCCGCCGAGGTATTGCGGCGACGTCGCGAACATATAGAGCTGCCGGTGCTCGTTGTCGATCAGCACGATCGGGCGCGTGTGGTCGTCGCCGACCGTGCCGAAGGTGTGCCGGCTCCAACTGCCGTGCTGGTCGAGCACCAGCAGGAGGGTCAGCGGCGCGCTCCCGCTCTGGCCCGGCACGTCGCCGAGCGACGTCTTGACCGCGGCGAAGACCTGGCCGCTCGCATCGGCCTGCAGCGACTTGAGGTTGATGTGGTCGTCGGCGTAGGACGGCCCCTGCAATGCCGGGTTCTGCTGCCACTGCTGGTCGCTGGTCCCGTCGGTGTGCGAGGCGAAGTAGAACGTCCCGTCGTTCTGATTGCTCCACATCACGCCGATCTGCCCATTGTAGGCGACGACGGCGGAGATGTCGTCGCTGGTCAGCGTGGTGGCGCCGGTCGCCGGGAGGACGTAGGGGGCGACCCAGGCGGTGTCGCTCGTCGTGCTGTGGTCGACGTAGACGCTTCGCCCGCCGCTAGCGTTGTCCAGCGTGTAGGTCGCCCAGAGCGCGCCGGAGGTGTCCTTGTCGAGCACCACCGCCTCGATCCCGGCCGACGCGAGCGTGACCGGGAAGCCGGGGTCGAGCGTGTAGCGGCCCGCGGCGTAGCTGAAGCGCAGGACGCGGATGCCGGTGTCGCCGCCGCTGCCGGGCGGCACGGCGGTGGCGACGTAGAGGTGGCTGCCGTCCCAGAGGCAGTCCGCGTGCGAGGCGGCGCGCTCGTCGATCGTCGTGCCGGTGTCGCTCCAGCTCTGGCCGGCCCAGTCGAAGCGATAGATGTCGTACTGGCCGGTCGCCTGGTTGAGCAGGCTGCCCCACCAGGCCCCGTCGTTGAACCACAGCTTGCTCTGCGGCTTCTCGCCGGTCGGCCCGACGTTCGGGTCGCTGGCGTCGCCGCCCGGCGCGAAGGCGAAGTCGCGGTAGCCGGTGCTCGCGGCGCTGGCCGGCGCGGCGGCCGAGAGCGGGAACAGCCCGACGAGCACCAGGGCCAGGGGCCAGAGCCGCAGCCAGGCATGGCGGCGCGCAGCGGTCCTGACGGGCGAGAACGTCATCGCGCAATCTCCTCGGGCGCCGGCGACGAGCCGGGCGCGCAAACGGCCGGATGGCAGCGGCCGGACCGGCGCCCCCCGCCCCCCATGCAGCATCACCTCTGCTCGCGTACCGGGACAGGGTATCCCTCACGTGCCTTTCCACGCAGGGGCGAAACCCTCGCTCTTGGCGAGGCGAACCCCTAACCGACGCGACGCCGGTCCCCTTCCCGAGCGCGGCAAAACTCTCACCTGCGGCGAGGCGAAACCCCTACGGCGCCGGTCCGCGTCGCCCGGCGGCAGCCCCCGTGGGCCTCAGCGGGGCGACCCGGCCGCCAGCAGGGCGGGCGGCAGCCCGCGAACCACGTCGAGCTTGTCGACGTAGGCGCGCGCCCCGGCGGCCAGCGCGGCCGGGCGGTAGTCGGCCGCGGGCTCGTTGCCCAGCACGATCACGGCGACGCCGGGCAGGAGCCGGTGCAATTCCCGGGCCAGGTGCAGACCGTTCGCGTCGGGCAGGTCGAGGTCGGCGAGCACCAGGTCCGGCGCCCGCGCGGCGACGAGCACCAGCGCCCCGGCCGCGCTCTCGGCCTCGCCGACGACCGCGTAGTCGCGGTCGAGGAAGTCGAGGTAGCGGGTGAGGTAATAGCGGAAGACCGTGTGGTGGTCGGCGACGAGGATGCGGATGGTCATGGTGCGCCTGCTGGCCCTCTCCCGGCTCCGTCGCGCGGGGCGGTGTCGCCCCTCCCATGCCGGGCCCTCAGCATAGCGCCCTCGCGCGCCCGAGTCTGTGGGAGCACCCCCCAGCGCCCCATGCCGGAAAGCACCACCGCGCCCGCGGCGAAACCCCTACCCGGCCCGGCGAAGGCCCCGCCACGCGCCACGTGGCGGCGTGGTGGTATCCTGGGCCGGTGGCGGCCCGCGCGGCGGCGCGAACGGGGCGGAGCGTGGAGGGGCGGCGTGGTCGGCATCGCGGAGATCTGGGCGGCGCGGCCGCTCGTCGCGGAGGTGGCGCTCAGGACGCCGCTGGTCCGCCTGCAGGCGGAGGGCGCGCCGGCTGAGGTCTACCTGAAGCTGGAGAACCTGCAGCCGCTCGGCGCGTTCAAGTTGCGCGGCGCGCACTGCGCTCTGCGGCGCCTGCCGCCCGAGCGGCTGGCCCACGGCGTCCTGACCGCCTCCGCTGGCAACATGGCGCAGGGCGCGGCCTACGGCGCGCGCCGCCTCGGCGTCCCCTGCACCGTGGTCGCGCCAGAGACGATCCCCGACACCAAGGCCCGCGCGATCGAGCGCCTGGGCGGGACCATCCGGCGCGTGTCGCGCGAGCGATGGTGGCAGACTTTCCAGGAGCGCACCTTCCCCGGCCTCGAAGACGCCGCCTTCCTCCACGCCTTCGACGACCCCGCGGTGATGGCGGGCAACGGCACGATCGGGCTGGAGATCCTCGAAGACCTGCCCGACGTCGACGCCGTGGTGATCCCCTTCGGGGGCGGCGGGCTCGCCGCGGGCATCGCCACGGCGCTGCGCGCGCTCAAGCCGGACACCGCGATCTATGCGGCGGAGGTGGAGACGGCCGCGCCGCTCAGCGCGGCCTTCGCGGCCGGCGCGCCGCGCGAGATCGCCTTCACGCCGTCCTTCGTGGACGGCATCGGCAGCAGCGCCGTCTTCCCGCGGATGTGGGAACTGGCGCGGACGCTGCTCGACGGCGCGCTCGTCGCCACGCTGGCCGAGGCGCGGGCGGCGATCCGGCTCCTCGCCGAGCGGCAGCGCGTCATCGCCGAGGGCGCCGCGGCCTGCGCCGTCGCCGCCGCGCTCTCCGGCGCGGCGGGCTCGGGCAAGGTCGTCGCCGTCGTCTCCGGCGGCAACCTCGACCCCGGCGTCCTCGCCGAGATCCTGACCGAGGGCGCGTAGGACAGTGGGGCTGGCGGTGGAAACCGCGCCCGAATGGCAGGCCCGCACGCGGGCACCCCGCGGTGAAGCCCGCCTCCGCGGACTGGGCCGGGGCTTTCGTCCTAACCCGCGCAGGCGGGTTTCGTGGCGAGCGAGAGCGAGCCTCTAGCCGCGGTTGCAACCGCGGGCTTATTCGGGCGCCTGCCCCGGATCGCGCTCGGGCGCGGCGGGGTAGCCGTCCTCGAACTCGCTGCGGCCCGAGACCGTCGGCGCGCCGCCGCCCGGCAGATCCCGGTGCGACCGCCTCTCGGGGCCCGCGCTCGTGTCGGCCCCCTGCATCCCGTGGAACGTCGCCCGCTCGCGCTCACGGCGCTCCTCCGGGTCGGCATCGGGCATCGCGGGCGGCACCAGCTCCGCCAGGTCGGCGGGCGTCTGGCCGGCGTAGCCG
>DASSSV010000526.1:0-2828 GCA_035708265.1 Thermomicrobiales bacterium | reverse complement strand
AGCGAGTCCGAGCTCTTCAAGGAGATGCTCTGGCGGGGCCAGGTCCTCTGGGGCCTGATGGTCTACGACAGCCTGCGGGCGATCGACTACCTGGCGACGCGCGCGGACGTCGACCTCGGGCGCCTGGCGACGCTGGGGCTGTCGATGGGCAGCACGATGGCCTGGTGGGTGGCGGCGCTGGACGAGCGGGTCGCGGTCTGCGTCGACCTCTGCTGCCTCACTGACTTCCAGGCGCTACTCGAGACGCGCGGGCTCGACGGCCACGGGATCTACTACTACGTCCCCGGCCTCTTGAAACACTTCGGCACGGCGGACATCAACGCGCTGATCGCGCCGCGGCCGCACCTGAGCCTGGCGGGCAACTTCGACCGGCTGACGCCGCCCGCGGGGCTGGAGCGGATCGACCAGGCGCTCCGGCGGGTCTACGCCGACCTGGGCTCGCCGGACGCCTGGCAGTTGCTGCGCTACGACTGCGGCCACTTCGAGACCGCGGCAATGCGCGCCGCCGTCCTCGCCTTCCTCACCCGCTGGCTCTGATCGGCCGCCCGGCGCCGGCACGGCCCCCGCCACCCGCCGCGCCGGCGTACAATTGGCCGGCTCTGGCCGCGCGGAGCGGCCGGCGGCGTCGGGGCGGCGGGCCGTGGCGGCGGCCTCGCCAGGCGGTGACGGAGGGGGAGATGGCGGGCGACAGGGGCGAAGGGGCGCGGGCGCGAGAACTCTACGAGATCGGCAGAGAGGAACTGGCGGCGCAGTTCGACCCCGAGCGTGAACTGGTCCGCCACGACACCGACGAAGGGCTCTACTACACGCCGCGCGGCACGCTGACCTACGCACGCTGCCTCCTCCTCGACGGGGACGCGGCCGAGCGCGCCCTGGCCGCGCGGATGATCGAGCGGGTACTCGCCTCCCAGGAGCGCCAGCCGGGCAACATCCACGAGGGGAACTTCCCCTGGATGGTCGAGGACGGCCACGTCACCGACCTCAACGCCGTCGAGTTCGTCCTCGAGCAACTCTGCCACATCCTGCTCGAGTCGGAGGGGCGGCTGCCGGCGCCGACCCGCGCGGCGATCCTCGCCGCGCTGCGCCTGGGGCTGGCCGAGGTCGCGCGGCTCGACGTTGACATCGCCTACACCAACATCTGCCTTCTGGATATCCATAACAGCGTCCTCGGCGGGCAACTGCTGGGGGCGCCGGGGTGGCGCGAGCGGGGCGAGCGCAAGCTGGCCCGCTGGGCGGCGTACACCGCCGCCTCGGGCGCGCCGCGCGAGTACAACAGCCCGACCTACTGCGGGGTCGACCTGACCGCGCTGGCGGCGCTCGCCGAGCACGCCGCGGACCCGGCCGCGCGGCTGCTGGCCCGGCTGCTGGAGGAGCGGATCTGGCTGCACGTGGCGGCGCACTACCACGCGCCGACCACCCAGCTCGCCGGGCCGCACAGCCGGGCCTACCAGCGCGACGTCACCGGCGGCCGCGGTTTCCTGAAAGTGGTGCTGTACAAGGTGCTGGGCGACGAACGGCTGCTCGAGCGGTCGCCGTTCTACCCCTATCAGCAGGGCGAGGGCTACATCGACGTTGCGCGGGCTACCTACCACTGCCGGCGGCCGGTGCTGGCGCTGCTGGCGGCGAAGCCGCTGCCGTTCGCGGTGCGCGAGACGGCCGACGCGACGGAGGGGCTCGACCTGAGCAGCGCGCTGACCGCCGACTGGGCGCTCGGCGCCGCGTCGCGGACCTACAGCGAGCAGTCGGACAACCTGCTGCTGCACTACCGCAAGGCGGCCGAGCCCGGGTTCGGCGTGGTCTACACCCGCTTCATCCTCAACGACAAGCGCATCGGCAGCGTCTACCACGCCTCGGCCCGCTCGCGCAGCAGCAACCTCAACGACGAGGGGGACTTCCGCGGGCTGCACCACCGCAACAAGGCCCTCGGCGTCTACGGGTTGCGGCCGCAGACCGCGGACCTCGCGAGCGTCAGGCTCGACGTCTTCTTCCCCGGCCGCGCCGGGCTCGGCCGCGTGCTCGTCGGCAACCGGCCCGTGGGCGACCTGCCGCTCGACCTGCCCGCCGGCGCGCCGCTGATCGTCGAGGACGGCGCGGTCTACGTCGGCGTGCTGCCGCTGCGCCACAGCAACCTCGGCCGCGCCGCGCCGGTCCGCCTGGAGGAGCGGGACGGCGACCTGGTCCTCTCGACGGTCATCTACGAGGGGCAGCCGAAGCGCTTCTGGGAATACTCCAGCCTGGGCGGCCCGTTCTACCGCGGGAACATCGAGTGCGGCCTGGCGCTGGAGGTGGCGGCGCGCGACGAGTTCCCCGACGCCGCGGCCTTCGCCGCCCACCTCGCGGCGGCGCGGGTCGAGGACGTCACCGCGGACGGCGTGCGGACCATCCGCTACCGCTCGGGCGGCGACGAGCTGCTGCTGCGCTACCGGCTGGCCGACCTCGGCATCGTCGAGCGCCGGGTCAACGGGGCAGCGCTCGCGCCGGCGCCGCTGGCGTCGCCGCTGGCCGTGCAGGGGCGGCCCCTCGACGGGTCCGGCGCCCTGCGCCTCGGCGACGCCCGGCTCGCGGCGCCCGGCGACCCGGAGGGGCAGGCGGCGAGCTGGCTCTACCTCGATCCAGAAGGCGTGGAAATCGTGGCCGCGCGCGCCACCGCCGCGGCCGGGCCGTGGGAGTTGCGGCTGCCCGGCGGCCGGCGGCTGGCGACCGACGCGCTCGGCCCGGCGCGCGCGGCCTACCGGCCGGACGAGGGGCGGCTGGAGCTCGAGTGCGCCGGGGCGGTGGGGGACATCGCGCTCTACGGCTGGCCGGATCGCCCAATGCTCGTGGCGAAC
>DASSSV010000525.1:0-9167 GCA_035708265.1 Thermomicrobiales bacterium | reverse complement strand
GAGCCGGCCGCGCGCCAGCCCGCGCTCGGCGAGCACGTCGGCCAGGAGGGCGACGGGGGAGTCGCGGAACTCGACATAAGTACGGAGGTCGGCGATCCAGGAGTCCTGGCGGGCCAGTTCCTGCTCGATGGCGCAGACGATGAAGGTCGGCTCGCCCTCGCGCGGCCAGACGACGACCGCCAGGCGGTCGGGGATGTAGCGCTGCGTCAGGATCAGGGCGCGCGAGAGGTAGAAGACGTTCTCGGGCGAGAGGGCGATCACGGCGTCGAGATCCGCAGAGGCCAGCGCCGCGCGCATCCGCGCCCGGACGTGCTCGGCGATCGCGTCGGCGTCGTTGCTGCTCATGCTGCGACACCTCCCAGGGGTTGTGCGCGTGGCGGGTGCGCGCGTGGTGGGCTGGCGGCTGAAGCCGCGCCTCTCGGCCTCACGGCCATGAAGCCCGGCCAAGCCGGGCCGGGTCCCGGCCCCGACGAGGGGGAGCGGCTTGCCTAAATCCGCCGTCCCAGCCCACGAAGGCGGGCGTCGTGCGCCGTGAGGCGCCCCAAGCCGCGGCTTCAGTCGCCCCGTCCCCCCGCCGTGACACGCTGCCGCGCTAGTCGAGCCGCTCGAAGACGACGACCGGGATCTGGCGGGCGGTCACCCGCTGGCGGTAATCGTCGAAGAAGGGCATCTGCGCGACCTGCTGGTCGTAGAGGCGGGTGCGCTCCGGCTCCTCGGCGGCCCGCGCCCGTGCCCGGAAGGTCTCGCCGCCCAGCTCGATCGTCACCTCCGGGTGTGCGACGAGGTTGCGATACCAGTCGGGGTGGGCGGGCGCACCGCCTTTTGAGGCGATGACGACGAGGCGGTTGCCGTCAGTGCTGTAGTTGAGCGGGGTGGTGTAGGGCCGCCCGCTCTTCGCGCCGGTCGTGGTCAGCAGGAGCACCGGCCAGCGCCGACTCGGCACCCGGCCGTCGTTCGCCCGGAACTCCGCGATCATGGGGTCGTTCATCCGCCGCCAATCGTCCGCCGTCCTGCCGCTCATCGACCCTCCTCGTGTCGCTCTGCGCGGCCGGCCCCCGGCCCGCGCCGCGCTCTGCTAGGATGCCCCCGTCCGCGGCCGGGCGCCGGCCGCGTCGCCGCACACGGCTACAGGAGGGGGCGATGGAACTGACGGAGGCCCAGCGGGCGTTCCTCGACCGGCCGCTGCATGCCGTGGTGGCGACGCTGCGCCGCGACGGCGGCGCGGTCCAGTCGGTCGTCTGGTACGCGCGCGACAGCGACGAACTCTGGCTGAGCGTCGCGCCCGACAGCGTCAAGGCGGCCCACCTGCGTCGCGACCCGCGCGTCTCCGTGCTCGTCATCGGCGAGCACGGCGACGCCTACCTCGCGCTGGAGGGGACGGCAACCGCGACCGAGGAACTCACGCCGGAGGATCGCCTCGCGCTGGTCGGCCGCTACCTCGGCGCGGACGGCGCGCGGGCGTTCGTGGCGCGCAACCCGCTCCCCCGCCCGAACGTCCGCGTGCGCATCCGCCCGACGCGCGTCGTCGCGCGCAACCTGCCCGCGGGCGACTAACCCGCGCGGTCCGGTCGCGCTCAGCCCCAGGTGCGCCCGCTGGCGTCGTGGACCGCCACCTCCAGCGGCGGGCCCAGCCGCTCGATGCTCAGCCGCAGGTGGTCGCCGCCCTGGATCGGCCCCAGGCCCTCGTGGTGGACGCCCGTGGCGACCAAGTCACCCGGCTCCAGCGCGATCACCTTGGTGATCTCCGCCAGCAACTCGGGCACCCGGCGCGCCATGTCGCTCGTCGAGTAGGTGTGCCGGGCCTCGCCGTTGACTGTCAACGCGACCTGCAAGTCGTTCGGGTCCGGCACCGCGTCCGCGGTGGTCAGCGCCGGCCCGAGCGGGGCGAAGGTGTGCCAGCTCTTGCCGAGGAAGAACCCGCCCGGCAGGCCGCGCGCGGAGACGTCGATGAAGGGCGTGTAGCCGAAGACGTGCTCCATCGCCGCCTCGGGCGCGAGGTGGGCCGCGCGCTTGCCGATGACGAGGGCCAGTTCCGGCTCGAAATGGAAGACGCTGGCCGGCGTGTCGGGCAGTTCGACCGTGTCGCCGCTGCCGATGATCGAGGTCGGCGCTTTGAGGAAGGCGTTGAAGGGCTGCGGCTCGGGGCGGCCCGCTTCGAGGTAGTTGACCGCCGCGCAGACGAGTTGGCCGGGTCGCGGCACCGACGGGCGGAGGCGCACGCCGGCCAGCGGCGCGCCTTCGCGGCCGGCCGCGTCCCGGACGGCGGGCGCCAGCGTCGCCCAGTCTCGGATCAGCGCCTCCAATCGGGCCTGGGGCGTTGCCCCGCCGACCAGATCGGAGATGTCCACTACCCGCTCGTTCGCGAGAACCCCGAGGCGGTAGTCGTCGAAGAACACCAGTTGCATCTCGCCGCTCCTCCCTTGCTCATGACCGCCGGCCGATTGTAGACGACGCAAGCCGGGCCGTCATCTCGCGCCGGAGGGCCGGGGCACGCGCACCGGTGCTGGCGCGGGGGCTCGACTATACTGCATGCCGGGACGCGCCGCGCGGGAGGGGGCGGATGGACTGGCTGCTGCTCGGGATCCTGCTGGTCGGGGGGCTGACGGCAGCGTCGCTCGTCCTGCTGCTGATCGCGCCCATGCCGGCCGGGCCACCGCGCGACGAAGCCGCGGCCGATGTCGAATGGCGCCCAGCAGACTCGCGCGCGCCTTGCCGGCACGACGAGCACGACGCGGGCGGGTGATAGAGTAATGGTAGGGCTTGGCTGGCGGAAGACGGACGGAGGTGGCGCGTGGTCGTCCGATTCATCCTGAGCGACTACGTGGACCAGGCGATGGCACAGGCGGTCTACGACAAACTGGAAGACGGCACGTTCGGCGGGCGCATCCCGGCCTGCCCGGGGGTGATCGCGTTCGGGGAGACGCTGCGCGCGTGTGAGGACGAGTTGCGCGCCACGCTCGAAGACTGGACTCTGGTCGGGATCAAGCTCGGTCACACCCTACCGGTGGTCGCGGGCATTGACCTGAACGGGGAGCCGACTGTCGAGCCAGTGGACGCCCTGTAAGCGCCGCGACTTCGTCCGCCGGCTGCGCGCGCTCGGCTTCACCGGGCCGCTGTCCGGGACGCGGCACCAGCTCATGCTCCACGGCCAACACCGTCTCGCCATCCCTTCCAACACCGAGTATTCGGTGCCGCAACTGCGGATGCTCCTCCGAGAAGTCGAAACGATCATCGGGTGCGAGATCGGCGCCGACGAGTGGAACCGGCTCCGACCTGGCTGCGCGATCCGGTGATGGACGTGGAGTTCTCGCTTACCAATGGCTGGTTGCCGGCGATGGGCGCCCTACTCTCGTAGGGCTACTCCGGCTGGTTCTCCGACGCGAGCCAGGCGCGGATCGCCGGTTCGTGCTCCTCGTGGAGATGACTGAAGAAGTCGCCGCCGAGGATGGCCTGGGCGAGCGATGTGCCGCCCATCCACGGGAAGCGCCCCGCGGCGGTCAGTTCCTCTTCCGGCAGCGCGGCGACGATGTCGCTCAGTTGCCGGAACTGGCCGCGCGATTCCGCGAGCACCTCTCCCAGGGGGCGCCCGCGATTCGCCTGGTAGATCCAGGCGTTGATCTGCTCGGTCCCCTCGTCCGTCCCGTCGTCGAGGTCCGCCGGCCACTCGGGCGAGGGCACCGGTTGACCGCGCCGGCCAGCCTCCAGGCGCGCCAGCGACCGCCGCCGCCAGGCGTTGAGGTGCGCCGCCACGTCCTTGAAGGTCCAGGCGCCGGCCGCGCCCGGCCGCTCCATCCGTCCCTCACCGATCTCCGCGAGCAGCGCTTCCCAGAAAGCGCGTTCCCGCTCGATCCGGTCGAGCACTTGCTCCTTATTTGTCGCCTGAGTCATGTGGGCCTCCTTCGCCGTCGGGATTCTTGAGCCACCGGTCGAACCAGGCGAGGTTGTGGTCGAGGCGCGCGAGGCGGTGGGCCGGCTGGCCGTCGCGCGACATGCCGTGGCTCTCGTTGGGGTAGCGGATGAACTGCGTCGGTACGCCGAGTTTCTTCAGCGCGGCGAACCATTGCTCCGCCTGCGAGATCGGGCAGCGGTAGTCGAGTTCCTGGTGCTCGATCAGCACCGGGGTTTTCACCTTGGCGACGTGCATGATCGGCGAGAGGCGCAGGTAGAGGTCGGGGATCTCCCAGGGGTGGCCACCGAGTTCGGCCACGTCGCTGATCGCGCCGATGTCGTCCACGCCGAAGACGGCCAGGCTGTTGCAGTAGGAGCGCTGCGTCACGGCGGCCTTGAAGCGGTCGGTCTGCGTGACGATCCAGTTGGTCAGGTAGCCGCCGTAGGAACCGCCGGTCACGCCCATCCGGTCGCCGTCGAGCCCGCCGCGCGCCAGCGCCGCGTCGACGCCGGCCATGACGTCGGGCATCGCCTTCTCGCCCCAGGCGCGCAGGAGTTCTTTGGCGAAGCGCTCGCCGTAGCCGGTGCTGCCGTGCGGGTTGCAGTAGAAGACGGCGTAGCCGCGCCCGGCGAACACCTGGAACTCGTGGAAGAAGGCCGCGCCGTACTGCGCGTGCGGCCCGCCGTGCAACTCCACGATCAGCGGCACGGGCGCTCCGGCGGCGTCCGCACCCGGCGGCCGCAGCAGCCAGCCGTCGATCGTGTCGCCGCCGTAGCCGGTGAAGCGCAGCCGCTCGGGGCGCGCGACGTCCCTGGCGGCGAGGAGGTCGCGATTGAGCGCGGTCAGCGGGCGCTCGCCCCGGCCGTCGCCATTGGCGGCGAAGATCTCGGCCGGCGCGGTCGGGTCGGTCGCCGCGAAGACGAGGCGCGCGCCGTCGACCGAGAGGGAGAAGGCGGTGACGACGCGCGCGCCGCCGATCAGCGTCTCGGGCGGGCCGCCCGCCACTGGGAAGCGGCGCAGGCCGCAGGTGCCGCCGTCGCTGACGAGCGCGAGCAGCGCCGCGCCGTCGGGCGTCCAGGCGGGGCCCGCCGCGGCGGCCGGCAGCGTCTGGTCGGTCAGCGTGCTGTTGCCGAGGTCGCGGTCGAAATCGGTGGTGAGGCAGACCGGCGCGCCGCCGTCCGCCGCCACGGTCCAGAGTCGCGTCGTCGCCGCCGCGCCTTCGCCCTCGACGTGGCCGAGGTAGGCGATGGTGCGGCCGTCCGGCGACCACGCGGGCGCGGCGGAGCTGCCGCGGCTGGAGGACAGCTTGCGCGGCGCGCCGCCCGCGGCCGGGATGACGTAGATGTCGGAGCGGAAGGTGACGTCCTCGTCCGGCTCGCGGTAGGAGGTGAAGGCGATCGTGCCGCCGTCGGGCGACCACGCCGGCGCGCCGTCGTGGCAGTCGCCGTCGGTCAGTTGCCTCGGTTCGGGCAGGTCGGCGCCGCCCGCGCCATCCACGTCCACGACGAAGAGGTGGCGGCGCTTGCCGTCGAAGAAGCCCTGGCCGTCGAACTTGTACTTCAGCGTGCCGATGACCCGGACGCGATTCGCCTTCGCCCGCGCCCGCTCCTCCTTCGTCTTCGGCCGCTTCCCGCCCTCCGGCTCGGCGTCGTCCTCGCCGCCGGTGCGCGAGGTGAAGACGACCGCGCGGCCGTCCGGCGACCAGGCCGGGTCGCCCGCGCCCTCCCTGAGCGCGGTCAGTTGCCGCGCCTCGCCGCCCGCGAGGTCGAGCAGCCAGAGCTGGGGCTTGGCCTCCTCGCCTTCGTCGAGCCCGGCCGGCCGCACCCGCGGCGCGCGGCTCGACACGAAGACGAGCCGCCGGCCGTCGGGCGACCAGCGCGGCGCGGTGTCCTGGCGGTCCCCGGCCGTGAGCGGCCGGGGCGCCGCGCTGCCGTCGGCCGGCGCGAGCCAGATCCGCGAGCGGTAGTCGTCGCGCTCCTCGTCCACCGTCGTCACGACGAACGCCACCCGCGCGCCATCCGGCGACACCCGCGGGTCGCCGACGAACTTCAAGGCGAAGAGATCCCGCGCCGTCATCGCCATCTGGCCCTCACCTTACGAGTCGGGAGTCGGGAGTCGGCAGTCGGCAGTACCGGCTTCCTCTCGCCGACCGGGCCGGCCCGCGGAGACCGTCACTTGCGATTCGCGACTCACGCCCCCGGCCCCGCTCTCCCAACCCTCAGAGAGGGGGCCTCCACCCATACGCCGGAGTGCTCTTGCAGCCCCGCGGTCTCGGAGACACCTGATGCCGCCCGGTTTCCCGGCGCCGACATCGAAGAGATCTCGACAAGCGCGGTCGTTCCGCCCGCCCAACCCCGAACCTGAAAGAGCGCCGCCCTGTCTCGGCGCGGCCTCCCCTCTCCCAGGATTGGGAGAGGGGGACGGGGGGTGAGGGCGAAACCCGCCGCATCCTAGCCGCCCGCCGTGCGGGCAGTCAAACGGCCCGGCCCGCGCGGGCGGTGCTGGGAGGAATTCCCTATCCCGCGAGGGTACTTTGGCCCGTTGCCGCCGCGCCGCCCCGGGTGTACAATGCCTGCAACGGATGGCCGGTGTACGGACATCGGCGCGACCGCCGGGACGCGGCGGGGGAGCGCGAGACGGTAAGCCTGACGTAGCGCCGGGACTCGTCGGGGAGGCGGCGAGTTGACGAGGCGGGGGCCGATCGAACCATTCGGCGGATGGCCCCCCGGCCGGCACGGTCGTGACGGACGGGACAAACCGCGGGGGTGATCCCGCGACAATCCCCGCCCGGTGTGCCCGGGGACGCGCCCCGGTTCCCCAGCGCCCCCTTCACCATGCATCCCGCGGGTCGCCGCATGGCGGCCGGCCTCCGCAGGAACGGACCCCGACCGGGCGCGCGCCCGGTCGGTTGGCGGCGCTTTGCGCCAGGAGCCTGCGACAGATGTGCGGGATCTTCGGCTACGTCGGGCGGCCTGCGCCCGTCGGCGAGATGGTGCTCGGCGCGCTGAAGCGCCTGGAGTACCGCGGCTACGATTCCTGGGGCGTGGCGGCGCGCGAGGACGGCCACGTCGCCGTGCAGAAGGCGACCGGCAAGATCGGCGGGGCGAGCGTCTGCCTCCCCTCGTCAGCGATCGGCTTCGGCCACACCCGCTGGGCCACCCACGGCGGCGTCACCGTCGCCAACGCCCACCCCCATCTCGATTGCACCGGCCGCCTCGCCCTGATCCATAACGGCATCGTCGAGAACTTCCGGCCGCTGCGCGACGAGCTCGCCGCGCGCGGCCACGACTTCCGCTCCGACACCGACAGCGAGGTGATCGTCCACCTGGTCGAGGAGGGGCTGGCCGGCGGCGCCTCGCTGGCCGACGCCGTGCGCCACGCCTTCGCGCGCCTGCACGGCCTCAACGCGATCATCGCGATGGACGTGCGCGCCAACGAACTCGTCGCGGTGAAGAACATCTCCCCGCTGATCGTCGGCCTCGGCCGCGACGCCAACTACGTCGCATCCGACACGACCGCGCTGATCGAGTACACCCGCG
Organism: Thermomicrobiales bacterium; assembly: GCA_035708265.1. Classification (GTDB taxonomy): domain Bacteria; phylum Chloroflexota; class Chloroflexia; order Thermomicrobiales; family CADCWN01; genus DASSSV01. Next base: position 1,739 of record DASSSV010000525.1, on the reverse strand, counting down.
ACGTCGTCTATCTCGACGACCACCAGGTCGCGGTGCTGCGCCCGGACGAGGTGACGCTGCTCGACGCCCACTCCGGCGCGCCGCTGCCCCTGCGCCGCGAGCGGGTCGATTGGGACCCCGGCGACGCCGCGCTCGGCGGCTACCCCGACTACATGTCGAAGGAGATGGCCGAGCAGGGCCGGGTGGTGCGGCAGATCGCGGCCGGCTACGGTGACTACGCGCGCTTGCTGGCCGAGCAGATCTGGGAGTCCTATGGCACCTTCCTGGTCGGTTGCGGCACGGCGTCCTACGCCGCGCTGACCGGCATGTACCTCTTCAGCCGCATCGCCCGCCGCCACGTCAACGCGGTCCTCGGCTCGGAGTTCAAGTATCAGGAGCACTTCCTGACCGACCGCAGTTTCGCGCTGGCCCTCTCGCAGAGCGGCGAGACGGCCGACATCATCGAGGCGATGGTGACCTCGCGCGCGCGCGGCGCGAAGATCGGCGCGCTGGTCAACGTGCGGGGCTCGACGCTCGACCGCATGGCCGACCTCAGCGTGCCGCTCGGCGCGGGGCCCGAACAGTGCGTCCTCTCCACCAAAGCCTACGTCGCCAAACTGGCGATCCTGACCCTCACCGCGCACACCCTCGCCGGCACGCCGGACGTCGGCCGCGCGGTCCTCACGCGCGCCGCCGCCGAACTCGACCGCTTCCTCCAGGGCGGCGCCGCGCGGGTGCGCGAGGTGGCGGAGCGGATCCAGGGCGCGGGGCACCTCTACACGATCGGCCGTGGCCTCAACTACCCGACCGCGCTGGAGGCGGCGCTGAAGATCAAGGAGGTCAGTTACCTCCACGCCGAGGGCTTCGCGGGCGGCGAGCTGAAGCACGGCGTGATCGCGCTGGTGGAGCGAGACACCCCTTGCCTGGTCTTCGCGCCGTGCGACGAGACGCGCGACGACATCCTCTCGGGCGCGATGGAGATGAAGTCGCGCGGCGGCTTCATCGTCGGGGTCTCGCCCGCCGACGACCCGGTCTTCGACGTCCACCTGCCGGTGGCCGACGTCGGCGACGCCTCGCCGATCGTCAACGTGCTGCCGGCGCAACTGCTCGGTTACCACCTGGCCCGGCTGCGCGGCCACGACCCCGACAAGCCCCGCAACCTGGCCAAGAGTGTTACCGTTAAGTAGGCCGTGGGCCGGTGGCCCCGCGGCCCGCGCCGCAGGGCGGTTTCGGCCGACGGGGACGGTGAAATCAAGGGGCGGCGCGGAGCGTTGATAGTGGCAGGGCGTCGCGCCGCCGAGGTGGTAGCATCGCCGGATTTGGACGTAATCGTCGACACGCACGCCCACCTCGACGACCCGGCGTTCGACGTCGACCGCGACGCGGTCGTCGACCGGGCCCGCGAGGCGGGCGTCGCGGCGATCGTCAACGTCGGTTACGACGAGGCGCGCTGGGCGAGCACGCTCCACCTGGCCGGACGCCACGCGGCGGTCTACGCCGCGCTCGGCGTCCACCCGCACGAGGCGGCCGCCTGGGACGCGGCGCTCGGCGGGCGGCTGCGGCGGGCGCTCGGCGCGGCGAAGGTCGTCGCGCTGGGCGAGATCGGGCTAGACTTCTACCGAGACTACGCGCCGCGCGAGGCGCAGCGCGCCGCCTTCACGGCCCAACTCGCCCTGGCGCGCGAACTGGACCTGCCGGTGGTGCTGCACAGCCGGGCGGCGGAGGACGAGGTGGTGGCGGCGCTGGCCGAGCACCGGGTC
>DASSSV010000524.1:0-5843 GCA_035708265.1 Thermomicrobiales bacterium | reverse complement strand
CCGGAACTGCACCTCGCCGGCGAGCACCTGCACGAAGGGCGCGACCGGCCGCACCAGCAGCCGGTCGAACTCGCCCGCGCGCACGAGCTGGTCGACGTGGTCGAAGCCCTCGCCGAATATCTCGGTCAAGCCGAAGGCGATCGAGACCAGGCCGTAGAGGAAGGCGACCTCGCCGACCCGCCAGCCGGCCAGGTCGTGGAAGGTGGCGAAGAGGATGAAGATCGCCAGCAGCTCGACGAAGGTGCTGGTGAAGCTGCTGAACGCTTGCAGCAGGAAGGAGACCCGGTATTGCACCTGCCCGCGCAGTTGCGCCCCGGCGAGCCGCAGGTAGAGCGCGACGCTAGCCACCCTGCACCACCACCTTCCGCGTCGCCACGCGCAAGAGCGCCAGCGCCGCCGCGATGAAGACCGCCGCCCAGAGGGCCTGCTGGCCGAGCAGGCGCAGCGCGGCCGTGCCGGTCGCCTGCCCGAGGAAGATCGTCAGCGGCGTCGAGACGAGCCCCGCGAAGGGCAGCGCAAGGCAGACCGCGCGCAGGGCGGGGGGGAAGAAGGCGAGCGGCACCAGGAAGCCGCTCAGGAAGTTGACGAAGAGGAGGACGATGCCGTTCATCCCGCGCACATCGATCGTCCAGAAGGCGCTGACGTTGATCGCGAAGCGCAGGCAGAAACTGAGCACGATCGCCAGCAGCAGGCTGGCGGCGAAGAGCGCCCAGGTCGTCGGGTGCGCCGGAATGCGGATGCGGAAGAAGATGACGCCGAGGAGGACCGTCGGCAGCCAGCGGAAGAGCAGGTGGTAGCCCGCGCGGCCGAGGTCGCGCGCGAGCCAGTAGCCGAAGTAGTTGAACGGCCGCGCCAGGTCGGTGACGACGTCGCCGGAGCGGATCGTCAGCGCGATCTCCTGCCAGCCCCAGAGGTAGATCGGCATGATGATCGCCTGCGAGAGCCAGACGTAAGTCACGGCGTCGCGCAGGTCGAAGCCGGCCGCGGCCGGGCGCTGTCCGTAGAGGCCGACGAAGACGTAGGAGCGGAGGAGGCCGAAGAAGGCGTTGGTGACGAGCCCGGCGACGTTGGCCGCGCCGTACATGCGGTAGCGGCGGTAGGACAGGCGCAGCGCCGCGAGGTAGACGCCCAGCGCCGCCCCCTCCGGCCAGCCCGGTCGCGCTCGCTCTCGTGCGATCATCCCCTCGCAGCCCGCGTGGTAGGATCCGTATGCCGGCAACGAGACAGCATACCCGCTCGCCGCGCCCCGGCGCACTGTGCCGAAGGACAGTCCGGCGCTAGCCTTGCGATCAGGAGCACCGCGGGTGGAGGACTCTACACGTCGTCCTGGTCGAACGTGTTGGCGATGTCGGGCAAGTCCCGCGCGTTGACCGAGCAGACGGGGAGCGCCCGGCGCCCCGCGAGGCTCGCCAGCCAGGCATCGGTGAAGCCGCCCCCGCGCATCACCCAGCGCGCGACCGCGGCTAGGAGGGCCGGCTTATCGTCGGCGCGGATCTGCTCGGTCAGGAGGATGGTGCGCAGATATCCCTGGATCGCGGCGCGATCGGGGAACTGCGGCAGGCGCCCGAGGACGTAGGTCAGGTCGTGGACGACCAGCGGGTCGAGCCAGCCCTCTGCCGTGCCCGCGTCGAGCGCCGCAAGGATACGCTGACAGCGCGCGTAGTGGGGGTCGCGCGGGAAGAGCGCGTGGACGAACAGATTCGTGTCGAGCCAGCCGAGTTGCTCAGGCATGGGCTTGGTCCGGCAAGCGGTCGCAGGCCAGATCCGCCCCCAACTCCTCGCGCAGCCGCGCGAGATCGGGCGCGACGCCGTTGGCCGCGTAGCGCGCCGTCACCTCGGCGAGCGTGCGGCGGGCCGGCAGGACCCGGCACTCGAAAGTGTCCGGCCCCGTTTCGATGAACAGCAGGTCCGCGCCCGGCGCTGCTCCGCAAGCCTCGCGAATCTCCTGGGGAATCGTCACCTGCCCACGGGCCTGGATGCGCGCGATATTCACGCCTCTCCTCTGAGTCTCATATCGGGTCATGCGATCCATACCTTCTGGCAAGCTACGTGGATTCCAACGAGGTACATACATGGACTAGCGCAAGCGGCGCACGCGCCGCTTGCGCCCTCATCCACTATCCGCTCAGAACCGGCTCTCTACCGGCGCCTCCTGCCAGACGGCCGCGGTGTAGCGCTCGGGCCGGATGACGAACACGCCGGACGCGGCCAGCGCGTCGATCGCGGCAGCGTAGGCGAGGTGGTCGTACCAGCAGAAGAATTCGCCGAAGTCTGCAGGCAGGTAGGCGCTGGCGCCGAGTTCGCCGTAGAGGCGGCGGAGGGCCGGCTCCTGCTCGCGGTAGACCGTCAGCAGGTCGTCGGCGCGCTCGCGGGCGAGCGCCCACCAGCGCCCCGCGTCCTCCCGGCCGACCAGGGGCACGCCCAGGTACGTGGCCAGTGCGTCCGGCATCCCGCCGTCGCCCGCCGCGACGGCGGCGCGCGCTGCAGCCTCCAGCGCGTCGCGCGCCGTATTGGGCGCATCGCCGCGGGTGTACTGGCCGAAGGTGAGCAACTCCCAGCCCGGCCAGGGTAGGGTGGTCGCGCGCTGGCCGTAGCGCCCCAACTGGTCGTGCTCGCCCTCGATCAGCCAGAGGTAGTAGCGCGCGTCCGGGTGGCCGGGGCTGGGGCGCGCCGGGGCGGGCGGCATCAGCCGGCCGTCGCGGGCCAGGGCGTCGAGCAGGCCGACGTCGAGGATGCGGTCGCCGACCAGCAGGAAGGCCACCTCCGACAGCGGCAGCGCGGCGGCGAGCGCCAGTTCCCGATAGGCCGCCTCGATCGCCGGCCAGCGGTCCAGTAGCCGCGTCGCGAGCAGGCGCCCGACCTCGTCCGCGTGCGCGGCGACCCGCCGCGTCTCGGCGGCCGTCGCGACGACGAAGGCCGGTCGCGGGCGGTCTCCGTCCCCGGCGACGAGGTGCGCGGCGCGGAGCGGGGCCAGTTCGGCGCGCACCCGCCCCGGCGACAGGCCCGCTTCCGCGGCGAGGTCGGCCAGGGTCGCGCCGCCGTGCAGCGCCCGGAGCAGCCGGAGGCGGAGCGGCGTGAGGACCGCGTAGGGGTCGCCGCGGCCGGCCATGATCGCGTGCAGGCCGCGGGGCGGGTCGCAGGCGGGGGACATCGACACTCCTCCTCGATCACGTCCTCCATCCGCGGGGCCGCGTGCCCATCCTACCGCGAACCGCGGGCCGCGACGCGCCACGATCCGATTGACAGCCCGCCCGACGCCCCGTATCCTCGCCCCGTTCGTCGGAATCGGGCAACGCCAGCAACCATCGCGCCGCCGCGCCGGCGGCGGATCGAGCGAGCCGGAGGGGCGTCGCGCCGGGCGCCCGGCCGCGCGGCGCGTCACCCGGCCAGGTAGGAGGGGCACCGTGGCACTTGACGAGATCCTGCGCGACCTCTCGGTCGACGACGCCTGGGCGCACATCGAGCGCATCACGACGCAGATCCCCTCCCGCCTGGCCGGCTCGGATAACTCACGGCACATGGCCGAGTACGCCCGCGACGCCTTCCAGGAGGCCGGGTTGGAGAGCCGACTGCACGAGTTCCGCGGCCTCGTCTCCTTCCCCGAGCCGGCCGCGGTGCGCGTCCTCGCGCCCGAGGCGTACGAGATCGCCGCCAACACGCTCGGCCACTCCGCCTCGACCGAGGGGTTGGAGGGCGAACTGGTCTACGTCGGGTCGGGCGCGGAGCGCGACTACGAGGGGAAGGAGGTCCGTGGCAAGATCACCCTCTCCGAGCTCTCCTACGCGCCGGCCCGGCACGAGAAAGCCTACGTCGCCTGGCGGCGCGGCTCGACCGCGCAGATCATGATGAACTGGGGCGATGAGACGAACACCGCCGTGCCCTTCGGCTCGATCAAGTCGGCCTGGGGCAACCCGACGCCGGAGACGCTCGCCGCGGAGATGCCCGACCTCCCCTGCGTCGGCATCGCGCGCACCGAGGGGCTGCGTCTCAAGGCGCTCTGCGAGCGGGGGCCGGTGCGCGTCTGGCTGCGCGCCAGAGCCGACAACGGCTGGCGCCCGCTGACGATGACCAGCGCCGAGTCGGGCGCCGCGCCCGACCGCCAGTTCCTCCTCCTCGGCGGGCACATGGACTCCTGGCCCGGCCCGCAGGCGACCGACAACGCCGCGGGCGACGCCTGCATGATGGAGCTGGCGCGGGTCTTCCACCGCCACCGCGACGAACTGCGCCGCGGCCTCGTCGTCGGCCTCTGGATGGGCCACGAGACCGGCACGATGATCTCCTCGTCGCGCTTCGCCGACGTGAACTGGGACCGCCTGCGCCGCTCGTGCGTCGCCTACCTCCAGATCGACCAGCCGGCCATCGCCGGCTCCTCCACCTGGCACGTCCACTCGACCGACGACATCCAGGACTACGCCGTGCGCACGGCGCGCGAGGTCGTCGGCGCGATGCCGGTCAGTTGGCACCGGCAGCAGAAGAACGGCGACTCCTCCTTCTTCGGCGTCGGCCTCCCCTCCCTGGCCGGCGAGATGACCTTCACCGACGAGGAGATCCGCCGCACCGCGCTGGCGACGCTCGGCTGGTGGCACCACTCGCTGGAGAATACGCTCGACAAGGTCGACAAGGGCCGGCTGGCGTTGCACCTGCGCGTCTACGCCCGCTGGCTCTGGGGCCTGCTGACCGACCCACTCCTGCCGTACTCGTACCGGCCGCTGGCCGCGCGCTTCGTCGCGCGCCTCGACGAGCTGGCCGCGCTCGACGTGCCCGACATCGACCTGGCGGGCGCGGCCGTCCGCGCGCGGGAGTTCCAGGCGCTCGCGGACCGGCTCGACGCGCGCTGCGCCGCCTGGCGCGAGCGCGCCGACGGCGACGAAGCGGCGGCCGATCTGCTCAACGAGGCGATGATGCGCCTCTCGCGCATCCTGGTCCCGGTCGCCTCCACCGTCGTCGGCCCCTACGGGCAGGACCGCTACGGCCACGCCTGGCAGACACAGATGATCCCTGCGCTGGCCCTCTACCCCGCCCTGGCGGCCGCCCCGCGCGACTCCGAGGCGTACCAGACCGGGTGGGTCGCGGCCGTCCGCGCGCGCAACCGCGTCGCCGACGCCCTGGAGGAAGCCAGCGCCGTTGCCCGCGCCGCGCTGGAGCGGCTGGGGGACGAGGGGACCGCGCGCGGGTAGCCTCCTGCCGGGAACGCGGCTGGCGGTTGAGACCGCGCCTGCATGGCAGGCCCGCCCGCGGGCACCCCGCCACGCAGCCCGCCCGCGCGGGTTGGGTCCCAGCCCGCGGAGGCGGCCTTCGTACGGCGCAGGCGCCCCAAGGCGCGGCTTCAACCGCCAGGCGACTGACGACTGACGACTACCCCCGCCGCAGCGCCGCCCGCGCGGCGTGGTAGCCGCACATGCCGTGGACGCCGCCGCCCGGCGGTGTGGAGGAGGAGCAGAGGTAGACGTCGGGCAGGGGGGTAGAGTAGGGGACCGGGCGCACGGCAGGGCGGAAGATGAGTTGCCCCAGCGTCGACTCGCCGCCGCCGATGTCGCCGCCGACGAGGTTGGCGTCATGCGCCTCCAGCGCGGCCGGGCCCATCGTGTGCCGCGCGACGATCCGGTCGCGGAAGCCGGGCGCGAAGCGCTCGACCTGCGCCTCGATCCGCGCGGTCATGTCCGCCGTGCCGCCGTTGGGCAGGTGGCAGTAGGCCCAGGCGATCTGCTTCCCGGCCGGCGCGCGCGAGGGGTCGAAGAGGGTCGGCTGGACCAGGATGACGAAGGGGCCTTCGGCCGGCCGGCCGGCCCACTCCGCCCGCCGCGACGCCGCCCGGCGGCGGCGTCCACGGCATGTGCGGGTAC
>DASSSV010000523.1:0-13628 GCA_035708265.1 Thermomicrobiales bacterium | reverse complement strand
TGGATCTTCGCCTCCCGTTGCAGCAGCCCGTACACCCGCGCGAACTGCGCCTCGCTCAAGAATAACTCCATCATCCCTCCCCAGCGACCACCCCACCGTGCCCGAGAGAAGAGTCTAGCAATTCTCGTCAACAGAACCTAGCAGAAGCGGCCTTCCCTTCGCTGCGGCGTGTGAGCCTGGTTCCCCCCAGCATTGGGGGGACAGGGGGGCCGGGCCGCGCGGCGCTCACTCTCGCCCCCTCGCCGCGCCCGCCACCGTCGGCCGCGTCTCTTCTGTCCTCCGTCTTCCGTCCTCCGCCTTGCGCCCGCCCACCAGCGCCCGCAAGCCCCAGAAACCGAGCCAGGCCAGCAGCGCCAGGTTGAGCAGCGACATGGCGTGGACGAAGGTGTCCGACGCGTACATGAAGGTGAGTTTTGGGATGGGGTAGAACTCGGCGTAGACGTAGTAGAGGTTCGCCAGGTAGGTCAGCGTCAGGCCGGCGTAGAGCCAGCCGAGCCGCGGCGCCAGCGCCGCCGCGAGCGCGGCCAGCGCGACCGCGGGCAACAGGTAGCGCTCGTGGATGCGCGTCGGCAGCACGAAGAGCGCGGTCGCCGTCGCCAGCGCCGCCCAGACGAGCGCCCGCCCGTCGCGCCGCCGCCAGAAGGCCGCCAGGATCGCGACGAGCGCGGCGGCGAGCAGTAGCGCGCCCCACGCCTGGTAGGTCAGCCCGAGGAGCCAGGGCGCGGTGTCCGGCTGCTTGAAGAGCGGGACGCCGGCCGGCGCGGCGAACGGCGCGGTCCAGAGGTTGAACGCGCTGTGGCTCGTCTCCGTGAACTTCTCCAGCGCGTCGCGCAGCCGCCCGACGAGGCTCCAGCGCGCCGGCAGCGGCGGAACCCCGACGCCGAACGGCAGCGGCACCAGCACCAGCACCAGCAGCACGGCGACGATCGCCACCGCCGCGCGGCGCAGCCAGCGCGCGGGCGGCTCCCGAAGCGCGTGCCGGGCGACGAAGGCCAGCGCGAGGAGCGGCGCGAGCGCGGCGAGTTGCGGCTTGATCAGCGCGGCGTAGGCCAGCACCGGGAAGGCCCACTCGGGGTCGCCGCGCAGCAGCAGCCAGAGCGCCGCCAGCGGCAGCGCGGTCGAGAGCGCGTCCCACTGGCCCCAGACGGCGGTGAGGAAGACCGAGCCGGGGTTGAACGCATAGAGCGCCGCCGCGACTAACCCCGCGACCGGCCCGCCGAGCCGCCGGCCGAGGAGGTAGAGCAGCGCCGCGATGGCGGCGTCGGCCAGCGCCGGGACGAGTTTCAACAAGACCAGGAAGCCGCGCGCCTGCACGTCGAGGCCCGGCGAGACGAGCGCGTAGCCCTTGCCGAGCGCCCACATGACCCAGAGGTCGCCGGGCAGGTGGTCCACCGGCGGCCCGGCGTAGAAGCGCGCCAGCGGCACGGTCGCCAGTCGCGCGGTCCAGCGGCCCAGGTCGTCGGTGTCGAAGCGGTAGGCGCCGAAGGGCGCGAGCGCCAGCCGCAGCGCCAACCCGGCGACGAGGATGCCCGCGAGGATCAGTGGCGCGTGGGCCGCGCACCACGCGACGATAGCCGGGCCCCGCCCGGCCAGGAACGCCCGCGCGCCGCCCCGCACCAGCACGAACGCCAGCAGCGCCGCCGCGACTCCCGCCGCGACCGGCAGCGCCCGCGCCGTCGCCTCCGGCGCCAGCCCGACGCCCGCCAGCGTCGCCACCAGCCCGCCCCCGACGCCGGCGGCCGTCGCCCGGCGCCCCGCCCCGAGCCCGCCGAGCGCCGCCGCCCCGGCGACGAAGAGCACCAGCGCGACAGCGGCCTGGAACGGCGGCGGCAGGTAGAGCGGTGTCGCCGCGCGCGACGGCGCGAGCGTCACCCGCGCGACCGCCAGGCTGAGCAGGCGCCGGTCGCCCGCCGGCCGGAACGGCGCGGCGCGCAGCGAGAGCGTCAAATCGCGCGACGCCGCGGCCGGGCGGCGGAAGCGGACGGTGTACTCCTGGAAGCCCGCGCCGGCCTGGAAGTGGCCGACCAGCCGCCCGTCGGCCAGCACGTCGAAGGCGGGCGGCGGCACACCCGGCCCGCGCGCGCCGCTCAGCCGCAGCGTCGCCGTCCACTCCGCGTTGGCGGCCGCGCCCGGCAGCACCACCTGGCCCTCGGGGCCGCTCCAGCGGAAGGTCTCGCCGCCGCCGTGCTCGGGCGCGTAGAAGCCGCGCAGGTCGGCGCCGGCGCCGCCCAGCGCGATGTCGCGGGGGTGGGGGAACTGGTAGGCGAGGATCAGCGCGGGCAGGGCCAGGAGCAGTAGGACGAGCGTCGGGGGGAAGGTCAGCGTGCGCGCGACCGGCGCCCAGGTCTCGGCGCGCCACCGCCGCAGCGGCGCGACCAACCGGCCCCCCCGGCCGTGCCGTGGCGGGCGCGCCCCGGCCCTCGCCGCCGTCGGGGTGCCGCCCATCGCCGCGCGCTACCGTGTGCTAGCGCCGCACCGTGCAGAGGGCCTGCCGGATCTCGCCGAGGTGATAGGCCGTGTGGACGACGATGGCGAGGGCGCCGCCGATGTCGTTCTCGCCCTCCCAGGTCTCGAAGCCCTTGATGACCGCCGTGACGCTCTCATAGGCGTCCCGCAGGCGCCCCTTGAGGGTCTCCCACTCGTCCGGCGTCACCCGCGTCAGCCGCCAGCTCGCCTGCCAGTCGACCTTGCCGACGGTCTCCCCGCGCAGGTAGCGTTCGAGCACCTCCAGGTAGAAGCGGACGTGCTCCACCTGCGCGGCGATGCTCGCGCAGGTCGCCGAAACCGGGCGGGAGGCTTCCCCGGCGTCGATCGTCGCCAGCGTCTCGAAGAGCGATGTCTCCCTGTCGAGATAGATCCCGCGCACCCGCTCGAAGGTCTCCCCGAGGAGCGCGTCGAGTTCCTCGGTGAAGCGCTCGACCGCGATCTGCCGCCCCATCTGCCCCCGTCATCTCCCTGCGGCCGGATGCCCGACCCCGTCGCCGGTCGCCGGAGGGTAGCACGCCCTCGCCGCGCGCGTCAACCGGCGAGGACGATCACCGCAGAGGCGCAGAGGGCGCAGAGAGACGAGGAGAGAACGAGGGAAGGACGAAGTACGAATGAAACCATGGGGGTTGCTATTCGTCCTTCGTACCTCGTCCTTCGTACTTCCTCCGTCCTCTCTCCTCGTCCTCTGCGTCCTCTGCGCCTCTGCGGTGATCGTCCCCCGTCCCCTCAGAACTTGGGCTGGGCAGCGGCGTGGACGGGGTCGGCGCCGCGCAGGAGGTCGAAGTCGCAGCCGAGCGGCGCCTGGGTGACGTGCTCCAGGTAGAGGCGGCCGTAGCCGCGCGTGAAGGCGGGCGGCGGCTCCTGCCAGGCGGCGCGCCGCGCGGCCAGTTCCTCGTCGGCGACATGCAGGTGGAGGCGGCGGTTGGCGACGTCCAGCTCGATCTCGTCGCCGTCGCGCACCAGCGCCAGCGGGCCGCCGATGGCGCTCTCCGGCGCGATGTGCAGGACGATCGTGCCGAACGCGGTGCCGCTCATCCGGCCGTCGGAGAGGCGGACCATGTCGCGCACGCCCTGTTTGAGCAGTTTGGCCGGGATCGGGAAGTTGCCGACCTCCGGCATCCCCAGGCCGCCGATCGGACCGACGTGCTGGAGCACCAACACGTCGTCGGGCGTCACGTCGAGGTCGGGGGCATCCAGCCGCGCGCGCAGGTCGTCCATCCCGCGGAAGACGACCGCCCGGCCACGGTGCTGGAGGAGGCGCGGCGTCGCGGCCGCGTGCTTGATCACCGCGCCGTCGGGCGCGAGGTTGCCCCGGAGGACCGCCGTGCCGCCCTCCGGCTGCAAGGGGTCGGCCAGCGGGCGGATCACGTCGGGGTTCTCGACGCGCGCGTCCTGCACGTTCTCCGCCAGCGTCCGGCCGGTCACGGTCGGTGCGTCGCCGTGCAGGAGGGGCAGCAGCTCGCGCAGGACGGCCGGGAGGCCGCCGGCATAGAAGGGTCTTCCATCTGGTAGGCGCCGGCCGGGCGCAGGTTGGCGATCAGCGGCGTACGGCGGCTGATCTCGTCGAAGAGGGCCAGCGGCAGCTCGACGCCGAGCCGGCCGGCGATGGCCGGGAGGTGGACGACCGCGTTGGTGCTGCCGCCGAGCGCGCTGAGGAGCGTGATGGCGTTCTCGAAGGCCGCGCGGGTCATGATCTGCGACGGGCGCACGCCCTCGCGCGCCAGGGCGACGATCCTCCGCCCGGCCGCCTCCGCCAGCCGCTTGCGGCGCGCGTCGGGCGCGGGGATCGCGCCGTTGCCGGGGAGGGCGATGCCGAGCGCCTCGGCGAGCGAGTTCATCGTCGAGGCGGTGCCCATCACCATGCAATGCCCGGCGCTGCGGACGATGCCGTCCTCGATCGCGCGGTAGGTCGCCTCATCGAGCGTCCCCGCCCGAAATTCGGCGGTCAGCCGGCGGCAGTCGGTGCAGGCACCGAGGGTCTGGCCGCGGAAATGCCCGCTGAGCATCGGCCCGCCGCTGACCTGGATCGCCGGGAGGTCGGCGCTGGCCGCGCCCGTCAGCGCGGCCGGGGTCGTCTTGTCGCAGTTGGTCAGCAGCACCACACCGTCGAGCGGCTGGGCGCGGATCATCTCCTCGGTGTCCATCGCGGCGAGGTTGCGGTAGAGCATCGAGGTCGGGGAGAGGAAGATCTCGCCGAGCGAGATCGTAGGGAACTCCAGCGGGAAGCCGCCGGCCTGCCAGACGCCGCGCTTGACCGCCTCGGCGAGCTCGCGCAGGTTGACGTTGCAGTTGTTCAGCTCGCTGTAGGTGTTACAGATGCCGATCACCGGGCGGCCCATGTCGACGTCGTCGAAGCCCATCGCCTTGGTGAACGCCCGGTGCGTGAACCCCGCGACCCCGCCCTCCCCGAAGAACGCGCCGCTGCGGCCGGTCCCCTGCTCGCCCATCGCGCTCTCCCCCGACACTGCGCCCGCTCCCAGCGCCCTCTTCCATCCTACCGCAAAGCGGTCGGAGACTCCCGGCCACGCCACCCCGCGGGCGGGCTCGGCGGGCGAGCCCGCCTGCGGGATCTCGCCGTCAGGCGCGGCGCGGGCCGCGCCGCCGCGGCGCGGCGGCCAGGAGCGAGCCGGCGGCGGTCAGCGCTGGCGCGGCGAGCGGGAGGACCGGCAGGTCGGTCCCCCGGCCGCCACCGGCGCCGGTGGCCGGCAGCCCCGGGGTCGCCAGCGCCGGGTCGAAGTCGCCGAAGAGGACCTTGCCGCCGGGGCGGAAGAAGGCGTGGAGCATGTAGTGCGGCGCGTCGACGCCGGGGTGCGCCGGCCCCAGGTTGGCCGTCTGGCCGTGGAGTTGCGGCGGCGGCTGGCCCCGGTCGGCCGCCTCCCACTCCACGCCGATCACCCGCTTGTCGGGGCCGAGCAGCACCACCGGCGGGTGCTCCGGGTCCATGACGCCCTGCGGGAACTGCGCGCCCATCAGGGCGGGGTTGATGGCGTGGTAGCCCATCGCGCCGGTTGTCGCCGGCAGCCCGACCATGGCCGCGGTGACGTACATGGGATCAACCTGGAAGCCCGCCGCCACCAACTGGGTCTCGGTCATCGGCGCGTATCGGGCGCGGAGTTGAGCGATGCCGGGCGGCTCGTCCACCAGCCGGGCGGGCAGATCCCACGCGGGCGCGGCGGCGCCGGCGGCCGCCGCGCCCGACCAGAGCGCCAGGCCGAGGAGCGCCGCGACGGCGCGGCGCGTGACTCGCTGGATAGGCATCGCTTTCCTCCTCTTGCCCTCAACGGGCGTCCGGATGTCACGCCGCCAGCCGCGCGCCCGTAAGCACGACCACGGGCGCCGGTGGGCTACGCGGGCGGCATCGCGCGCAGGAACCGGGACCCGGCCGGGACCGGTCCGGCGGCAACCCCGAGGCCGCCTCCAGGCGGCCCGAGAAGTTGAAGAACGCGACCAGCGCCGTCGCCTCGTAGATCCCCCGCTCGTCCCACCCGGCGGACCGCAGCGCCGCGATGTCGGCGTCGTCCACCCGCATCGGCGCCTCGGTCAGCTTCGTGGCGTACCCGAGCAGCGCGCGCGTTTTCGGGTCCAGGTCGTAGGTCGGCCAGCTCGTCGCGAACTCCGGGCTGAGGTGCGCATCCCCGGTGAGGCGGCGCACGGCCGCCACATGGAAGCCGAGTCAAGGGGCGCCGCCGATGGCCCCGTTGACCACCGTGGCGACCATCTCCCGCTGCAGCGGCGTGAGCGGCGAGCCGCCCCGCTCGTGGAGGTAGCCATAGAGCCAGAGGGTGCGCGCGGTGAGGGCCAGGTCGGCGAGGAGGATCTGCATGATGCCCGGCACCACGCCGCCGTACTGGCGCCTGGCGAGCCAGACGGCCAAGCGGCGCGGCCCGCGGGCCTCGTCCGGAGCGACGGTCAGGATACGTGCCATGGCGTTCGGGCCTCCTGAGTGTGCGGACTGAAGCGCCACGTCCCCGCGGGGCGGCCAAGGCGATGAACAGCGGGCCGGCCCGCTCGACCGCAGAAATCGCCGGGCGAACGGGTCGTCGCGCGGACGGCGCGATCATCCTAGGCGGGGCTTGCGACTGGCGGCGTGCCCGCCTCGCGCCGGCCGAAGGGCATCAGCGGCTGGTCGAACGTGGACTCCACGCTGGCGGCCGAGAAGAAACCGACGCAGCGCGCCGTCTCCCCGCCGATGTTCCGCACACCATGCGGCACCATCGCGGGGACGAGCACCGCCTGCCCGGTCGACAACCGCCCCTGCTCGTCGCCCAGGCTCGCCTCGACGGTGCCGGCGAGGATGAGGAGGATCTCCTCGGCGCTGTCGGTGTGCGTGCCGAGGTAATGCCCCGGCTCGATCTCGAAATAGACGACCGCGGAACTGTCGTTGCCGATGGCGGCGTAGAAGGGGAAGTCCACGGTGATGCGCATGGCCGGGTCGGCCTCGTACCACGCCTGGCGCAACTCGAGGGTGTTGAGATCGGCCGTCTTCATGTCAGACTCCTTGTGGATCTTAGTCGATCTGTCGGCAGGTCGAGCGCGTCGGGGTTGCGAGCGGTCGCCTGTTCTGAGTATGACCGCCCTATCGCGTGCCGCATACCCCAGGATCCTGGGGTTTTTCGGGGTTCCGTCAGCCGGTCGAGCGGCGATCCATGGTAGAATCTCCGGACACGTTTCCAGCAGTTCCGTCGCGAGCCCTCGGGCTCGCAGGAGGGAGGGGGGCGATGGTCGCCGGGGCGGCGCTGCGCGAACGGGGCTTCGCCGCGGCGCAGCGGCTCTGCTACGCCGGGCTGGATGCGCCGACGCTGCTGCGCGAGGTAACCGCGCGCCTGCGGCGTGCGGCGCCGTTCGACGCCTATTGCGCCCAGACGAATGACCCCCTGAGCGGGCTCCTGACGCACGTCCTCGGCGACGGGGCGATCATCGGCGAGAGCGAGCACCACGCCTACCTCGAGCGCGTCTATCTCGAGGAAGACCTGGACCAGCAGCGGCAGATGGTCCGGCTGCGCTCGCCGGTTGTCCTGCTCTCCGACGCGACCGGGGGCCGGCTCGAGCGCGCCATGCGCCACCGGGAGATCACCGGCCCGCTCGGGCTGGGCTACGAACTGTTCAGCCTCTGTACCGCGGGCCGGGAGCAGTGGGGCGGGATCTGCCTGATCCGGGAGCGCGGCCGCCCCGATTTCGACGCGCGCGAGGTGGAACTACTCCGGCAGCTCGCCTCTCACGTCGCGGCCGGGCTGCGGGCGGCGGCGCTGCGCGTGCGGGCCAGCGCGCCCGCGGCGGACGGCGCCCCGGGCGTGCTGGTCCTCGACGACCGCGGCCGGGTGGTGCAATACACGCCGGCCGCCGAGCGCTGGCTGCGCGAGCTCGGCGACCTCGGTCCCGGCTGGCTGGAGGGACGCGGCCTCCCGGCCCCGGTCTGGATCGTGGCCGGCGCGCTGCGGCGGGCACTGCGGCCCGAGATGGAGCGAGATCGGCACGAGGTCCCGCGCGTCCATGTCCAGGCGCGGTCGGGCCGCTGGCTGACGCTGCACGCGGCGCGGCCCGCGTCGTCGGCCGGCCGCGGGGACGAGACGCTGGTTATCGTCGAGCCGGCCGGCCCCCGCGAGCTGGCGTGGCTCCGGCTCTCCGCCTACGGGCTGAGCGCGCGCGAGCGGGCGGTGGTAGACCGCGTCGTGCAGGGCGCCACCACCGGGGAGATCGCGCACGCCCTCTCCATCTCCGAGTACACGGTCCAGGAGCACCTCACCCACGCCTTCGACAAGGTCGGCGTGCGCGGCCGCCGCGCCCTGGTCCAGCGCCTGTTCTTCGACCACCTCTACCCGGGGCTGTGCCTGGAGCCGGAGGCGGGCGGCCCGCCCGAGTGAGCTCGGCCGCAGACCGCCCGCTACCGCGCGCACCCCGCGCCCACCCGCGGGCGCGTCCCGGGCTCCTGACGGGGCATGGCCTGCGGGCGCGGGACGGACGGGGCGGGCAGGGCGCCGCACGATTCTGCTGCCTGCCGCGCCAGCGCCCCCGGGTCGGGCAGCGACGGTGGCGAGGGGTCGGGCGGCGCGGCGAAGTCGAACGCCGCGGTGAGGTCGCCGACCGTGGCCCGCCGCCACGCGCTCAGGTTCGGCACCTCCGCCCCGAAGCGCCGCTCCAGGAAGAGCAGCAGCGAGGTGTGGTCGAAGACGTCGCCGCAGACGAGGCCGCCCCGGCTGAACGGCGAGACCACCAGCAGCGGCACCCGGAAGCCGAGGCCGATCGGCCCGCGCACCCCGCGCGCGGCGCGCGGCAACAGCAGGTCGGTGACGTACTCGCCGGGCGTCCCGGCCGGGGCGGTCGGCGGCGGGACGTGGTCGAAGTAGCCGCCGTTCTCGTCGTAGGTCAGGAAGACGGCGGTCTTCGCCCAGACGCGCGGGTTCGCCAGGAGCGGCGCCAGGACCGTCTCGTGGAAGAAGCGCTCGCCGTTCGCCGGCGGCGCGTTGGGGTGCTCCCAGTCGGCCTCCGGCGCGAGTACCCACGACACCTGCGGCAGATTCCCGGTCGCCACGTCGCGCGCGAAGCCGCCCGGCTCGGTGTTGGGAATAGCCTGCCGATACAGCGGCGTGCCGGGGTCGCGGTACTGGCGGAAGAGGGCGAGGACGTTCGTGGGCGTGTCGGCGCCGTGGTAGACGCGCCAGGAGACGCCGCGAGCCTGCAACTGCTCGGGGTAGGTCGTCCAGCGGAAATTGCTGCCGCTGTTGTCGACGGCCGGGCCGCCGGCCTCGCCGGCCGGGTCGATCGTCCCGGAGATGGCCATCAGGCGGTTCGGGTTGGTCGGGCCGAGGACCGCGCAGAAGTAGCGGTCGCAGACGGTGAAGGCGTCGGCCAGCGCGTAGTAGTAGGGCAGGTCGGCGCGGGTGTAGTAGCTCATGGTCATCGCGCCGGTCGCGCCGGGGTGGGCCGCGCGCCAGCCGTCGAGCCTGCCGCCGTCCCAGGAGGCGTGCTGGCCGGGCCAGGAGTGGTCCACGTCGGCGACGCACTGGCCGCTGGTGTGCTGCGTGTCGAGGCGGAAGGGCAGCACAAAGCCGTCGGGGTCGCCGCCGTCCGGCTGGTAGAAGACCGGGCGGCCGCCCGGCCGCGCCGGCGCGGCGGGGTCGTCGAAGCCGCGCACGCCGCGCAGCGTGCCGAAATACTGGTCGAAGCTGCGGTTCTCCTGCATCACGATCACGACATGCTCGATGTCGCGCAGCGACGCGCAGCCCCCGGCCGGCGGCGCCCCCGCCGCCGGCGCCGCGGTGATCGCCGGCGCGGCCGCGACGAGCCGCTGGGCCAGCTCCGCGCCGCCGAGCGTCGCCGCGGCGACGCCGACGCCGAGGCAGCGCCGCAGCACGGCGCGGCGGGTCAGCGCGGTCTCGCGGGGCTCCCCGGCCGTCATCGCTCCCCCTCCTCGGGGCGATTGTAGCGCAGAGGACATCGCCCTCACCCCCCATCCCCCTCTCCCAGCATTGGGAGAGGGGGAGCCTGCCTCAACCCGGGCGGCGCTCTTGCAGATCTTGGATGAGGTACCGCGGCGGATCTTCCGGGCCAAGAAGGGGCCGCAACGTCGCGTGAGGCCCAGAAGAAGAGCGCTTTGTTCGAGCCGGGTCCCCCCTCGCCCAGGATTGGGAGAGGGGGACAGGGGGTGAGGGCTCCGGGTACAATCGCCCCAGCCGCCGCACCGGGCACTTCGGGAAGGAGGAGACGATGGCGCGACCCGTGACCCTCTTCACCGGCCAGTGGGCCGACCTGCCGCTGGAGACGCTGGCGCGCAAGGTCAGCGAGTGGGGCTTCGACGGGCTGGAACTCGCCTGCCAGGGCGACCACTTCGACGTGGCCGCGGCGCTGGCCGACGACGGCTACGTGCGGGCCAAGCGCGCGCTGCTGGAGCGCCACGGCCTCCAGTGCTTCGCCATCAGCAACCACCTCGTCGGCCAGTGCGTCTGCGACCCGATCGACCAGCGGCACCAGGCGATCCTGCCGCCGCGCGTCTGGGGCGACGGCGACCCCGAGGGCGTGCGCCGCCGCGCCGCCAAAGAGATGGAGGACACCGCGCGCGCCGCGCGGCGCTTCGGCGTCGACACGGTCACCGGCTTCACCGGCAGCAGCGTCTGGGCGAAGTTCTACTTCTTCCCGCCGACCAGCCAGGCCGAGATCGACGCCGGCTACCGCGACTTCGCCGCGCGCTGGCGGCCGATCCTCGACGTCTTCCAGCAGGAGGGCGTGCGCTTCGCGCTGGAGGTCCACCCCACCGAGATCGCCTACGACCTCATCACCGCGCGGCGCGCGCTCGACGCGGTGGACAATCACCCGGCCTTCGGCTTCAACTTCGACCCCAGCCACTTCGTCCACCAGTTCATCAACCCGGTCGCCTTCATCGAAGAGTTTCCCGACCGCATCTTCCACGTCCACGTCAAAGACTCGCGCGTGCAACTGACCGGGCGCAACAGCATCCTCTCGTCGCACCTCGACTTCGGCGACCCGCGCCGCGGCTGGGACTTCGTCTCGCCCGGCCGCGGTGACGTGCGCTGGGACCCGATCATCCGCGCGCTCAACCGCGTCGGCTACCAGGGCCCGCTCTCGATCGAGTGGGAGGACAGCGGCATGGACCGCGAGCACGGCGCGCAGGAGGCCCTGGCCTTCGTCCGCCGCCAGGACTTCCCGCCGTCGGCCGTCGCGTTCGACGCGGCGTTCGCGCGGGAGAAGGGTTGATGGCTGATAGTTGACAGTTGACAGAGGCCCAGCCCCAACACTATCAACCAACAACTATCAACTCTCAACCCCGGAGGGCTGCCATGAGCGAGGGAACCGGCTTCACCAGCATGGCCGGCGCGCGGGCCGAGGGGGCGATCCCCGAGGTCGGCGTCGGGATGCTCGGCTACGCCTTCATGGGCAAGGCGCACACCAACGCCTACAAGACGCTCCCCTACATGATGTACCCGCCGCCGGCCGTGCCGCGCCTCGTCGCGATCTGCGGGCGGGACGAGGCGGCGGTGGCCGAGGCGGCGCGCCGCTACGGCTACGAGAGCGCCTACACCGACTGGCGTCAACTGGTCGCGGACGACCGCGTCCGGCTCTTCGACAACGGCGGGCCGAACAATCTCCACGCCGCGCCGACGATCGCCGCCGCGCGCGCGGGCAAGCACGTCGTCTGCGAGAAGCCGCTGGCGCGCACGGCCGCCGAGGCGCAGGAGATGCTCGACGCCGTCACGGCGGCGGGCGTCAAGCACATGGTCGCGTTCAACTACCGCTTCGTCCCGGCGCTCCGGCAGGCGCGCGACCTGATCCGCGGCGGCGCGCTCGGGCGCATCTACCACTTCCGCGCGGCCTACCTCCAGGAATGGATCATGCCGCACTATGGCACGCCACTGATCTGGCGGCTGGACCGCGAGACCGCCGGCAGCGGCGCGCTCGGCGACCTCGGCGCGCACATCATCGACCTGGCGCGCTTCCTGGTCGGCGAGATCGCCACCGTCGGCGCGATGACCCGCACCTTCGTCCCGGAGCGGCCCGACGCCGAGGGCCGCGCGCGCCCGGTGGACGTGGACGACGCCTTCGTCGCGACGGTCGGCTTCGCCAACGGCGCGGTCGGCACGCTGGAGGCGACGCGCTTCGCGGCCGGGCGCAAGAACCACCAGGAACTCGAGATCAACGGCGAGCGGGGCAGCATCCACTTCAACATGGAGCGCCTGAACGAGCTGGACGTCTTCTGGGTCGGCGAGGAGCCGCGCGAGACGCAGGGCTTCCACGACGTCCTCGTCACCGAGCCGTACCACCCCTTCTACGCGAACTGGTGGCCGCAGGGGCATATCATCGGCTGGGAGCACACCTTCGTCCACGAGTTGACCCACTTCCTCGACTGCATCGTCAACGACAAGGACGTCGCCCCCGACGGCGCGACCTTCGCGGACGGCTACCGCGCCGCGCTGGTCTGCGACGCCATCCTCGAATCGGCCCGGACGAAGCGGCAGGTGGATGTGCCGGGGTGAGGCGGCGGCCCTCACCCCCCGACCCCCTCTCGCAATCCTGGGAGAGGGGGAGTGGCGCGGAGAAGCATCAGTGATCTCCATAGCAGGAGATCAGGTAGGGCGGCAGTAGGGGAAGGAATCGGCGAGGGGAAGACTAGAACGATTGGAGCGGGTCCCCCCTTGCCCAGCATTGGGAGAGGGGGTCGGGGGGTGAGGGCTTCCGGTGACGGCAAACGCAAGCGACTACAACGGCCTCTCCTGCCGCTGGCTGGGCAACGCGCGGGTGCGGCTGGGCGTGACGACCGGTCGGGGGCCGCGCGTGGTCTGGTGGGGCTGGCGGGACGGCGGCAACCTCTTCGCGGAACTGCCCGACATGACGCGCGAGACGCCCGAGGGGCCCTACCACTTCCTCGGCGGGCACCGCCTCTGGTACGCGCCCGAAGTCCTCACCCGCACCTTCTGGCCCGACGACGCGCCGCCCGCGGTGGCCGACGTGCCCGGCGGCGCGCGCTTCACCGCGCCGCCGGACGGCGCCGGGATCGTCAAGGAGTTGACGATCACGCTCGACGGCGACGAGCCGCGCGCGCTGGTCCGCCACACGCTGCGCAACGCCGGCCGCTGGCCGGTCGAGCTGGCCCCGTGGGCGCTCTCGATGTGCCGTCCGGGCGGCGTGGTCCTGCTGCCCCAGCCACGGGAGGTGGCCGACCCGGACGGCCTGCTGCCGAACCGCCGCTTCGTCTTCTGGCCCTACAGCGACCCGGCCGACCGTCGCTTCCACCTGGGGAGCCAGGTCGCGCTCGTCCGCGGCGAGTCGGGGCCGATCAACAAGCTCGGCTACCTGAACCACGACGGCTGGGTGGCCTACTGGCTCGACGGCACGCTCTTCAGCCGCCGCTACGACCCCCGCCCGGACGCCGCGCACCCCGACATCGGCTGCAACGCCGAGTGCTACCTCCACGACCGCTTCGTCGAGGTGGAAGCGCTCGGCCCCCTGGTCCGCCTGGAGCCGGGCGCGGCGGTCCACCACGACGAGACCTGGCGGCTGCACGCCAACGTGCCGCCCGTGTCGGACGAGGCGGCGGCCGCGGCCCTGGCGGCGCGGCTGGGCCTGTGACGAAGTACGAAGTACGAATGACGAAGTACGAGTGATGATCGCTGCGTGGTGAGAGGGTGGGG
>DASSSV010000522.1:0-9033 GCA_035708265.1 Thermomicrobiales bacterium | reverse complement strand
GCCGGCAGGCTCACCGACACGGTCGGCGTCACCGTGAACTGGCCCATGCCGGTGTTGGCCGCCGCGTTGAAGAGCTTCACCGCGGTCGGGGCGGTCGCGCCGGCCGGCACGGTCAGCGGGTAGGTGATCGCGTTGGTCGGGGCGGTGCAGGTGCCCTGGGCGCACGCCGAGGTCACGCCGGTGATGGACGACGCGGTGGTGGCCAGGGTGTGCGGGGTGGTCCCGCCGGTGGTGAACGCGGTCGAGGTGACGGTCAGGTTCCAGCCGGCGCCCGTGCCGGTCGGGTCGGTGGCGGTGAGCGGCAGGGTGTAGGTCTTGGTCTGGTCGGCACCATTGAGGGTGGCGGCGATGCTCGGGGCGGCGCTGGTGGTCTCGCTCAGCGTGCCGCCGGTGACGGTGGCGGTGGCGGTGGCGGTGTCGGCCAGGGTCGGCAGGGCCGCGCCGAGCGCGACCATGAGGGCGAGGGCCAGGCCCAGGCCCAGGCGGGCGAGGCGGTGGGTGACGAAGCGCATCGTGCTCTGCTCCTCTCGGCTGCATGTCGGGGGTTCATGCCCGGGCGCCGCCCCGCGGCGCGGGCAACGCAAAACGGCTCGGCCGGCCTCCTTTCCGGGGCATCAGCGCGAGCCGGCCCGCCCCCGTCGGGGGCGGGCTGCGCGGCCGGGTACGCCACTGGCTCGGCCCGTCCTGAGGCGTCCAGCTACTGGGACGGGCGTCGTCGCCTCCGCGCCGATGCGTCGATTGTCCTCGCGGGAGACGGTTGGGCTCTCGGCCGCCACCTCCGCACATCCCAACTCTACGCTCGCCGCCGCCCGGCGGCCATCCCCGGAGAGGGTTAACTATCGCGGGCCGATCGTCTGGCCGACCCGAGACGTCGGGCCTGCGCGCGCGGGCCGATCGGCCCGCGCTAGCGGCCGAGGATACCGCCCTGCTTCAAGGAGATGATGAGCCGGACACCGCCCCGCGTCTCCAGACCGCGAGATCGCGGCAGCGGCGCTCCCTCAGCCGCCCTCCGGCGGTCGCCGGTGCTCGCCGCGCCGCCCGCGGTGCTCGCGCCGGCCCACGAGGAGGTCCCACTCCAGCGCCCGCAGCGCCGCCGGCTCGCCCCACAGCGCGATCGTCGCCGGGCCCTGCCGGCGCGCCAGGGTCAGCGTCAGCCGCGCCCCGCCGCCCGTGGGGGTGAGATGCACCAGGGTGACCGCGGCCAGCGGGACGTAGTGCGACCAGCCGAGCGAGGGCTCGCCCCGGTGGAAGGTCAGCGCGTCGCCCGCCACCTCCGCCCGGACGAGGTCGGCAGGCGACAGGCCGGGCAGGCCGCCGAGGTGCGTCACCACCACCATCAGCGCCTCCACCGGCGCCGGACCGCCGCCAGCGCCGGGGCCAGGTCCACCCGGCCGGGCGCGACCGCGAAGCGCAGCGGCGCGAGCGAGTCCCGGAAGGCGAGGCGGAAGTCCCGCACGAAGCGGGCGAGCGTCGCCGGGTCGGCGGCGCACTCGCCGCACAGCCGGGCCAGCGACACGGGCGCCGCGCCGCCGGGCCGCAGTTCGGCCGTCACCGCCGGCGGCACATCCCCGCGGTTGCAGTAGCGACAGCCCGTCAGGACGCCCATCCGCCCGCCCTCCCCGCCCGCGCCCCGGCGGCACCGCGCCCGCCTCTCAGGCGCTAGACGGCCCGGCCGCGCCGGCGGCGGCCGAGGCCAAGCAGGTGCGCCAGCGCGAGGAGGAGCAGCGCCCCGATGTAGGCGACGAGGATCTGGCTGGCGAGCGGGTGGCCGGTGACGACGATCTGCACGCCGAGGTATTTCACCAGCAGGCCGCCGACCAGCGCGCCGAGGACGCCGACCACGATGTCCAGGAAGCTCCCGAGCCCGTGGCCGAGCAGGACCCGGCTGGCCAGGAAGCCGGCCACCAAACCGACCACGGCCCAGACCAGCAGCGTGTAGACGTCGAGTTGGATGGTGACTATGCTCCTACCTCCCCGCCAGGGCGCCTCAGCGCCCGGTGCGGATCGCCGCGATGATGAGCACCGCAGCCAGCGCGAGGGCCACCGCCAGCAGCGCCCAGGCGGTCGGGTGCGCGAGCAGCGGCGCGGCCAGGGCGGCGACGACCGGGCCGCGCTCAGGGGCAGTACGCCGCGGCGGCGGCGAGGGCGTCGGCCAGGTCGAACGGCTTGGCCAGGAAGCCCTCGCACGGGCAGCCGCCGAGCGCCGCGCGCACGGCCCGGCGCGGCGCGGCGGTCACGAAGACCACCGGCACCCGCCGGGTGTGCCGCGCGGCCTTGAGCCGCCGGCACACCGCAGTGCCGACCAGCCCCGGCCGCCGCTCGTCGAGCAGCAGCAGGGCGGGCGGGGCGGCCAGAGCGCGGGCGAGCGCCGCGTCCCCGCTGGCGCAGCCCGCGGCGGCGTAGCACGCGGCGCGCAGGGCCGGGTCGTCCTCCGCGACCAGGACGTCTGGGTTGGAGTCCATCGTTGCCATCGCCGAGGCCCTCCTTGTCCGCGCCCTCGCGCAGAGGGCGTGCCACGGGGCGGGCGCGCGGCGGCGCCGGCCGGGCGTAGGGGAGCTCCCCTCGCGCCGCCCCGGTCGCGGCGCGATACCGCGGGCGGGTCGCGGACAACGGCGCGGGCGCGCCGGGCGGGCGGGGGCGATGCTGGCGGCGCCGATCCGCGCGGCCGTGTCCACGGCCGGCCGCTCCACCAGATCGCCGCGACGAGCAGCGCCAGCGCCAGGGCGACCAGCGCCACCACGTAGGGCAGGGCGGCGAGCGACATGGCCCATCCCCGGCACGCCCTCACTCCGCCGCGCGGTAGCGCTCGCGCAGCGTCGCCGCCAGCTCCGCCTCCGGCAGCCCCAGCTCGCCCACCAGCCGGTGGAGATCCGCGACGACCTCGGCCAGGAGGTTCTCGCGGGCGCGGGCGCGGGCGTCCTCGGGGGTGACGAAGACGGTGATGCCGGCCAGGCCGATCCGCTCGCCGCACCAGGCGGGCGGGTTGAGCAGGTAGAACACGCCGCGGGCGACCTCCTGGCAGCGCGCCAGGGCCAGCCGGCCGCCCGCGACGAACCAGAGGGCGTGGACGGGGTAGTTGGCGGCGAGGCTGGCGAAGCGCACGCCGGTGAGCGTGGCCGGCGTGGGCGGCAGGTAGTCGTGGCTCATGGCCCCTCTTCTCCTCCCATCTTCTCATCGCCAAGTGTAGGCGAGCGGGCCGCGGCGGGGCATTCCCCGTTGGTCCTACGCGCCCGGCCGACGCGCGACGACGGGGTCGGCAGGCGCGGGGGCGGGCCGGGCTGCCCGGGGGCGCACCGGCAGCGCGGGGCGGAATCCCTGCCAGGAGACCCCGCTGTACCACTCGCCACCCGGCCGACTCAGCCCAACACCTGCCGCCCCGCCGCGCACTTGCCGGCGCGCCATGCATCCGGCATACCACCCCGGCCGCTGGGCCCCGAGCGCACCCGCGGCCGGGCGGTCCTGGTACCGAATGCCCCCGCCACTCGGGACCTTCGTCCCCTAGGCGCGGCGCGCGGCGGCCGGCATACTGCGGGGAGGTATTGTGGTGGCTGACCTCAGCGGGGAGTCTCGCATGCGCCGCACCGCCGCATCCCGCGCCCGCCTGGCCCGGGCGGACCGCTCCCTGCGCGCCAAGGGCCTGGCGGTCGTCGCCCTCCCGCTGGTCGCCCTGCTCGTCGCCGCGCTGGCCTACACCCTGGTGAGGCAGCAGGAGGACGACGCCGCCGCCCAAGTCGCGCGCACCCTTGAGGTGCGCGGCCAGATCCAAGTAGTCACCACCCTCCTGGTGGACGCCGAGACCGGGGTGCGCGGCTACCTGCTGACCGGGCAGGACGGCTTCCTCGCGCCCTATCGGCAGGCCCAGGCCGCGCTCCCCGGCAGCCTGGCCCACTTGGCGCAACTCGTCCAGGACGACCCGGCGCAGGGCGCGCGCCTGCGGCGGGTCGAGGCGCTCTCGACGCAGGATCTCGCGGCGCTCGACGCCCTGCGCGCCGCCGGGCCGGCCGCGGCGGGCACGACCGCGGATCGCCTTGGGAGCGGCAAGGCGACGATGGACGCCACGCGCGCCGAGCTCGCCGGCATGCAGGCCGCGGAGGACCAGTTGCTCGCCGCGCGGACGGCGCGCCTGGCCCGCGTACGCGCGTGGGGCGCCGCCGCGGTCGCCGCCAGCCTGGTGGTCGGCCTCCTGGGCGGGCTGGCGGCGGCGCTGCTCTTCACCGCCGGGATCGCCGGCCGGGTCCGGCTCCTGGAGGAAAACGCACGGCGGCTGGCCGCGCGCCGGCCCCTCCTCCCCGCGCCCGCCGGCCGCGACGAACTCGGGCGCCTGGGGCGGGGGCTGGCGGACGCCGGGGCGCTGCTGGCCGAACGGGAGCGGGAGCTGTGCGAGGCCCGCGCCTTCCTGGAGTACCTCATCGCCACCGGCCCCGGCCTGATCTACCGCGTCGCCCTCCAGGCCCTGCGCCCGACCTACGTCAGCGCCAACGTCGAGCGGCTCCTGGGCTACACGCCGGCGGAGGTGCTGGCGGACCCGGCCTTCTGGACCGACCGCCTCCACCCCGACGACCGGGGGCGCGCCCACGGTGAGCTGACGCGGGTCGTCGCCGGCGCCGTGCCGCAGGCGGAGGTGCAGCAGCGCGTCCGGCGGCGGGACGGACGGTACCGCTGGTTCGCCACCGTCGTATGCCTGGAGCGCGACGCGGCGGGCGCCGCGATCGGGCTGCTGGCCTATGGCGTGGACGTGACCGCGCGCCAGGAGGCCGAGGAGGCCCTACAGCGGGCCAACGAGGCGCTGGAACACCGCGTGCAGGAGCGGACGGCCGCGCTGCGCGAGGCGAACGCGCAGCTCGCCGCCCGCCAGGACGCGCTCGAGGAACTCAACCGCGCGCTGGCGGCCCAGGCGCGGGAACTGGCCGGCCAGGCCGCCGCGCTCGCCGCGACCAACCGGGCGCTGGTGCAGCAGCGCGACGAGAACGAGATGTTCGTCTACAGCGTCTCGCACGACCTGCGCTCGCCCCTGGTCAACTTGCAGGGCTTCAGCCAGGAACTGGCCCTGGTCGGCCAGGACCTGCGCGCCCTGCTGTCGGGCGGCGAGGTGCCCCAGGCGCTCCGGCAACGGGGGCTGGCGCTGGTGGACGAGGACATGGCCGAGGCGCTGCGCTTCATCCAGACCGGGGTGACGCGCCTGAGCACGATCATCGACGCGCTGCTGGGCCTGTCGCGCGCCGGGCGGGTCGAGTATCGCTGGCAGGCGGTGGACGTGGCCGCCCTCGTCGCCCGCCTCGTCGACTCCCGGCGCGCGACGATCGCCGGGCGGGGGGCGACCGTCGCGGTGCGGGACCTGCCGCCGGCGTGGGGCGACCCGACCGCGCTGGAGCGCCTCTTCGCCAACCTGCTCGACAACGCGCTCGCCTACCTGGACCCCGCGCGGCCCGGGCGCGTCGAGGTGGGCGGCGCGGCCGACGGCGGCGCGCCCGACCGCCGCACCTACTACGTCAGCGACAACGGGCTCGGCATCCCCGCGCACGCGCAGGCCAGGATCTTCCAGGCCTTCCAGCGGCACCACCCGGAGGTGGCGCCCGGCGAGGGCCTCGGGCTGGCCCTGGTCCGGCGCATCGTCGAGCGGCACGGCGGCGCGATCCGGGTCGCGTCGACCGTGGGCGCGGGGAGCACGTTCTTCGTCGAGTTGCCCGGACAGCCGCCGGGGCCGGCCGCCGACGATATCCCCGAGGCGATGGACCCGCCCGCGCGGGCGGCGGAAGGAGCATGCGACCATGCCGACGGAGCCCTTAGCCATCCTGCTCGCTGAAGACGACGCGGGGCACGCCACCCTCGTGCAGCGGAACCTGCGGCGCGGCGGGATCGCCAACACCGTGGTCCACGTCACGGACGGCCAGGCCGCCCTGGACTACGCGCGGTGCGCCGGGGCCTACGCCGGCCGGGTGCGCCGCGGGCCGTTGCTGCTGATGCTCGACATCAACATGCCGCGCCTCGACGGTGTGGAAGCGCTGCGCGCGCTCAAGGCCGACGAGGCCACCCGGCGCATCCCGGTGATCATGCTGACCACCACCGACGACCCCCGCGAGATCGAGCGCTGCTACGCGCTCGGCTGTAGCGTGTACATCACCAAGCCGGTGGCCTACGACCGCTTCGTCGAGGCCATCACGCAACTGGGGCTCTTCCTCCAGGTCGTCCAGGTGCCGGCCGAGACGGCGGGCGCCGAGTAGGCCATGGCCGCGCCGACCGCCGCGGAGCTGGGCACCGTCCTGATCGTCGAGGACGACGCGGGCATCGCCGCCCTGGAGCGGCGGCGCCTGGAGCGGGCCGGCTACACCGTCGCCGTGGCCGCGACGGCGGAGGCCGCGCTGGCGCGGGTGCGGCGGGGCGACCTCGACCTGGCCGTGCTGGACCAGAGTTTGCCGGGGGGCGCCACGGGCCTGGGGCTCTACGCGCAGTTGCAGGCGGCCGGCCACGACCTGCCGGTGATCATCGTCACGGGCCACAGCCACGAGGCGCTGGTGATCGAGGCGCTGCGGCTGGGGGTGCAGGACTTCGTCACCAAGTCGCCGGCGTACCTCGACTACCTCCCCGAGGCGGTCGCCCGCGTGCTCGGCCATGTGCGCACGGCACGCCGCCTGGCCGCCAGCGAGGAGCGCTTCCGCGCCCTGGTCCAGCACGCCTCCGACCTGATCCGCGTCGTGGACGCGGCGGGGATCATCCGGTATGCCAGCCCGGCCATCGCGCGGGTGTTGGGCTACACCCCCGCGGAGGTCGTGGGCAGGCGTGGCTTCGAGTGGGTGCATCCGGACGACGCGCCGCGGGTCGCGCGCTTCCACGCCCGCGTCCTCGAGAGCCCGGGCTTGGCCCCGCCCATCGAGGTGCGCCTGCGCCACCGCGACGGCTCCTGGCGGCGCTTCGAGGTCATCGCCACGAACCTCCTCCACGAGCCGAGCGTCGGCGGGATCGTGCTCAACGCCCGCGACATCACCGAGCGCACCCGCCTGGAGGCCCAACTGCGCCACCAGGCGTTCCACGACGCGCTGACCGGCCTGGCCAACCGCGCCCTCTTCGTGGACCGCCTGGGCCACGCGCTGGCGCGGGCGGGGCGGCACGGCGAGCGGATCGCCGTCCTCTACGTCGACCTCGACCGCTTCAAGGTCGTCAACGACTCCCTGGGCCACCCGGCGGGGGACGCCCTGCTCGGCGAGGTCGCCCAGCGGCTCCGCCGCTGCTTGCGCGCGGAGGACACGCTGGCGCGGCTGGGCGGCGACGAGTTCACCATCCTCGTGGAGGAGCTGGCCGACGGCAGCCAGGCGGCGCGCATCGCCGGGCGGATCGCCGAGGAGTTCGCCGCGCCCTGCGCCGTGGCCGGGCAGGAGGTCTTCGTCGCCGCCAGCGTGGGCATCGCGCTTAACACGCCGGACCACGCCGGCGCGGAGGACCTGCTGCGCGACGCGGACATCGCGCTGTACCGGGCCAAGCGGGCGGGCGGCGCGAGCTACGCGCTGTTCGACCCGAGCATGAACGCCGCGGCGCGGGAGCGGCTGGCGCTGGAGAGCGAGCTGCACCGGGCCGTCGGCCCGGGCGAGTGTCGGGAGTTCCGGCTGCACTACCAGCCGCTCGTGGAGCTGGCGACGGGCCGGGTGGCCGGGCTGGAGGCGCTGGTGCGCTGGCAGCTCCCCGCGCGCGGCCTGGTCCCGCCCGCGGCGTTCATCCCGCTGGCCGAGGAGACCGGCCTGATCGTGCCGCTCGGGAGCTGGGTGCTGCGCGAGGCGTGCCGCCAGGGGGTGTGCTGGCGCGCGGCGGGGCCGGACGGCCGGCCGCTCGCCGTCAGCGTCAACCTCTCCGCACGCCAGATCCTGCACCGCGGGCTGGTGGCCGAGGTGGCGGCGGCCCTGGC
Source organism: Thermomicrobiales bacterium (assembly GCA_035708265.1). Lineage (GTDB taxonomy): Bacteria > Chloroflexota > Chloroflexia > Thermomicrobiales > CADCWN01 > DASSSV01. The sequence continues at coordinate 1,139 of DASSSV010000522.1, read as the reverse complement.
CGAGACGGGGCTACCGCCCGCAGCGCTTACGCTGGAGATCACCGAGACGACGCTGATGGTCGAGGCCGAGGCGACGCGGGCGACGCTCGCCGATCTGCGGGCGCTGGGGGTGCGCCTGGCGATCGACGACTTCGGCACCGGCTACTCCTCGCTGGCCTACCTCAAGCGCTTCCCGGTCGACACGCTCAAGCTGGACAAGGCCTTCGTGGCCGGAGTGGCGGCCGGCGCGGAGGACACCGCGATCGTGGCGGCGGTGGTCGCCCTGGCGCGCGCGCTGGGCTGCGCCGTGACCGCGGAGGGGGTGGAGACCGCGGAGGCGGCGGCGCACCTGCGGCGGCTGGGCTGCGCCCTCGGCCAGGGCTACCACTTCGCTAGGCCGCTGCCCGCCGACGAATTCGCCGCGCGCTTCCTGGCCCCGGCCGCGACCCCGCGCTGACCGAACGTCTTTGAGAGCAGGACGTAGCTTGTTGCATGTCTGCCTAGAGCGCCGGTCAAGTCATGGCTGAAATGGGGTTGACGTGGAGGCGGGCCCATGGTCTGCTCGCGGCGATGGCACGCGAGCAGAAAGGAGCCGCCCCATGCGTCCGCCCCGCTGGCAGCCGCCCGTCGCCCTGTCGCCGGCCGAGCAAGCGATCGTCCGCCGCGTCCGCCGGGCCAAGCTCTTCGTCCTCCTGCGCCAGATCCGGCACGAGCTGTGCGACGCGGCGTTCCAGGCGGAACTGGCCGCCCTCTACACCGAGAGCCCTAGGGGCCGCCCGCCGGTGCCGCCGGCGCAACTGGCCCTGGCGACCGTCCTCCAGGCCTACACCGGCGCCTCCGACGACGAGGCCATCGAGGCCGCGGTGATGGATCGGCGCTGGCAACTGGTGCTCGACTGCCTCGACAGCGAGACGCCCCCGCTCAGCAAGGGGGCGCTGGTGGCCTTCCGCCAGCGCCTGATCGCCGCCGACCTCGGCCGGCGCCTGATCGAGCGGACCGTCGACCTGGCGCAGCAACGGGGCGGCTTCAGCGGCCGCGCGCTGCGCGCCGCGCTGGACAGCAGCCCCCTGTGGGGGGCCGGCCGGGTCGAGGCCACCTCTAACCTCGTGGGCCACGCCCTGCGGAAGGCCCTGGGCGTGCTGGCCCGCCAGCAGGGGCGG
>DASSSV010000521.1:0-5377 GCA_035708265.1 Thermomicrobiales bacterium | reverse complement strand
ACGCTGGCCGAGCACCGGATCGCGCGGGGCGTGCTGCACTCCTTCTCGGGGTCGGCGGAGACCGCTCGCCGCGTGCTCGACCTCGGCCTGCACGTCTCGCTGACCGGGCCGGTCAGTTACCCGAAGGCGGAGCACCAGCGCGACCTGGCCCGCCTGGTCCCGCTCGACCGCCTGCTGCTGGAGACCGACTGCCCGTACCTGGCGCCGCAGCCGCGCCGCGGGCGGCGCAACGAGCCCGCCTACGTCCGGTACACGGCGGAGGCGATCGCGGCGGCGCGCGGCGAGGACGTCGCGCGCGTCGCCGCGGCGACGACCGCCAACGCCGCCGCGCTCTTCGGCCTGCCGGTCGCCGCGGCGGCCCGGTGAGCGCGGCGGGGGAATGCGACTTGCGAGATCTGGTGGTGGCGACGACGAACCCGGGCAAGGCGCGCGAACTCCGCCGACTCCTGGCGGGCGTGCCGGCGCGGCTGGTCCGGCTGGACGAACTCGGGATCGTGCCGCCGGCGGAGACGGGCGCGACCTTCGCGGCCAACGCGACGCTCAAGGCGCGCCACGCCGCCGAGGCCAGCGGCCTGCCCGCCCTGGCCGACGACTCGGGGCTGGTGGTCGACGCCCTCGGCGGCGCGCCCGGCGTCTTCTCCGCGCGCTACGCCGGGGCGGGCGCGACCGATGAGGAGAACCGACGGCGCCTGGTGGCCGAACTGACCGGGACGCCGCCCGACGCGCGCGCGGCGCGCTTCGTCTGCGCGCTGGCGATCGCCGCGCCGGACGGCGAGGTGACGGTGGTGGAAGGAACCCTCGAAGGGGTGGTGCTGACGGAGCCGCGCGGCGAGGGCGGTTTCGGCTACGACCCGCTCTTCCTGCTCCCGGAGCGCGGGAAGACGCTGGCGGAACTGTCGCTCGACGAGAAGAACGCGATCAGCCACCGCGCCCGCGCGGCGGCGGCCGCCGCGCCGGTGCTGCGCCGGCTGCTGGGGACCTGCGACGAGGGGGCGGCCGATGCGGGTTGAGGCGGCGCCGCCGCTCAAGACCGCCAACCCGCCGACGCCGACGGCGGCGCGGGGCCGCTGGCGCGGCCTGCGCGTGCTGCGGCGCTGGCTGGCCCGCCGCTACGGGCCGCTCGCGCCCTACGGCTTCGGCCTGGTCGGGCTCTATACGCTCTTCCTCGCGCTGGCCGAGGTGCTCTCCTTCGGTCGGGCCGAGCGGAGCTGGGCGCTGCTGATCGCCACCGGCGTCGCGGCGGCCCTCTTCCTGGCGATGATCGGCCTCTTCGTCTGGAACCTCTGGAGCGCGCTGCGGGCGATGGCGGACCGCGACCTGGCCGGCGCGCTGCGGCAGATCGTCCTCTTCGCGGGGCTGGCGGGGCTCTTGCTGCTCTTCCTGCCGCGCCTCTTCTCGAAGGATGTCCTCAGTTACATCATGTACGGCCGGGCCTTCGGCGCGTACGGCCTGAACCCGTACACGACCGACCCGGTCAACGTCCAGTTCGACTACAACTTCCGGCTGATCGACTGGCACTTCACCGGGAGCGTCTACGGGCCGGCCTGGACGCTGCTCTGCACCGGGCTCTACAAGGTTCTCGCGCCGCTCGCCACGACCCACATCTGGGGCTACGTGGTCGGCTTCCGCGCGCTGGGGTTGGGCTTCCACCTGGCCAACACGGTGCTGATCTGGGACATCCTCGGCCGGCTGCGACCGCGCTGGCGGGTCGCCGGCACGCTCTTCTACGCCTGGAGCCCGCTGGCGCTGATCGAGTTCGCCGGCAACGCCCACAACGACGCCGCCCTGGTCTGCTTCCTGCTGCTGGCGGTCGCCGCGCATCTGCGCAAGCGCCCGGGGCTGGTCGCCCTCTTCCTGGCGCTCTCGGTGCTGACCAAGTTCATCACCCTGCTGATCGTGCCGGCCTACTTGCTGCTCCTGTGGCGGCAGGAGCCGGACCTGCGGGCGCGGCTGCGGGCCTGGGGGCGCGCGGCGGCGATCGGGCTGGCGGCGTTCGCGCTCCTCTGGCTGCCCTTCTACGAGGCGTTGCGCCACCCGCTCTTCCTGGTCGGCTCGGCCGCCGCCTCGGAGTACGACAACTCGCTGCTCGAGGTCGCGTATCTCGCGCTCCGGCAAGTCTTCGCGGCCGTCCTGCCGGCGGGACAGGGCGACCAGGTCGCCAACCTGCTGGTCAAGACGCTCAGCCGGGCGATCTTCGTCGTCGCCTGGGCGGTGCTGACCTGGCGGACGCGCGACACGCGCGGCTGGCTGACCGCCTCGTTCTGGATCTTCTTCGCCTACCTGGTCTTCGGGACGGGCTGGTTCTGGCCCTGGTACGTGACCTGGCTCGTCGCGCTCGCGCCGCTCGTCGGCGGCCGGCGGGCGACGGCGCTGACGCTCACCTTCTCGGCGTCGGTGCTGGTCATCTACGTGCTCTGGGGCAACCAGCTCCCCTACGACCGCGGGAACGTCTATCCGATACACAACCTGGTGGCCTTCGGGCTGCCGCTGTTGGTCCTCTGGCTGCAATTGCGCCGCGGCCGGCCGGCGTCGGGGCCGGCCAACGCCCCGCCGCGGCGCCGCGGGCGGGCGTGGTCGCCCGCCGGTCGGCTATAGCGCGCGGTAGCGCATGAACGTATAGTGGTGGATGGCATGGTACAACTGGAACGGCGCGTGGAGCGCCAGGCGCTGGGGAACGGGCTGCCGATCGTCGCGATCTCGGGCCGGTGGGGCAAGACCACCGTCGCCCGACTCCTCGAAGCGATGATCCGGCCGGTCTATCCCCACCTGGCGGTCTGGACCGACCAGGGGGTCTACGTCAACGGGCGGCGGCAGCCGGGCGAACTCCTCCCGTGGCAGGAGGCGCTGCGCGCGCTGACGGCCGGCGAGCTCGACCTGGCGTTGCAGGAACTCGACGCGCCGACCGTCAACGCGGTCGGGCTGCCGCGCGAAGCCTACGCGCTCGGCATCGTGACGAGTTTCTGCGGCAACGACGAAGCCTGCCTGATCGGCCCGCGCGCCGCGATCGAGCGCCAGGCGCAGGCCGCGGTCGCCCGCGCCATCCACCCCACCGGCGCGCTCGTGCTCAACGCCGACGACCACGCGGTCGCCGGCGAGGGGCGGGTCTGCTCCGGCGACGTGATCTACTACGGCGGCAACCGCCGCAACCCGATCATCAAGGGGCATCTCGCCGCGGGCGGCCGGGCGGTCTACATCTCGGGCGGCCCCGACGGGATGATCGTGCTCGGCGAGGGGACGCACACCCAGCCGGTCCTCCCGGTGCGCGAGGTGGCGCTCTCGCTCGGCGGCGCGATCGTCTTCCAGGTGCAGAACGCGCTCGCCGCGGTGGCCGCGGCCTGGCGGCTCGGCGTCCCGCCCGCGACGATCGCGGAGACGCTGCGCCACTTCACCTCGACGCCGACGGCGATGCCCGGCGCCTGCAATGAGTTCCGCGTCGGCGGCGCGACGGTGCTGGTGGACCGCCTGACCGACCCCTACAGCGCGCGGAGCCTGGTGCGCGGCATCCGGCGCGTCCGCGGCGTCCACCGCCGCCTCGTCCTCCTGCCGGCCTGCTCCGCCCTCGACGCCGCCTCGCTGATGGAGATCGGGCGGCTGATGGGCGGCTCGTTCGACCTGATCGTGCTGCACGAGGACGACTGCCTCGCGGATACGCCGGCCGGCGACGACGACCCCGACGCGGCCGGCGCCGAGGCGCTGCGCGCCGGGATCGCCGCCAACCCGGTGCCGCCGATGGTGCTGGCGATGCCGGAAGAGGGCCCGGCGCTGGAGCGCCTCTTGAAGATCCTGCGCGAGGGCGACCTCGCGCTGGTCCTCGCCTCCGACGTCGCGCTGGTCCTGCGCACCCTCCTGACCTACCGCCCGACCGACGCCAATAGCGAGCCCGCCCCGGCCGGCGCGCCCGTCTGGCAGCCCGACTGAGGCGTTAGGCGTTAGGCGTTAGGCGTTAGGAGATCCTGGCGGGGCGCTCGCTCATCCGGGTAGCCGCTACCCATGTACGACCCCTAACGCCTACCGTCTAACGCCTAACGCCTACTCCCCGAGCCATTGGCGCAGCAGCTTCTCGTGCTGCGGCATGGCGACCTCCGGGCCGGGAATCTCCGGGTGCCACTTCTTCTCCCATTCGACGCTAACCCAGCCGTCGTAGCCCCGGCGCTTCAGCGCTGCCAGGCTCTCGCGCACCGGCACCTCGCCCTCGCCGAGCAGGACCAACTGCCAGCCGTTCGCGGCCGCCTCGTCGCGCCGCGCGTCCTTGACGTGGACGTGGAGCAGGCGCGCGCCGAGGAGGTCCAGCACCTCGTCGGGGCTCTCGCCCATGCGATAGGGGTGGTGGGTGTCCCAGAGCGCGCCGAAGGCGGGACTCGGGACGCGGCGCAGGATCTCCGCGACCGACTTTGCGCTGGCGGCGGCGTCGTGCGTCTCCAGCACCAGCGCCACGCCCAGCCGCTCGGCCTCCGGCGTGACCCGGTTGAGGAGGTCCGCCGCCGTGTCGAAGACCCGCTCCGGCGCCCAGCCGGCCGGCCACTCGCCCGAGAAGACGCGCACGAGGGGCGCGCGCAAGTCGTGCGCGAGCTGGAGGAAGGCGCGCAGGTCCCGCTCGACCGCGTCGGGCTCCGCGCCGGTGGCGACGCGGATCGAGCTGTCGAGGCAGCAGAGCGGCAGCTCGGACTCCGCGAAGAGGCGCGCGACCCGCTCGCGCTCCTCGCGCGGCAGCGACGGCTCGACGATCTGGCCGTCGAGCAGCCGCAGTTCGAGCCCGTCGTAGCCGTAGCGCCGGGCGGCGTCGAGGGCCTGCTCCAGCGACCAGTCGGGGCACCCCAGTGTGCTGAACGCGAGTCGGTTCACGATGCGCTCCTTTCACGAGGCGGTAGGGGCGCAGCCCCCGCGCCACTGTCCGATCGGCCGCCACCCGGCGACGAGCGATCGGCACCGCGCCCATCCGGCGGCGGCAGGCCCAACGCGCGCGCCGCCCAGGGGAAGGCGACGCCGAGGTAGCGCCGGCGCGCCCGGCGCAGGGGCGAGCCGGGCGTGGGCGGAGGCAGCCCGGCCCGCGCGGCCCAGAAGCCGCTTAATAACGCGGCCAGCCCGGGCTCCCCCGGCAGGATCTCGTCCGGCTCGGGGCCGCCTTCGCCGTGCAGGTTTGGCAGCCAGAAGGCGACGTCCATACGGGGATTGCCCCGGCACGCATAGCTCCAATCGAGCAGCACGACCCGCTCGCCGGAGAAGCAGAGATTGGCGCTGCGCACGTCGAGGTGGAGCAGCGACTCTCCCCCGAGCGGCGCCGTCGCCTCGGCCTCGATGAGTGCCGGTAGCGCGGCTTCCAGCCACGTGGCCGAGCAGAGCCCGAGAGCCAGGAAGGGCGCGGGGTCGGCGGCGACGA
>DASSSV010000520.1:0-13112 GCA_035708265.1 Thermomicrobiales bacterium | reverse complement strand
GCCAGAGAGACGGTGGCCGGGTCGGGGACGTAGAACACCTTAGAATCCGAAGAAGCTGCGCGCGAGCAGCAGATTGACGATCCAGCTCAGCAGGATGATGAGCAGGGGCGAGACGTCGAGCGCGCCGATCGGCGGGATCATGCCCGCGACGAGGCGCAGGAACGGCGCGCTGATCGTGTTGAGGACGCGCGTGATCGCCCAGCGCCCGCCGGGGTCGGCCATGCCGACGATCCAGCCCCCCATCAGCAGCCACGGCAGGACCCAGACGAGCGTGTTGAGGATCGTGTAGAGGAGATGGACCAGCCCCATCGTGCGGCTCCTCGCGCTCGGTCGCGCGTCGCACTGGCGCGCAGCCACGGGAAAGTATAGCATCGTCGTATCCGGCCGGCGAGCGCCGGCCGGCGCGACGACGACGCCGACACGCGACGGAGCGAGGGGAGAGTAGAGACAGGAGCATGACGAAGCCGTCAGAGATCGCCGAGCCGGCGCCGCCGACCGACACGCTGTCCCGTGAGCGGTTCCTGGGGTGCCTGCTGGGCCTGGCCCTGGGCGACGCCCTCGGCGCGCCGCTGGAGTTCATGACCCGCGCGCAGATCGCCGCGACGCACGGCGAGGTGCGCGAACCGATCGGCGGCGGCTGGCTGATGGTCGACCCGGGCGAGTACACCGACGACACCCAGATGGCCCTGGCGCTCGCCGAGAGCATCATCGCCTGCCGGCAGGTCGACCCGGCCGACATCGCCCGGCGCTTCGTCGCCTGGGCGGCCAGCCACCCCAAGGACATCGGCAACATCACCCGCCTGGCGCTGCGCTACCACGCGCAGGGCGTGCCGCACGGCGAGGTCGGGCCGCGCGTCTGCCGCGAGCTGGCCGGGCGTTGCGCCGGCAACGGTAGTGTGATGCGCTGCGCGCCGGTCGGCCTCTTCCACGCCGCCCGACCCGAAGCGCTGGTCCGCGATAGCCTCGTCACCTCGGCGCTGACCCACGCGGACCCGCAATCGGCCTGGAGCACCGTCGCCGTCAACCTCGCCATCGCCGACCTGGTGGCGGGCCGGCGGGAGGGGCTGGTCGAGCGGATCGCGCCGCAGATCAAGGAGCCGCGCGTGCGCGAGACGCTGCTGGCCGCGCCGGGGCTGGCGCGGCGCGACGTGCGCAGCGGCGGCTTCGTGCTGGAGACGCTCGGCGCGGCCTTCTGGGCGCTGGAGAACCACGAAGGCTTCGAGGAGGTCGTCGTCGCGGCGATCAACCTCGGCGACGACGCCGACACCGTCGGCGCGGTGGCCGGCGCGCTGGCCGGCGCGCGCGAGGGCGTCGACGCGCTGCCTCGCCGCTGGCTGGCCCTCCTACACGATGCCGACCAGATCGCCGCCGCCGCCGCCGCGCTCTACCGCCTCGCGCGCGAGGCGACGGAGGAGGGAGCAGGGACCAGGGAGTAGGGAGTAGGGAGTAGCGAGTGGCGGTTTCCGCAGGCCGCCCCGGTCGGTGCTCCCTACTCCCTACTCCCTACTCCGTCAGGCCAGCCCGCTGGCCGCCGTCGGCTCGGCGGGCGCGCCGTCGTGCTCGTAGTCGGCGACCGCGGTCTTGTCCTCCCCGGCCACCGCGCCGACGGCGGCGAAGACGAGCGTCAGCACGACCACGACGACGAGGTTGGCGATCAGCGCGTAGAACGCGGCGTAGCCCGAGAAGGTTTGCCCGCCGAGTTTGAGCGGGTAGATCGAGGCGAATTTCTGCGAGTAGGCCATCAGCGTGCCGGTCACCATCCCGACCGCCCAGCCCGCCAGCAGCGCCCAGCGGTGGAACCAGCGCGTGTACAGCCCGACGATGATCGTCGGGAAGGTCTGGAGGATCCAGACGCCGCCGAGGAGCTGGAAGTTAATCGCCTCCTTGAGCGGCAGGAAGATGATGAAGAGCAGCGCGCCGAACTTGACCAGCAGCGAGACCGTCTTCGCCACCGTCGCCTCCTGGCGCGGGGTGGCGTCGGGCCGGATGTACTCGCGGTAGACGTTGCGCGTGAAGAGATTGGCCGTGGCGATCGACATGATCGCCGCCGGCACCAGCGCCCCGATCGCGATCGCGGCGAAGGCGAAGCCGGCGAACCAGCGCGGGAACATCAGGTTGAAGAGCGCCGGCACGGCGTACTGCGTGCCGTAGATCGGGTCCGGCTTGATCCCCGCCGCCAGCGCCATGAAGCCGAGCAGCGCGATCAGCCCGAGCAGGAAGCTGTAGGCCGGCAGGAAGGCGGCGTTGCGCTTGATGACGGTGCGGCTGTCGCTGCTGAGCACGCCGGTGATCGAGTGCGGGTAGAGGAAGAGGGCGAACGCCGAGCCGAGCGCCAGCGTCCAGTACGACCCGTAATGCGCGGGCGAGAGGACCAGCTTCGCGGGCGGCACCGCGGCGAAGACCTTGCCGTAGCCGCCCAGCCGCGCGGGGATGACCACGACGGCGGCGATCACGGTGATGAAGATGAGCGCGTCCTTCACCAGCGCGATCATCGCCGGCGCGCGTAGACCGCTGGCGTAGGTGTAGGCGGCCAGGATGACGAAGGCGATGATCAGCGGGAGATCGCCGAGGAACCCCGCGCCGCCGACCCCCATCGCCGCGATCACCACCTGGATGCCGACGAGCTGCAGCGCGATGTAGGGCATCGTCGCCAGGATGCCGGTCAGCGCCACCGCCAGCGCCAGCGCGCTGCTGCCATAGCGCCCGCGCACGAAGTCGGCCGGCGTGACGTAGCCGTGCTTGCGCGCGACCGACCAGAGGCGCGGCATCGTCAGGAAGACGAAGGGGTAGACGATGATCGTGTAGGGCACGGCGAAGAAGCCGATCGCGCCCGAGCCGAAGACGAGCGCCGGGACCGCGATGAAGGTGTAGGCGGTGTAGAGGTCGCCGCCGAGGAGGAACCAGGTCACGACGGTGCCGAAGCGCCCGCCGGCCAAGCCCCACTCGTGCAGCAGGTCGAGGTCGCCCCGCCGCCACCGCGCCGCGACGAAGCCGAGCACCGTCACCAGGGCGAAGAGCGCGATGAAGACCGCCAGAGCCGGACCGTTCATCGGAACCTTCCTCCGCTACTCGCTCAGCGCTCAGCATAGAAGACGACGATCGTCAGCGCGGCGCCGATGATGATCCAGAGGAACTGGTACCAGTAGAAGAAGGGGATTCCGCCGAGCGACGGCGCGACTCTGGCGTACGTGGATACCCAGAGGGTGCCGACGTAGGGGATGACGAGCAGGAGCAGGAGCCAGCGCCGCCAGCCGCCGCGGCCGGTCGGCGCGCCCTCCGGGTTGGACCGCATCGCGCACCTCCTCACGCTACGATCGGTAGACCTCGCGACCATCCGAGCGGACCGGGCGGCCACGTAACGCCCTACTTCGTCTTCCAGAGCTTCCAGGTGTCCCAGTACTGCCACATCGCGTTCGGCTGGTAGCCCTGGATGTTCTTCTTGACGAGGATGAGATCGCGCGGGAAGCCGAACCAGAAGGCCGGCATGTCGTCGGCGATGATCGCCTGGAACTGCCAGAGGAGGTCCTTCTGCTTCGTCAGGTCGGGCTCGCGGATGATCTGCTGGAGCAGCTTGTCCGCGTCCGCGTTCTTCCAGCCGCCGAAGTTGCGCCCCTGCGGGTTGGTGCGCACGTCCCAGTCGCTGCCGTAGTAGTTGAGGTCGGAGAAGCCGGCGAAGAGGACGCGGCTGGTGAAGTAGAGGTCGTAGTCGTAGGTCTTCTGCCAGCGCGCCTTCAGCGCCGCCGACTCCAGCGTCTGCAGGTCCATGGCGATGCCGAGCTTCTTGAAGTCCTCCTGCACCGACACGGCGATCTTGTCAGTCGGGTACTGCTGGTTGTTCGACGTGATCGCCACGAGCTTGACTTGCTTGCCGTTCTTGTCCAGCAGGTTGCCGTTGGCGTCCTTCTTGTAGCCGGCGGCGTCGAGCATGCTCGCGGCCTTCTGCTGGTCATAGTCGGGGCTCTTCAGGTTGGTGTTGTAGGCCCAGGGGAAGGCGATCGAGCCGATCTTCAGCTCGTCGACGAAGCCCTTGAAGATCGCGTCGGCGTAGCCCTTGCGGTCGATGCCGGTCGAGAGGGCCTGGCGCGCCGCCTTGTCCCTCAGGAAGTCGGGCGTGTCCGACTTGGGGTTGTGGAAGTTGATCCAGGCGTTCATGAAGGCGACGGCATAGGCGCTGTAGACGAAGCCGTCCTGCCCCTTGACCTGGTCGAGGTCGGTGGCGGTCACCGGCCAGAGCAGGTCGGTCTCGCCGTTGAGCCAGGCGGTGATCTGCGCGCTGTGCTGGTCAACGTTCTTGAAGAGCATCTTGGCGAAGTGGGGCTTGTTCTGGAAGTAGTTGGGGTTGGCCTCGTACTGGATGTACGGCGGCGCCGAGCCGGGGTTATACTGCACCTGCTTCCAGGGGCCCGTGCCGACCAGCATGTTGTGCTGGTAGTCGTACGCCTTGAGCGTCTTGGCGCCCTTCTCGCCCTTCCCCGCGTTCCAGTAGTCCGCGAACTGCTTCTTCTGGATCATGAACTGGTTGGAGGCGTTGAGGATCCAGTCGCCCGACTTGTCGTCGAGGTCGAAGCGGACCGTGGCGGGGTCGACGACGACCGGGTCTTTCTTCATCAGCGTAAAGAAGCGGGCCACGCCGCTGTCGGGGTCGTCGCGGTAGGTGATCATCGAGAAGGCGACGTCGTCGGCCGTGAAGGGCGTGCCGTCGTGCCACTTCACGTCGGTGCGCAGGTGGAAGGTGTAGCTCTTGCCGTCGGGCGAGATCTCCCACTTGGTCGCGAGCCATGGCTTGGGGTCGAGCGTGTACTCGTCGATCCAGACCAGCGGGTCGTAGACGAAGGTGTAGGGCGAGTAGCTGTTCAGCGCGGTCGGGTTCATGTCGGAGATGTCGTCGCCGCCCCGGATGATGTTGAGCGTGTCGGTGCTCTCGGTGGGCGTGCCGCTGTAGGTGGGGTGGGGGTCGGTGATCAGGACGAGCTTGCCGATGTCCTGCGTGCTCGCCTGCGGGCTGGCCGCCGCGGCGATCGTCGCCGTCGGCGCCTGCGCCTGCGGGCTGGCCGCCTGCGCCCCCGCGGTCGGCGCGGTGGTCGGGGCCGCGACCTGCGGCGGGGCGGTCGGGTTGGGCGCGGCCAGGTTGGGGGTCGGCTTCGGCGGGGTCGGCGTGCTGGCCGCGCCGCCGCAGGCCGCCAGCAGGGCGGCGAGGGAGACGGCCTCGCCGGCCTGCAGGAAGCGCCGGCGGGTGAGACGCGCCTGCCCCAGGAGACGCGCGCGTTCGCGCACGCGGGCCAGGTCCGCCGCCGCGAGGTCTGCCGTCGAGGGATTTGGGGTCGTCCGCTCGTTGCCCGCCGAGGCCATGCGATCCCTCCTTGTGCCTGTGGCCGGCGACCGCTCGCCGACCGGTCCGCGACGGCCGGGGAGCGCGGGGCGGGCTGATCGCCCCGCGCCCGACAGTTGGGTTCGCGTCGCTCGCGTGCCTCCCGCCCCGGCACGCCCGGCATCCCGGTCGGCGGCTAGCGCTTCAGGCGCGGGTCGAGCGCGTCGCGCAGCCCGTCGCCGAGGAGGTTGACGCACAGCACGGTGACCAGGATCAGCAGGCCCGGGAAGATGGCCAGGAACGGCGAGTTGATCAGGTAGGTCTGCGCCTCGGTCAGCATATTGCCCCAACTCGGCGTCGGGGGGTGGATGCCGAGTCCGAGGAAGCTGATCGTCGCCTCGGCGATCAGGTTGGTCGCCAGGATCAGCGTGGCCGTGACGATGATCGGCGCCATCGCGTTGGGGAGGATGTGGTAGACGACGACGCGGGGCGCCGAGGCGCCGCAGGCCCGCGCCGCCTCGACGTAGTCGCGGTGCTTGATGGCGATGAACTCGCCCCGCACCAGCCGCGCCAGGACCGGCCAGCCGAAGAGGCCCAGGATGAGCACGATGCTCGTCGGCGAGGTCGGGGCGACCGCGGCGGCCAGGATCAGGAGCAACAGGAACGGCAGCGTCAGGATCAGCTCGATGAACCGGTCGATGACCGCGTCGACCCAGCCGCTGGCGTAGCCGGCCAGCCCGCCCAGGACGACGCCGATCGCCGTGGCGATCAGCGCCGAGACGAAGGAGATCGTCAGCGAGAGGCGCCCGCCGTAGACGGCGCGCGCGAAGGCGTCGCGCCCGAACTCGTCGCGCCCGAACCAGGCGTCGCCGCTCGGCGGGGCGAAGGTCGCGTCGCGCACCTGGTCGGTGACCTTCTCGGCCGGGATCACCAGCGGGCCGAACGCGACGGTCAGCACCAGCACCGCCAGCACCACGAGGCCGACCACGGCCAGGCGGTTGCGCAGGAACCGCCCCCAGACCGACGCGCCGGCGCCCCGGCGCCGGCCGAGCGCGGGCCGGGCGATGGCCTCCTCCGCCTCCAGCTCCTCCAGCGCCACCCGTTCGCCCACCCTGCGCCTCTCCGTCCGCTCCGCGGCGCCCGGCCCGGTCAGGTCAGCTTGATGCGCGGGTCGACGAGGCCGTAGCCGATGTCGGCCAGCAGGTTGCCGATCACGATCGCCCCGCCGGAGATCAGCGTGAGGGCGAGCACGACCGGGGTGTCGCGCTTGCTGGCCGAGGTGACGACCAGCTGGCCGAGGCCGTTCCAACTGAAGATCTGCTCGGTGACGATCGCCCCGGCCACCAGGTCGGGCAGGCTCAGCCCGAGCAGGGTGATGATCGGCATCACCGCGTTGCGGAAGGCGTGGCGGAAGAGGACGGTGCGCTCCGGGAGCCCCTTCGCGTGGGCGGTGCGCACGTAATCCTGGCGCAGCACCTCCAGCATCGACGAGCGGAGGTAGCGCGACCAGCTGGCGGTGCGGATCAGGGTGAGGACCAGGACCGGCAGGACGAGGTGCTTGAGGTGGTCGCCGAGCGAGGTCGGCTCCCCGATCGTCTGCGCCCCCTGCGTCGGAAACCAGTGGAGGCGCACCGCGAAGACGAGGATGAGGATGATGGCCAGGAAGAAGGAGGGCATGGCGATGCCGATGAAGGAGCCGACCGTGACGAGGTTATCCCAGAGGGAGTACTGCTTGATCGCCGAGACGATGCCGACCGGGATCGCCAGCAGCAGCGACAGGACGATCGAGAGCCCCAGGAGCTCGACGGTGCGCGGGAGGCGCTCCTTGATGATCGTCGCCACCGGCCGCCGCTCGATGATCGAGTCGCCGAAGCGCAGCCGCGCCCAGTTCCCGGCGAGGTGGGCGTACTGGCGGTACCAGGGCAGGTCGAGCCCCATCTCGTGACGGAAGCGTTGGATCTCCGTCTCGTTGGCGCGCGCGTTGACCGCGAACTCCGCCGCGTCGCCCGGGGCGAGGTAGATCATCAGGAAGACGACGACGGTGAGCAGCGCGAGCAGCACCAGCCCCTGGAACAGGCGCCGGACGATGTATTGCAGCATCGCCCCCTCCGCACCGGCAGCGCCTCGTCGCTGCGCGCCGGCGTTCGGTACGCTTGGCGGTAACGAGTGTGGTTGGGTCCGCTCCTGGACGAGGGATGCTCGAAGTACGCGCCGTGCAATGGGTCCGTGTGCCGCCATTGTAGGATTCGGCGCGGAAATGTCAAGCCAATGTACACGATGCACCGTTCACCGTGGCATGGAGGTGCATATTGGCCCGCCGGCCAGTTCACGAGTGCGGCGGCATCGGTTGAACCACAGCCACGATAGAGCGCGCGAGTACATTCCGCGGGCGAGCGAGACGGAGTAGGGAGTAGCGAGTACCGGCTCGCGAGCACCGATCCGGTCGGCCTACGGAAGCCGCCACTCTCTACCACCTACTCTCGACTCCCTACTCGCAGGATCGGGCCGCGGTACTCGTCGGCGAGGTCGCCGCGGACGGGGCGGGGCGCGAGGCGGTCGCCGTGGCGGGCGATCCAGTCGCCCCAGGCGGCCGCGTCCTTGCCGAAGTCGCGCCCGGTGATCGCGCGTAACTCCTCGTGGGCTTGCTCGGCTAGGAGCGCGCGCCGGTCGTCGAGGTAGGCGGCCAGGATTCGCAGGCCCTCGGCGCCGCCGCAGCGTGCCAGCGCCCGCCCGATCGCCAGTTCGAGGAGCGCCTGCCGCTCCAGGAAGAAATCGGGCTGCACGCCCGCGTGGTCTACCTGGTCCCGCAGCGGCGCGTAGGCGTGGAGCCGTGCGAGCGCCGGGATCGCGGCCGGGTCGCCGAGCCGCTCGGCGCCGTAGCAGACGGCGTCGACGTAGTAGAACGTCCCGGTTACCCGGTCCCGGAAATCCGCCTCGGTCGGCCGGAGGAGGTCCGCCACGCGCGCCCAGACCGGGATGGCGCGCGGGTCTCGCGTCATCCCGAGGCTGTAGAGCAGGTAGACGACGTCGGGCATCGCCCCTTGGTCCGGCGGGTAGCCGGCGTGCGGGATGCGGGAGTCGCGCGCCGGCAGGCGGTCCCCGGCGAGGGCTGGCGTGATCGCGTCGAGCAGCACCGGCACCGCCGCGGGATCGCCGTAGGTCGCCAGCGCCTGTGCCAGCAGCAGGCGGCGCGGCCCGGGCGCCGCCGCCAGCGCGCGCTCGAGGTGCGGGACGATCCGCGGCCCGGCCGTGCAGACCTCGACGAAGGGGATCGTCCCCTCGTAGACCGCGCCCATCGGCATATCCGAGTAGGTGTAGAGCGGTTCGTCGGCGGTGAGGCCGTCGACGAGCGCGGTCAGCTCGGCGTCGGTGTGCTCGCGCGGCGCCAGCTCGCGGTCGAGGACGCTCGGCGGCAGGATTTCCTCGTCCACGAGGCGGCGCTGGAGCGCGCGCAGGTCGATGTCGCGCGGGCTCTTCCCCTCGCGCAGCGCCTCGGCCGCCGCCAGCGCGACCACGCCGCCTAGGTTCTCCAGGTCGGCCTGCATGCGGATGGCCGGCAGGGCGTCGTGGGTGGCGGAGACGGCCTTGCCGGCGACGAGGATGCCGTCGAGCCCGCGCGGCAGGAGGAGGCGGTAGGGCACCTCGATCTCCAGGTTCGGCGGGATCAGGCCGAGCTGCAGCCAGGGCGCCTCGCTCTTGCCCTTGACGTCGTGGTTGCTGTAGTGGACGTTGACGACGTCGGGCCAGCGGCGGCGCACGAGCTGGTCGGTGAGCGTCATCACCGTGTCGCCCAGGATGTGCCGCGTCTCGCGCGGGGCGACGTAGACGCCGTGGTCGTGGAGGTCGCCGCCGCGCCGTCGCCCGGCGAGGATCGCGCGGGTGTAGTCCTCGACGTTGGTGACGTCGACCATGCTGGTGAAGTTGTTGCGCGTGCGGCCGGGCGCGGCGAACTGCGCCAGCGAGTACCACATCACGACGTGGTCGCGCGCCGCGCCGTAGACCGCCGGCGCCCCGGCGAAGGCCGCGACGTCGCCGTCGCCGGTCGCGTCGATCACCACCTCGCCCAGCAGCGCGACCGGCCCCCAGCGCGTGGCGACGACCGCGCCGCGCACGCGGTCCCCGTCCAGCGCCGCGCCGATGGCGATGGCGTCCCAGAGGATCGCGACGCCCGCCGCGTCGGCCGCGCGCAGCAGGGCGTACATCTTGCCCTCGATGTTCCACTTGTAGGGGCCCTCGTGGTGGAGGTCGCGGTGGACGTCGGCGACGAGCGCGGCGACCTCCTCGTTGAAGCCGCCGCGCCGCCCGAACCAGTAACTGTCGACCCCGCCGAGCGTGCCGGTGCCGCCGAGGCCGGGGTTGAGGTCCACCAGCGCGGTGCGCAGCCCCTCGCGCGCCGCGACGATCGCCGCCGTCGCGCCGCTGGTGCCGCCGCCGACGACCAGCACGTCGGCCCGGCGCAGCACCGGCACCGCCGTCGCCGGGACCGTCCGCCGCGCGTAGCGCCGCCCGCGCTGCGGGCTCTCGGGCTCCCGCACGGTGAGGGCCGCCCCGGCCCCCGCGGGCGCGTCCGCGCCGCTCGCACCCGCATCCCCCGCCGCGTCGTCCCCCTGCGCCTCGCCCGCCGCGATCAGGCCCGCCGCCAGGGCTTCCCCGAGCCGGGCCGCCGCGACCGGCTCCCGGAAAAGCGCCGCCTCCCCCGGCCGCGCGCATACCGCTTCCGACAGGCACCACAGCCCGGGCAGCGGGCCGGCGAGGTCGTGGGGCGTAGGCCGTAAGCCGTTGGCCGTATCAGTAGCCCCAGCGATGGCCCACGGCCCACGGCCCACGGCCCACGGCCCCACGGTCGTCCGCGGGCCGTCCAGCTCGTAGGACGCCGCGCCGAGGCGGGCGCCGGCGAAGGCGGGGACGCGCGCGATCAGGGCGGCGGCCAGGCGCATCGTCCGGTCGCGCGCGACGATCTCGCGCCGCATCGCCGCGTCCGGCCCGTCCTCGAAGGGCAGGTCGAGCGCGCACTCGACGAGGATGTGGTCCGGCCCGCGGTGGCCGCGGTGCAGCCGGAGGACGGGGTCGAGGCCGGCGACCGTCTCGCCCGGCGTGAGGGTGTCGCCCGCCAGCGGGCCGACGTGGTCGAACTCCAGCGTGCGCCGGTAGCGTGCCACGCGCCCGGCCGGGTCGGCGAAGGGCGCGCCGGCCAGGCGGGCCACCAGCGCCGTCGCGGTGGCGTCCACGACCGCCGCGCCGGCGAGGACCTGCCGGCCCGACTTGTTCCCGACGACGAGGCCGCGGAGCGCGTCACCCGCCAGGCAGAGGCCGACGGGGAGGGTGGCATAGAGGAGATAGACGCCGGCCCCGAGGAGCAGGTCTTCCAGCCCGCGCTTGACGTCGTCGGGGACGAGCGGGGTCTCGTCGCCGCGCTCCGCCGCGGCCAGGGCGGCTGGCCCGAGGCAGGCGCGCACCGCCTCGGGCAGCGGCGCGCCGGCCGCGGCGCCGGGTGCGAGCCAGGGGCGCAGCGTCGCCGTCACCTCGCGCCCGAGGTAGGTGCGCGGCTCGATCAGCGCGACCCGCCGGCCGGCGCGGGCCAGCGCCACCGCCGCTGCGACCCCGGCGAACGACCCGCCCACCACGACGACGTCGCCCGCGAAGAGGACCGGCAGCGCCGCCCGCCCATACCCGACCTCCGCCATCGCCCCGCCCATGCTCGCCCCCGCCCACGATCCATCGCTCGTTCAGCGCCGCGCCCCCCCGCGGCCCACATTATGTAACCGTACCACACGCGGGCGAGTGGCGGCCTCCTCCCCCGCGCCACTGAGTCCTGAGCCCTGAGCCCTGAGTCCTTCGTCGTCGTCCTGACGAACAATGTGGCATGTATCTTGCTCTCCACTACCCGACGAGCGGCGTGGGAGACACGCGCGGCGCGTCCGCGCGGTCGGGAGGATCGCGGGGTGGGGCCGCGGCAGGTGTGGTGAGTCGCCGCGGCGTCGGACCGGCCGGGTTGGGGCCGCGGCGGGCGCGACGGCCGCGCGGGAAACAAGGAGCAGGGCAAGATGCACGGACCCACGGAACACGAACGGCTGTCCGGGCGGGAGGCGTGGCCCGCGGTGGCCGACGCCGACGCCGCCGCGGCCCGGCTCGCCCGCGCCGCGCTGTCGCGCCGCCAGGTGCTGCGCGCGGCGCTGGTGCTCGGCAGCGGCGGCCTCGTCTCGGCGCTCCTCGCCGCCTGCGGCGGGAACGGGACCGCGACGGCCACCACCGGGACGACCGGCGCGGCGACGAACGCCGCGGTGCCGCCGACGACCGGCGCGACCGCCGGCCCGACGGGGACCACGGCTGCGGCCGCCACTCCGGCCGGCGGAGCGGTCACCGGCTCACCCAGCGCGGTCGCCTCGCCGACGACCGCGGCCATCGCGTCGCCGGTCGGCTCGCCGGCGGGCTCGCCCGCGGCCGGGAGTTACCCGCCGATCGCGACGGGGCCGAAGTACACCGCCAGCGCCTCGATCACCGTCTGGGGCTTCGGCACGGAACCGACGAACCCGCTGGCCTTCACGCGCTTCGACGCCTTCCAGAAGGCGTACCCGAACATCAAGGTCGATCACGTGTCGAAGATCGACAACCAGAAGATTCTCACCGCGGCGGCCTCCAAGACGCTGCCCGACATCCTCTGGCTCGGTCGCAGCGACATGGCCAGTTGGGAGTCGCGCGGCGTCCTGCGCGCCGCCGACGACTACATCAAGCGCGACAACTTCGACACCAGCCGCTTCTACAAGTCGGCGCTCGACGAGGTCACGTTCGACAACAAGGTCTACGGCATCCCGCAGTTCACCACGGTGCGCGCCCTCTACGTCAACACCGACGACCTCAAGGCGGCCGGCACCGACCCGAACTCGCTCGACGCCGGCAACTGGGACCAGCTCACCACCCTGGCCGGCAAGCTGGTCAAGAAGAACGGCCAGCAGATCCAGCGCTGGGGCTTCAACCACAAGATCCAGGACGGCTGGCTCTGGCTGTGGGGTCTCGCCAACGGGGGCACGTTCATCAGCGACGACCTCAAGAAGGTGAGCTACAACGACCCGAAGATCGTCGAGGCGCTCGACTGGGGCGTCAAGGACTTCGACGCGCAGGGCGGCTACCAGGCGTTCCAGGCGTTCTCGACGTCGTCCCCAGTCTGGACGGCCAACGAGGAGTTCGCGCGCGACCTAGTCTCGCTGACGGTCTACGAGAACTGGATGCTTGGCCTCATCGCCCAGACCGTCCCCGAGCGCAACTTCGTCGTCATGCCGGTGTTGAAGCGCAACGGCAGCAAGGACGACTGGATCAGCTTCGCCACCGGCCAGGCCTGGTGCATGACCAGCGGGGTCAAGAACGCCGACGCCGCCTGGGAGTTCATCAAGTTCATGTGCGAGGAGAGCACCTGGCTGATCGGGGCGAACGGGACCAAGGACTACCAGAAGAAGAACAACAAGCCCTACATCCCGACGCTGACGTCGGACAAGATCGCCGACCAGTTGCAGATCACGCAGGTCTACGAGCCGATCGCGCCGAAGTTCGACAACGCGATCAAGCTCTTCGCGGCCTTGCAGGACAAGAGCCAGCCGATCCCGGTCTCGCGCTCGCCGGTCAGCACGCAGCTCCAGGACGATCTGAACAACCTGGCGGCCAAGCCGGCGCTCAACCATGAGACCAGCGCCCAGGACGGCCTCAACCGCGCCAATCAGAAGGCCCAGCAGGACATCGACTCGTTCCGGCCCTAGCGAGACGGCAGACGGCAGACGGCAGACGGCAGTAGGAGGTGGGCGTTGATCGTTGA
>DASSSV010000519.1:0-5370 GCA_035708265.1 Thermomicrobiales bacterium | reverse complement strand
GGTCAGGCCGACGATCTCGGGGCGCCGCTCGGCCAGGGCGACGAGGGCGTGGCCGAAGGGTGCCGGTTTCGTGCGCTGGCCCTCGTCGGCGATCGAGGCGATCATCGCCGAGGTCGTGCGGCGGCGGGGGGCGGGCGTGGCGCTCATCTCGGCCTCCCGGCGGCCAGCTCCTCGCGGGCGCGGGCCCACTCGTCGGGCTCCACGCGGATGAAGTGGTTGCGCTCGCGCCGTTCGAGGAAGGGGATGCCGCGGGCGAGTTGCGTGTCGCAGAGGATCACCCGCGGGCGGGGCTCGGCCAGCGCGCGGGCGGCGGCAAAGGCGTCGAGCAGGGCGGCGACGTCGTTCCCGTCGACCCGCCGGGCGAACCAGCCGAAGGACTCCCACTTGGGGACGAGCGGTTCGACGCCGAGGACCTCGGCGGTCGGCGCGTCGGCCTGCTGGTGATTGATGTCCACGACGGCGATCAGGTTGTCGAGCCGCCAGTGCGCCGCGGCGAGCGCGGCCTCCCAGGTCGCGCCCTCGTCGAGTTCGCCGTCGGAGAGGAGCACATAGACGAGGCTGCCCGAGCCCTTGCGCTTGAGGCCGAGGCACATGCCGACGGCGATGCCGAGGCCGTGGCCGAGCGAGCCGCCGGTGATCTCCATGCCGGGCGTGTAGGAGGCCATGCCCGACATCGGCAGGCGGCTCCCGTCGGTGCCGTAGGTCTCCAGTTCCTCGCGCGGGATCACGCCGGCCTCGATCAGCGCGGCGTAGAGGGCGATGGCGTAGTGGCCGACGGAGAGGAGCAGGCGGTCGCGCCCCTCCCACTCGGGTTCGGCCGGGCGATAGCGGAGCTGGTCGCAGTAGAGGACCGCGAGGATGTCGGCGACGCCGAGCGCCTGGGCCAGATAGCCCTGGCCCTGCACCTCGGCCATCCGCAGCGCGTGCTCGCGGATGTTGTGCGCGTGCGCCGCGATGCCGGCGATCCGCGCGGCCGGCGGCGCCTGGGCGGTCTCCGTGTCCTGGGCCATGGCTCCCCTCCCCTGCGAGTCTATCGCCCCCCGATCTAGTCTACGCCGCGGGCGGCGCGCGGGCAAGGGGGCGGCGGGAGCAGGACGGCCCGCGGTTGCAACCGCGGCGAGGGGCTCGCCGCGGCTCGCCGCGAAACCCGCCTCCGCGGGCTGGGACGCGGACCCAGCCGGGGCTTCAGCCGCCTGGCCCCCTCCCGCAACCACCGTGCCCCAGGCATCCACTATCAACTATCGGCTATCAACTATCGACTCGCACCCCGCTACAACTCCGCGAGCGCCCGGTCGAGGTCGGCGATCAGGTCGTGCGTGTCCTCGATGCCGACGGAGAGGCGCAGCAGGCCGGGGTGCTGCGCCCAGGGCGAGCCGGGGATCTGCGCCATCAGCGCGGGGTCGGTCTCCAGCCAGGCGGTCGGCGGGAAGATCAGCGACTCGACGCCCCCCAGGCTGGTCGCGAGGGCGAAGAGGCGGGTGCTCTCGGAGACGAGCCGCGCGGCCGGGGAGCCGCCGGCGACCTCGAACGAGACCATGCCGCTGTAGCCGCCGGGCATCTGGCGGCGGGCCAGGTCGTGGCCGGGGTGGGTCGGGAGGCCGGGGTAGAGGACGCGCGTGACCTTCGGGTGCGCGGTCAGCCACTCGGCGATGGCGAGGGCGTTCGCCATGTGCTGCCGCATCCGCACCCCGAGCGTGCGGATGCCGCGCAGCAGCAGCCAGCAGTCGAACGGGCTCGGGACCGCGCCGAGGTAGTACTGGCGGTCGGCGATGCGCGCCGCCAGTTCGGGCGTGCGCGCGACGACCGCGCCGCCGAGCAGGTCGCTGTGCCCGCCGAGGTACTTGGTGGTGGAGTGGACGACGAGGTCCACGCCGTCCTCGATCGGGCGCTGGCAGTAGGGCGAGGCGAAGGTGTTGTCGACGACGGTCAGCGCGGTGGCCTCGCGCGCCAGCGCGGCCACCGCGCGCAGGTCCACGATGTCGAGCAGCGGGTTCGTCGGCGTCTCGATCCAGATCATCCGGGTGTTCGGGCGGAGCGCGCGACGCACCGCGTCGAGGTCGGTGAGGTCGACGAAGTCGGCGGCGATGCCGTAGCGCGGCAGGTCGTTGGCGAAGAGGTGGTAGGTGCTGAGGTAGCAGTCGTAGCCGACGACCGCGTGGTCGCCGCCGGAGAGGAGTTGCAGAGCCGCCGTCACCGCGGCCATCCCCGAGCCGAAGGCCGAGGCCCCGGCGCCGCGCTCCAGCCGCGCCAGCACCGTCTCCAGCGCCTCGCGCGTCGGGTTCGCCGAGCGCGAGTAGCGGTAGCGGGCGCCGTCGTCCACGCTGCGCCGGACGAAGGTCGAGGCGGGGTGGATCGGCGGGACGACCGCGCCGGTCTGCGGGTCCGGTCCCTGGCCGCCGTGGATCAGCAGCGTGTCCGGCCCCCACTCGTCCTCACTGGTGTCGCCCGGCCGTGCATCTCGCGTCGTCATCGCCGCCTCCGCTGTCTCTCGCCGCCGACTCCGGCGCGCACCGCGCCTCAGTCGCGCTTGTCTGCTTCCCCGAGCGTCGGGATCGCCATCTCGAAGTGGAGCGAGCCCGAGGGCCCGTCGCGGTCGTCGTGGATCAGCGTCGTGGGCATCGAGCGCCAGAAGCGCTCGGCGCCCGGCGAGCGCGGGTCGGTGTGGAGCGCCACGACGGTGTAACTCCCCTCCTCCGCGACGAACTGCAACAACCTGGCGACGAGCGCGCGGGCCACGCCGCGCCCGCGCCACTCCCGGAGCGTGTAGACGCGGACGAGCTGCGCCGTGCGCTCGGGGTCGTAGCGGGCGACCAGCCAGGGCTCGTTGAAGGCCGGCTTCAGCCCGCCGGAGCGGACCCCGGCCGTCCCGACGATCTCGCCGCCGTCCGCGACCGCGACGAAGAGCGCGTGCCGGGGATGGTCGAGGTAGACGCCTTGCAGGTCGTCCACGTCGGCGTGGTAGGCGGGCGTGTAGCCGTAGCCGAAGTCCTCCTCGAAGGTGCGGATCATCAGCGCGCGCACCGCCGCCAGGTCGTCCGGCCGGGCGGCGCGGACCGCGAAGCCGCGCCCGGTCGAAGGTTCTGTCGTCCTCTGCGTTGCCATCTGCCTCCCTCCATCCCGCGCCCTTCAGGAGCCGGCCCGCACATCCGCGCCGAAACGGTCGAGGCGGAAGGCAGCGACGTCGGCGACCACCGGGCGGCCGAGGACCGCCCACTCGACGAGCGCGCGGCCGATGGCCGGGCCGGTCTTGAAGCTGCTGCCGCAGTCGCCCGCGAAGAAGGTGAGCCCGGCCAGGTCCGGGTGGCGGTCGATAATCGGCAGGTCGTCTGGCGTCAGCGCGATCGGGCCGGCCGGCGCGCCGAGCACGCGGGCGCCCTCGGCGCCGCGCAGCCGCGCCGCCAGCCGCTCCCCGGCCGCCGCGCCGACGCCGGCCGGGACCGGCCCGGCGCCGGCGTCCGGGTCGGCCAGGGGGCGGCGGGCCTCGGTGCCGACGCCGACGAGGATCTGCCCGCCATCGGGACCGGCTGCGCGGAAGTAGCTCACCGAGACGCCGTCGCCGACCGTCATCGCCGGGACGGGGCAGGCGGCCGGCCGGGCGAAGGCGACGCACTGGGTCAGCGCGACGGTCAGCGGGGCGTCGAGTCCCAGACCGCGCAGCAGCGGGCCCGACCAGGCGCCGGCCGCGAGGACGACGACCGGCGCGTCGATCGGCCCGGCGGTCGTCTCGACGCCGCGCACCGCGCCGCCCGCCGCGCGGACGCCGGTGACGGACGTCTCGGTCATGACCTCGCCGCCGCGACGCCGCCCCGCCGCGAGGAAGCCCGCGACGGTGCCCACGGGGTCGGCGTAGCCCGAGCCCGGCTCGTAGGCGGCGGCCGCGACGCCGTCGGCGCTGAGGTAGGGCGCCAGCCGCGTCACGTCGTCCGGCCCGACGACGCTCGTCTCCACCCCGACCTCGCGCAGCATCCCCACGCGGGCGCGCAGGCCGGCCTCGCGTTCGGGCGGTTCGAGCCGCAGATAGCCGACCGGCACGAACCCGCACGAGCCGGCGCCGACGAGGTCGTCCCAGCGCTGGAAGTACGGCACGCTCGCCTGCGTCAGCCGCGCCTCGGCCTCATTCTGGCAGAAGTGATACTGGATGAAGGCGCCGGACTGCCCGGTCGCGCCCGCCCCCGGCTGCCGGCGCTCGCAGAGGACGACGCGGTCGAGCCCGAGCGCGCAGAGGTGGAAGAACGCGCTCGCCCCGACCACCCCGCCGCCGATCACCACCGCGTCCGCCGTCGCCGCCACGATTGCCTCCCGGTCGTTAGTCGTCAGTCGTCGGTCGCCAGTTGGGTAGTCGGGTAGTAGGGTAGTCGGGTAGCCTCAGCCGCAGCATCCCCCCGTCACTCGTCACTCGCTCGTCAGTCGCGCGAGCGTCCGCAGGTCCGGCACCTCCAGGTCGGGCTGCGCCGTCGCGGGCGGCGTCGCGCCGAAGCCGGGGCGGTCGTGGCGGCGGTTGACCCAGACGGTCGTCAGCCCGAGTTCCTTCGCCGGCGCGATGTCGTGGAAGAGGCTCTGGCCGACGTGGAGCACCTGATCGGGCGGCACGTCGAGGCGCGCGAGCGCCGCCCGGAAGTTGCGCCGGTCGGGCTTGTAGCTGCCGACCTGCTGCGCGGTGATGACCGCGGCGAAGTCCACCCCGAGGCGTCGCGCCGAGCCGGCGAAGAGGTCGTCGTCCACGTTGGAGAGGATCGCCAGCCGGTAGCGGCGGGCCAGCGACCGGAGCGCGTCGACCGTGTCGGGGAAGGCGGGCCAGTCGCCGACCGACGCCGCGAGCGAAGCACGTTCGTCCGCCGTCGGCGTGAAGCCGAGCCGCGCGCCGAAGCCGTCGACGACCGCGGCGAGCACGTCGCGGTAGGGCAGGTAAGGCCCGGCCTCCGCCGCCGCCTCGAACTCGCCGAACAATTCGAGGATCTGGTCGTCGCTGAGCGTCGCGCCGTGCCGGTCGAGGAGCGGCCGGAGCGCGTCGAGGATGCCGCGCTCCCAGTCGATCAGCGTGCCGTAGCAGTCGAAGGTGAGATAGGTAAAGCGGTCGAACGCCAGCATCGCGATCCTCCGTGTTGGCGCGTCGGGCCGGGCGTGCCCGCGGTTGAAACCGCGGCTAGAGGCGCCTAGCGGCGCCGCGAAACCCGCCTGCGCGGGTTAGGTCCGTCCCAGTCCGCGGAGGCGGACTTCGCGGCGAGCGGAGCGAGCCCGTAGCGGCGATTTCAATCGTCGGCCCTCCGCGCCCGCCCGGCGTGGGCCGTCCGCGAGGCCACGACACCAGCATAGCCGCCACGGAGGTATAATCCAACCCCGTCCCGGTGAATCGTCCAATCGGGTTTGCTT
>DASSSV010000518.1:0-3185 GCA_035708265.1 Thermomicrobiales bacterium | reverse complement strand
AGCCAGTTCGGCGCGACGGCGCGGATACGTCCGCCCAGGTGATCGAACGGCAGCAGGTCCCCGGCCGCGTTCACCAGGTCCCGGACGAGGTCGGTGCGCCGGGTGATCTCGGCGGCGTCCGGTTCACTGTCGCCGAATCTCATCTGCTCCGGGCCGACGCGGAAGAAGCAGAGCGTCACCGGGCCTGTCACCCGTTCCTCGTCGCGCTGCACGGGCCGCAGCACGGTCCAGGGGGTGATGGTATTCCCGCGGTACGCCGGCCCCCTGAACGGCAGGTGGGCTAACGGCTGGAGGAGCGGGGCTCGCTTATCGAGCGCTTCCCGGAGCGCCGGCGAGACCTGCCGGGCGCGCGCCAGCGCCCGTTCGACCCGCTGGTCCTTGGTCGGCTCGCCCGCGGGCTGCTCGGCAGGATTTTCCGGGTGCGAGGCGGCTGCCTCTTTCAACACCTCGTTGAGCCGCTCGGCTACGCCCTCGTACCAGGTTTGGGCATCGCCGCCATACCACGCGTCGGGGCTGGCCGTCGGCGCACCGTCGACGACGACGCAGACTTCGTCCGGCACGTAGAACAGGAGCGGACCGCGGTCGCGTGCGCTGGCTGACATGGGTCTCCTCCTTCCTCATATGGGACACCGGGACCAATCTTCGCCAGGTCTTGCGCCACCGGGGAGCCGCCTCATCGTGTCCGGCGCGCCGGCGGATCAGAACGCGCCGTCGTGGCCGACGAGGTGGAAGGGCGCCCAGCGGTAGGGATGCGGGCCCCGCTCGTCGAGCAGGGTGAGTTGCGCGTCGCGCAGCGCCGCGCCGGCGCGCCAACCGTCGCGCAACCTGCCGTAGGCGTGCGCCATCAGGCGCGCCGTCGAGTCGTCGTCGACCTGCCAGAGGCTCTGGAGCAGCGTCGTCGCGCCGGCGTAGAGGAAGCCGCGGCCCAGGCCGATCAGCTCGTCGCCGCCCTGGACGACCGCGCGCCCGGTCTCGCACGCGCTCAGCGTCACCAGCGCGCCGTCGAGGTCCAGGTTGAAGATGTCGGCCGGGCTGAGTTGCCCGTCGGCCAGCCGCAGGTGCGCGAAGGTCGGGTTGTCCAGCCGCGCCTCGCCGTGCGCGGCCAGGTGGACGATCCCGTGGCGCGGCGCGGCCGTCGCCAGCGCCGCCCGCGTCGCGGCCGCCTCGGCGTAGTGCTCGCCGGGGAAGAGGGCGGCGACCGCGCGCGCCTCCTCCAGCACCGCCGGCAGCCGGCCGCCGTCGCTGAAGGCGACGACGAGCGCGCTGCCGGTTGCCCGCCGTGGGCGCGCCGCGCAGGCGCGGCGGAGGCTGCTCGACGGGCAGGTGGCGACCTCGACCGTCTCGGCCAGGTAGCGCTCGCCGTCGTGGAGCGCGTGGAACGGGACGGCGTGAGTCGGGCCATGCGGCACGACGACGAGGCGCGCCACACCACGTAGGTGTCCCTCGGCCGGCCGCACGAGCGCCTCGTAGAGGGCGCCCAAGACGCCGCGCGCGTTGTCCGCCAGCCGGTCCAGCGGCTGCCGCCGCGCCAGCAGCCGGGCCGCGGCGTCCAGGTTGAGCTGCCAGCGGCCGAGCATCTGCCGGAGCGCGCGCGGCGTCGTGGCCAGCGGCACGACCGTCAGCCCGCGGCCGGTGACGACGAAGACCGCGCCGCCGCCCTCGTGGAAGTAGTACTCCAGCAGCGCCGCGTCGTCATCGAGCGTCGCCTGCACGTCGCGCGCGTCGACCGTCCGCGCCGCGAGCCCGTCCATCCCCGCGGCCTGGCGCAGCGCCAGCCGCTCGAGGAGCCGCGCGATGCGCTGCTCGCGCCCCCGGATTGCCGCCCGCAGCGTCGCGTCCGACTCCTCCGGCGCCGCCCCATCCGGGACGCGGCCGGGCTCGGGCCGCCGGGCCAGGCCGTAGCCGTAGAGCCGCTCGTAGAGCCCGTTGTGCTCCTCGCGTAGCCGCGCCAACTCCGCGAGCAGGTCGCGGTCGCCGGCGTCGCGGGCGCGCACCCGGACGTCGGGGTTGCCGGCCAGGTAGTCCACCAGCGCGCGCGACTTGCCCCGCTCGAGGTAGGCGAAAGCCAGGGCGGGGCGGTCCAGGCGGAGGGCGCAGTCGATCGCGTCGTGGTAGACCTCCAGCTTATCGGCCAGGAAGTTGCCGCGCAGCTCAACCGCCAGCCGGCTCTGGGCCCGCTCGATGCTGACGATCGCCTCCTCACAGGCGGCGAGCGCGCCGGCCAGGTCGCCGCGGGCTAGGGCGGCGCGGGCCAGGACGTGGTGCCCCTCGTGCTCGAGCCAGCGCAGTTCCCGCTCGCGCGTCGTCGCGAGCGCCGCGCGGGCCACGCGGGTGGCGCTCGCGACATCGTCGAGGCCGAGCAGCGCGCGCGCCCGGACGAGGTCGGCCTGCGCCTGGCGTACCGGCAGCCCGCGCTCGGCGAAGAGCGCGCGGGCGCGGTCCGCCTCCACCAGCGCCGCGGCCCAGTCCTCCGCGACCAGGTAGAGCGTCGCCCGCTCCAGCGCGGCGATGCCGACGAAGCCGCTCAGGTCGGTGTCTGCGAAGACCACCGCGGCCTTGCCCAGCAGGTCCAGCGCGCGCTCGTACTCGCCGAGGCGGGCGTGCGCCAGCCCACAGAAGAACCGGGCCTTCGCGGTCTCGGTCGGCGACCCGCTACGCTCGAAGCGGGCCGCCACCTCCCCGGCCAGGTCCAGCGCCTCGGGGTTGCGGTTGAGGCGCAGGTAGCACTCGACCATGTTCAGGGCGACCCAGGCGGCGTCGGCGTCCTGCCCGTCGCGCTCCAGCGCCGCGAAGACGTCGCCGTAGAGGCGCAGCGCGCGGGTGTAGTCACCCTGACTGACGTGGACGTCGGCGATGTACTGGTCCGTGCGATGGACCTCCAGCGTCTCGCCGTGGCGCGCGAAGACCTCTCGCACCTCACCGTACAGGGCCAGCGCGGCGGCGAAGTCGCCCAGCAGAGTGAGGACCATCGCCTTGTTGCCCTTCGCGCGCGCGGCGCGGTCCTCGGCGGCGGCCCCCGCCGACTCGAACGCACGCTGGGCGCGGTCGTAGAGCCGGAACGCCTCGTCGTAGCGCCCCAGCCAGTAGCACACCGCCGCCGTGTTCTGGTCCATCTGGGCCGCGCGCAGCGCTTCCCCGCGGCGGACCAGCACGTCGTGGGCCGGCCCGATCGCCGCCAGCGCCTC
>DASSSV010000517.1:0-4419 GCA_035708265.1 Thermomicrobiales bacterium | reverse complement strand
CGCAGCTCGCGCGCGAGGTAGCGCCGCAAGCGGGTGTCCCCGCCCGGCCGGCGCGCCCGCCCCAACCGGCTCGCCGCCTCCTGACGCGTCGCCTCGTACGCCGCGGTCACGCGCGCGTTCGTGTCCGGCGGCAGCGGCGCGGCCGGCGTCTCTGGCGTACACTCCATGGCGCTGACGATCTGGCCGAGCGGGACCGGCCGGGGCGCCAGGTCCGAACCGACGGCGTAGGCGGCCGAGCGGTCGCCGTGCTTGAAGAGGACGATCGTCTCGCCCGCGCGCGGCCCGTCCAGGGGCGACGGCGGCCGTTGGGGTGCTGGCGCCTCCACCAACAGCGGCTGTTGCCGCTCCATCCCCGGCAGCGCCTGCTGGTAGGCGACGATCGGCTCCAGCGTCGCCGCGGCCGGCTTGGCCGGGAGCGCCGAGCGGATGCCGTCGGGCAGGTTGGTCACGATCTGCCACAGCGCCGGGTCCTCCTGCTGGATGCGCTGCAAGAGCGCCACGCCGCGCTGGAAGGCGGCGACCTCGTCCAGCATGTCGTCGCCCTCCGGCAGCCGCCGCTCCTCGTAGATGCGGTACATCGCGTTCGGGTTGATCCGCTCGCTCGCGCTCAGCAGCGGCGCGTCGAGGCCGATGAAGTCGTGGAACGCCTGGATGCGCCGTTGCAGCCGCTCCGTCAGCGTTAGCTGCGTGTCCACGTCGGTGTCCGGCCAGGTGTTGTGCAGGTAGATCCGCTCGTGCGCGGTGCCGATGCGGTCGACCCGGCCGAAGCGCTGGATCAGCCGGACGGGGTTCCAGTGCAGATCGTAGTTCAAGACCCGGTTGCAGTCTTGCAGGTTCTGCCCCTCGCTGATGACGTCGGTGGCGATCAGCACCCGCACGGCCGGCCCCAGCCGGTGCTCGCCCTTCCGTAAGTTCGCGTGCGGCGCGAAGCGCTTGACGATCTGCTGCAACTGGTCGCGGTTCGCCCCGCTCAACCGCTCGATGGCCGGGTCGCGCCCGCCCGGGTTGAGCTGCGCGTAGAGGTAGTCCACGGTCGCCTCGGCCTCGGAGAAGATCAGCACCTTGTCCGCGGCGACCTCCGGCCGGGCCAGGAACGCGCGCAGCGCCCGCAGCTTGTCGTCGTCCTCGGGGGTGATCCGCCCGACCGCCTCCCGCAACCGGCTGAGGACGGCGTGGTCGGCGTCCAGGTCGGCGAGCCAGCGCGCGACGTCGAAGTCGGCCGCGGGGTGGACCAGCTTGCGGCGCCGGGCGCCGGCGGCCTCGCGCCGCTGCTCCTCCTGCTGCAAGCGATCGAGCAGCTCGTCGACCTCGAACCGCTCGCCCGACAAGATATTCGTCGCCGTCTGCCCGATCGGCACGAAGCCCTCGCCCAGCGCCGCCCGGAAGTTGCGGTTGCTGCGGATCAGCGTTTCGAGCGTCGCCTGAAATGCGGCCACGCTCGACTCCAGCCGCTTGACCAGGAGGAAGCGCATCAGGCGGGCCACGCGGTTCCGCGCCCGCAGCAGATCCTTGTAGACTTCGCGTTGCCGGGCTTCCGGGCGCAGGTAATCGAGGGCCAGGTAGCGCGCGCCGCGGTGGCAGTTCAACTGCTCCAGGATCGTCGCGAACGGCCCCACCTTCGCATAGACTTCGTCCAGGCGGTACGAGAGGTTATCCAGCACCGGCTCCGGGAAGACGACCCGCCGCCCGTTGACCTCGACATCGTCGCCATACAGCTCGCGGACGTCTTTCCGACGCCGCCGGATGAAGACCGGGTTCAGCACCTCCTCGATCCGCGCGTAGGGCTCGTGCGGCTGCGCCGGCGGCGCGGGCGGCGGCGTATGCCTGCCGCGACCGCTGCCGCTCGCGACCTGCCAGCGCTGGTAGTCCTGCTGCCAGTTGTCCACCTCGATCCGGTACTGATACCAGCGCTGCACCGCGCGGAAATAGTCTTCCAGGTTGACCGGGTCGAGGTTCAGCCCGTGGTCGAGGTCGTCCAGGAAGAGCCGCAACTGATGGTAGATGTCGGCCGGCCCGAGGTTCTGCGGCGTGGCGCTCAACAGCACGATCTTGTGCTCGCCGCCCCAGAGGTAGTCGTAGAGCGCCCGGTAGCGCCGCGTGCCGGGGTGGCGGAAGTTGTGGACCTCGTCCACCAGCACCACGCCCCGGTCGGGATAGCGCTCCAGCAGGTTGATCCCGCCCGTCGCGGGCGCCTCGTCCACGTACGCGGCGCGCTCCTCGTCGAAGCGCGCGGCAGGCGGTGGGACGATGGCCGACATCGAGACGACCTCGGCGCCGAGCCCGAAGCGCTCGGCGATCGTTTCCCACATCGGGATCAGCCCGGCAGGGCAGACGATCAGCGGGTGCCGACCGCGCGGCTCGTTGAACTGCAACTGCCGCACCAACTCCGCGCCGACGTAGGTCTTGCCCAGGCCGACGACGTCGCCGATGAAGCAGCCGCCGTGCTGCTCCACCATCCGCAGCCCGCGCCGCACGGCGTCGAGCTGGAAGTTCGCCAGGTCGGGCACGCCGCGCCGGCTCGGCTCCAGTTCCGGCGTCCCCAGCTCGTCCTTATAGAGTTCGTAGAGGGCCTTCAGGTAGACATGGTACGGCGGCGTCTCGGCCAGCGCCCACGAGCGGCGCAGCTCCACCGCGAGATCCTGCGTCACGTCCACCGACTCGGCCCAGAGCGCGTCGAACCAGCGGCGCAACTCGGCCATCTCGGCGTCGCCCGTGACCCGGACGTTCAGCTCGGTGTTGCCGGTGAAGCCGGCCAGCGTGAAGTTCGACGACCCGACGACCGCGGCGCCCGGCTCGGGGTGATTCTTGTACCAGCAGAGGTACGCCTTCGCGTGGAGCAGCCCCTTCGGGTAGGTGCGGATCTCGACCCTGCCGTCGGCGACCAGGTCGGCCAGCCGGCGCACGCCGCACTGTTCGGCGTCGGTCTGCGGCAGGAGCGCCACGCCCTCGCCGATCGCGCGCACCGCCTGAGCACCGAGTTCCTGGCGCGCGCTGCGCTTGACGATGCCATCGCCGTCGAGCCGCGCCCGCAGCGCGTCCGCCTGCTGCACCCCGCGCGCGAGCTCTTCCAGCATCGGGCGGTCGGTGCGCCCGACCAGGATGCGCACCTTGCTCAGCCCCGCCAGTTCGTCCGCGACCGCGTTGAAGCCCGAGATGAAGAGGTAGCCGACGGCGATGTCGGCCCGGTCGGCGCCGCCGAGCATCTGCTTGAGCCGTGTGAGCAGCGGCGGGTCGGTCGTCGCGTGGAGGATATTCACGAAACGCTCCTGCTCTCCGGTCGGGTAACCCTATGGTTCGGGCAGCACTTCGCCCGGCGCGCGACGCGCGCTCAATCGGCCGCCAGCCCGTACAGCCGCGCTACCCGCGCGTTGAACTCCGCCTCCCACTCCGCTACCCGCGGCCCCTGCCCTTTCGTGTCGAGGCACTGCCGCACCAGATCGGCGATAGCCGTCCGGTCGGCGGCAGAGGCTTGGGGGATCGGGATTCTCTCAACGTACTGCCGCTTGTACCGGAGATATCCGCCGCGGATCTTAGGGCTCATGTCAACGTAGAGTTCTAAGACTGCTTCGGAGTTCAATACACCAAGCAAATAGAGGTCGTCTACGGGAATCACGAAAATCGTCGTATCTACGTAGCCGCCCGTCGAGTCGAAGGCAAACCGAGGTTCCTTAGTTATGTCCGGAAAGACGATCTTCGGTTTCTCGAAGGCAGGGTAGTAAGCCACATCATCCTGTACTTCGTACCACTTGTAGCGCCCTGGCTTACGGCCCTTCTCTTCCTTCCCTGTTCTCTTCGGAGTAAGTTCAGCCTTCCATTGCGCCAGATGGGCTCTGATGGCAGGGTAATCGTCGATCTGAATGCCGCGCCTAGCAAAGATCACCCACTTATCTGGATAGTCGATGCGCCATCGTCGGACATCTCTGCCGCCGGCGAACGGCTTGATGATCTCGGCGCTCTTCGGATCATCCGCGATCAGCTCATCGCGCTGGCGGCCTTTGATAACAAAGGCCGCGTTAAAGCCAGTCTTGATACCGTAGTAGATTTGCCCGTTGACGTAGTCGCCTAGCGGGATACTCGCCGTCGCCATCGTCCGCAGGCGCGCGGCCGTAGTGTTATCGGTCAGGCTCCAGTTCTCCCCGTTGAGCGCATCCGGGGGCAAGGCCTGGCCGGACTGCTCGATCAAGGCCCGCACGTCCGGGTACGGCTCGGCCAGGGACTTGACCTGCGTGAAGCGGGTCGCGACTTTGTCGCCGCCCTTCTGCGCGACGAAGATCATCGGGTAGGCGGTCGCCGCCTCGAAGACCGGCAGGTCGCCGAAGTCGGTGATGCTCAACACCGCGGCGCCTTTCGCCATGTGCGCGCGCAGCTTCGCGCCATAGGCCGCACGGAACCACTTGTTGCTGCTGATGAAGACGAGCA
>DASSSV010000516.1:0-3577 GCA_035708265.1 Thermomicrobiales bacterium | reverse complement strand
CGGCACGAAGGCCGCCTGCGCGGCCTGAATGACGTTTCAGCCCGGCGTCACCCGGCCCCTGCCCTGTTGCGCTCTACCCTCTACGTCCCCACGCTCCCACGCTCTCACGCCGTCACTATGTCGTGCCGCGCGGCCCAGAGGGCGAGGTCGCGGCGCTCGATCGCGGCGGCCATCAGGTCGGGGAAGAGGTCCGGGGTGCAGGCGAAGGCCGGGACGCCGAGCGCGGCCAGCGCCGCCGCGTGCCCCTCGTGGTAGATCGGCGCGCCGGTGTCGTTGAGCGCCAGCAGGCAGACCACCTGCACGCCGCTCGCGACGAGCGCCCCGACGCGCTTGAGCATCTGCGCGGCGTCGCCGCCCTCGTAGAGGTCGGTGATGAGGACGAGGATCGTCTCGGCCGGGCGCGCGACGAGCCCCTGGCAGTAGGCGACCGCGCGGTTGATGTCGGTGCCGCCGCCGAGCCGCGTGCCGAAGAGGAGGTCGACCGGGTCGTGCAGGTCGTCGGTGAGGTCCACGACTGCGGTGTCGAAGACGACCATCCGCGTCCCGACGGCCGGGATCGAGGCCAGCACTGCGCCGAAGATGCCCGAGTAGACGACCGAGGTCGCCATCGAACCGCTCTGGTCGACGCAGAGGATGACGTCGCGCAGGTGCGCGCGCTTGCGCGCGTGGCCGTGGCCGACCAACTTCTCCGGGACGATCGTGCCGCGCTCGGAAAGGTAATGCTTCAGGTTGGCGCGGATGGTGCGGTCCCAGTCGATCTCGTGCGGGCGCGGGCGGCTGGTGCGGGTCGCGCGGTTGAGGCTGCCACGCACCGCCTGCACCGTCCGCTGCGCCAGCCGCCGCTCCAGGTCCGCGACGACCTTGCGGACGACCGCGCGCGCCGTCTCCTTCGTCCGCTCCGGGATGACCTTGCTGAGCGAGAGGAGCGTGGCGACGAGGTGGACGTCGGCCTCGACGCCCTCGAGCAGTTCCGGCTCCACGAGGAGTTGCCGCAGCCCCAGCCGCTCTAGCGCGTCCTGCTGCATCACGCGCACGACCGGCGCGGGGAAATAGGTGCGGATATCTCCGAGCCAGCGCGCCACGCCCGGTGCGGAGGCGCCGAGCCCGGCCTGGCGCTCGGCCTTGTCGTAGAGCGCGGCGAGCGCGCCGTCCATCCCCCGGTCGGCCGCTCCCAGCGCGACGTCGAGCCCTTCGCCAGCGCCCCCCGCGCCCCCGCCGGCTACCGCCGCCCCGCCCAGCACCAGCCGCCAGCGCCGCAGCCGCTCGGTCTCGTCGGTCGTCATCGGCGTCTCCTCGCGTCGTCGTGGGCCGTGGGCCGTCCCCGGTCCTGGTCTCGCAGGGGACGCCCCCTACGAAGGGCGGGCCACGCCGAGAATCTGGGCGAGCACCGGCAGGACGCGGTCGGCGCGCGCACGGTCGATGTCGGCCAGGTCCGCGTCGCCGGCCGCCGCCATCACCGGCTCGCCCCGCGCGTCCCGCCGCAGGTGCTTGACCTTCTCGCCCATCGCCCGGCGCTCGGGCTGCTGGAAGGCGGCAAAAGCGCGGCGCAGCAGCGGCAGCATCTCCACGAAGGTGTCCGGCGCGAGGTCGCGCAGCCAGTCGTCGAGCGCGCCCCAGAGCGTGTCCTGCTGTAAGAGCAGGAGGCCGCTGCCGTGCGTCACGCCGGCGATCCAGGCGGCGGCCTGCGCGGCGGGCGTCGCCGGCGAGAGCGCGAGCCGCGCCAGCCGGTGCAGCTCCGCGCCGTCGAGCGCGCCGCCGTCGAGCAGCAGGCGGCAGCACCGGCCGCGCACCAGGCCGTGGACCGCCTCGCGCCCGACGACCTTGCGCAACGTGCCGTGCCACTCGTCGCGCATCGTCGCGTCGTCGAGCGTGGCGAGACTCTCCTGCACGCGCCCGATACTCTCCACCATCGCCGCGGCCGCGCCGTCGTCGAGCGACGCGCAGGCGTTCGGCAGTCCCACCAGCACCCGCCCGAAGATGCCGGCGATGACCGGCGCGACCGCCTCGCGCTTCGTCTCGCGCACGTCGCCGTAGCGCGCGATCCGCGCCAGCGGCGGCAGCGCGTCCATCAGGTGCTTGACATCGGCGGCGACTGCCGCGCCCGCCTGCACGCGCGTCAGCAGGTGCGCGACCGCGCCGGGGAGCGCCGCGAGGATGGCGGCGTCGAGGAGCGCGGTGAGCCGGGGCAGCTCGTCGGTCTCATCGCCGCGTCGGCAGAGCGCCGCCGTCGCCGCGTCCTCGACCGTGTTGCCCCAGACGTTCGCCTCGATCACCGCGACCGCCAGCTCGGGGCGCCACTGGAGTTGCCAGACCTCGTGGAAGGTCCCCTTGCCGCCGCCCGCGCGCGGCGTCGTGCCCCAGGCGACGCCGAGCGCGGCGAGCGCGTGGAGCAACTGGCTCCGCGCGCGGCCGGTCTCGTCGCGCAGGTCGAGGTCGAGCGTCTTGATCTCGGGCGAGGGCGGCAGGCGCAGGCGGCGCTGGCGCGCCTCCAGGTCGCGCTGCAACGGCACGGCGGGCGTCTCCGGCGGCACCGCGCCGAGCGCCTCGCCGATCTCCAGCCGGTCGCGGATCAGCCGCATCGGCGCGGGATCACCGCCGCAGAGCGCCGTCTGGATCGCCTCGTGGTACTCGGCCAGCCCCGGCAGCGGCAGGCCGCGCAGCGCGGCGAGCGCGTCGGCCAGCCGCACCGCCTCGATCGTGTTGCTGGAGGGCGCGTCGAGGTCGTCGGCGCGCAGCAGCGCCGCCGCGCGCGCGACCCAGCGGACCCCGCCGCGACTATCGGCCGTCCAGAGGTGTTCGTACCAGCCGGGCGAGCGGACGCCCGCGCCGTAGCCGCTGCGCGACGAGAGGCGCGAGTTGGTCCAGGGGATCCAGGTCGCGGCGACCTTCGCCTTGCGCAGCCCCTTCAGCAACGCCGCGTCGTCCTTCGCGCCGCCGAGGTCGGCCAGCGCCGGCGCGTGCCAGGCCCCGCAGACGACCGCGATCCGCGCGTAGCCCTCGCGCCGCGCGGCGCGGATCGCCTGGCGCATGTGGGCCTCGCGGCGCGCCTCCTCGCCCTCGGGCGGCGGCGCCTGCGCGCGCAGCTCCGCCATCGCCTCCTTGATCCCGGCGAAGAGGCCGGTCGCGTCCTGCCGCTGCTCGATCTGGTGCTCCCACCACAGCTCGTGGTCGTCGCGCAGCGTCACCCCCGGCGGCGCGTCATCCGCCGCCGACTCCGGCTCCGCCCCCGTGCTCGTCGCGTCCGCCGGCTTTTCCGCGCCCTCGGGAGCGTCCGCCGCGCGCTCTTCTGCCGCCAGCGCCTCCGCGATCCGCACGCTCAACGGCAGGTCGATGAAGCGCGCCGGCACGCCGCGCGCGGCGGCGTAGCGCAGCGCCTGCCACTCCGGCGAATAGGTGGCGAACGGGTAGAACGCCGCGAGGCGCGGGGCGTCGGGCGCGTAGACCAGCAGCGCCACCGGCGGCCGCATCGCCTCGTGCGTCAGCAGCGGCAGGACCTCCTGCGCGTCCGGCGGCCCCTCAACCAGCACGATGTCCGGCGCCAGCGCGTCGAGCGCGGCCAGGAGGCTGCGCGCGCAGC
>DASSSV010000515.1:0-5034 GCA_035708265.1 Thermomicrobiales bacterium | reverse complement strand
CAGCACCTGGCGCGTCCGCGCGATCGCCCCGATGTCGGCGGCGAGGTCACCGTCGACAACCAGGACGTCGGCGGCCAGGCCGGGCGCGAGACGGCCGGTGACCCCGTCGAGGCCGATCGCCTCGGCCGCGAGGCCGGTGCTGGCGTGGATCGCCTCGACCGAGGAGAAGCTGCCGTAGCGCACCGCCGCGACCAGGCTGAAGGGGAAGTCCTCGTAGGTCGTGATCGGCGCGATGGCATCGCTGTGCAGGACGATCTTCGCGCCCATCGCGCGCATCTCATGCAGTGTCTCGTAGCGCACGCGCAGCGCCTCCGGCAGTGCGTCGTAGGGCGTGCGCGCCGCCGCAGCGGCCTGCTGCGGGCCGGAGAGGGTGATGCCGATGTACATCCCGGCCCGGACGATGTCGCGCATCAGCGCCTCGTCGAACTCCCAGCCGTCGGGCGTGTGCCAGTTGCAATGCTCGATCATGTCGATGCCGGCCTCCAGGCAGTTGCGCTGCCCCTTACCGGCGTGCGAGTGCGCGGTGACGCGGCGGCCGAGGCGGTGCGACTCGCGCGCGATGGCCGCCAGCTCCGGGACCGAGTACTGCGGCTCGGCGATGTTGCTGTGCGCGGTCATCCCGCCGCCCGTCGCCATCACCTTGATGAAGTCGGCCCCCGCCTGCGCCATCCGGCGCGCCGCCAGGACCACCTCCTGCTCGTTGTTGGCCTCCAGCCCGCACCAGTGACAGTGGCCGGCGGTGGTGGTGATCGGCATGCCGCAGGCGAGGACGCGCGGGCCGTTGATGAAGCCCTCGGCGATCAGGTCGCGCAGGCGCATCGTCACCAGCCCCTTCGCGCCGCAGTCGCGCACGGTGGTGATGCCGGCGCCGAGGCACGCCTGGGCCGCCTGCACCGCACGGATGGCGATCGTCCAGTCGTCGTCGGCGACGAGCTGCGCGATCACCGCGGGCGAGGTCGCGGCCGTGCGGGTGTTGAAGGTCAGGTGGACGTGGCTCTCGATCAGGCCGGGCAGCACCGTCCCGCCGGGCGCGTCGATCCGCTGCGCGGCCGGGACGTCGGGCAGCGCCGCGCCGGCGGCCGGGCCGGCGTAGGCGATCGCGCCGCCCTCGATCACCACGGCCCCGTCCCGCACGGGCGGGCCGCCGGCGCCGTCGATTAGCGTGCCGGCCCGGATGACCCGGATCTCGCCCGCCGTTGCCGCTGGGGTCACGCCGCACCTCCCATCACTACGACGACAACACGCCGACCCGGTAGCGCGCCAGGAACGCCTGGTCGAAGGTCAGGCCGAGGCCCGGGCGGTCGGTCAACTCGATCCGGCCGTCTGTGATCCGGAAGTCTTCGTAGAGATCCCCCCAGACGGCGGGGGGCTGGTGCGGGGTCGTGGCCGGGACGCTCGCGCCGTTGGGCAGCGCCGCCACCAGCGGCGCGACCAGCTCCGGGAAGCTCGCGCCGTGGGGCGCCAGCCGGACGTGGTACGCCTCGGCCAGCGCGCCGATCTTGCGCAGGTTGGTGTAGCCCCCGCCGCCGAGGAGGTCGGTCTGGAGGTAGGCCACGCCGCCCCGCTCCAGGATCGCCCGGCAGCCGTAGAGGCTGCTCTCGCCCTCGCCGCCGGCGATCGGGATGCGGGTCTGCTGCGCCACGAGCGCCAGGCCGAGCGGCTGGTCGTGCCAGCGGACAGGCTCCTCCAGCCAGGTGATGTCGTACTCCTCCAGCCGCCGGGCCACGGCGATCGCCGTCTGGGGGTCGAGCGCGCGGAAGATGTCGACCATCAGCGCGACGTCGGGGCCGATCGCCGCGCGCGCCGCGCGCGCCTCCGCGACGATGTGGTCGGGGTCGCGGTTGAGGATGTGGAACTTCACCGCCCGGTAGCCGGCCGCGACCGACTCGGCGAGCTGTTCGCCCAGCTCCTCCGGGGTCTCGTTGCGGATCGGCACGTCGGCGTAGGCCGGCGCCCAGTCGCGGTAGCCGCCGAGGAGCCGCCAGCACGGCAGGCCCGCGCTCCGGCCCAGGAGGTCCCAGAGCGCGACGTCGAGCGCGCCGATCGCGGCGACCATCGCCCGCTCCTGCCCGAGATGGGGCACGGTCAGGGCGTAGAGTTTCGCCCAGAGGCGCTCGACATCGCGCGGGTCCTCGCCGGCGAGCGCCGGCGCGAAGAGGTCGTGGATGTGGCGCGCGCCCTCG
Source organism: Thermomicrobiales bacterium (assembly GCA_035708265.1). Taxonomy (GTDB): domain Bacteria; phylum Chloroflexota; class Chloroflexia; order Thermomicrobiales; family CADCWN01; genus DASSSV01. The sequence goes on along the minus strand of DASSSV010000515.1, from coordinate 2,851 downwards.
GCCCAGGTGCGGCTGATGCCGGCCAGCCCCTCGTCGGTGCGGACGGTGACCGCGCCGAAGGTGCGACGGTGCCTGTGGGCGAGCGGGTCGTCCCAGGTCGGCTCGAAGAGGACCGTCTCGATCGCGGTGATCTTCACGCTCCGCGCTCCTCCTGTAGGTCGCATCTCCCGCGCGGGTCAGAGCCGCAGGCGGGGGTCGAGGGCGTCGCGCAGGCCATCGCCGAGCCGGTTGACGGCCATCACGGTGATCATGATCGCCAGTCCCGGGAAGGTCGTCATCCACCAGGCGTCGCGCAGGTAGTTCTGGCCGTCGTTGAGCATCGCCCCCCACTCGGGCGAAGGCGGCTGCGCGCCGAGGCCGATGAAGCTGAGGCCGGAGGCGGCGAGGATCGCCCCGGCCACGCTGAGCGCCGAGAGCACGATCACCGGGGCGAGGACGTTGGGCAGGAGATGCACGAACATGATCCGCCGGTCGGTGCAGCCGGCCGCGCGCGCGGCGAGGACGTAGAGGTACTCCTTCGCCGAGAGGACCGACGCCCGCACGACCCGCGTGTAGGTGGCGATGCCGCCGATGCCGACCGCGATCATCAGGTTGGTCAGGCTCGGGCCGAGGACCGCGACGATGCCCATGGCGAGCAGGATGCTGGGGAAGGCCAGCTTGACGTCGATCAGGCGCATGATCACCGTGTCGGTCAGCCCGCCGTAGTAGCCGGCGAGGAGCCCCAGCACGCTGCCGCAGACAGCGGAGATGGCGACCGAGACCAGGCCGACGCATAGGGTCAGCCGCGAGCCGAGCAGCACCCGGCTGAGGATGTCGCGGCCGTACTCGTCGGTGCCGAACCAGTGCTGCCCGCTCGGCGGCCCCAGCAGGTCGGCGGGCGAGATCTGGATCGGGTCGTAGGGCGCCAGCACCGGCGCGAGGAGCGCCAGAGCCAGCAGCACGAGCAGCACGACGAGGCCCGCCACCGCGCCGGGGTTGCGCCGGAAGGCGCGCGCGAAGCGCCCGAGTGCCCGGTCGGGGGCGCGCTCGGGGCCGGCCGCGGCGGCGCGTGGCAGGGCTTCGACGCTCACACCGGCCCCCGGCGCGCGGCGCGCGGCCCGTCGGTCTGTCCCCGGCGCCCCATCGGCGATCACCCCTCGCTCAACTATAGCGGATGCGCGGATCGAGCCAGGCGTAGAAGATGTCGATGACGAGATTCACCAGCGTGTAGACGACGGCGGCGAAGAGGACGATCCCCTGGATCAGCGGGAAGTCCTTGTCGTTGATCGCGGCCACCGCGACGCGCCCGATTCCCTGGCGCGCGAAGACCGTCTCGATGATCACCGCGCCGCCGAGCAGGCCGCCGAACTGGAGCCCGACGACCGTCACCACCGGGATCAGGGCGTTGCGGAGGGCGTGGCGCACCAGCACCGAGCGCTCGGCCAGCCCCTTCGCCCGCGCCGTCACGATGTACTCCTGGCGCAGCACCTCCAGCACGCTCGACCGCACCAGCCGCGCGATGATCGCCGCCGCCTGGAGCCCGAGGGTGAAGGCCGGCAGGATCAGCCGCTTCCAGCCGCCGTAGCCGGTCGCCGGGACCCAGCCGAGGCGCAGCGAGAAGAGGAAGAGCAGCAGCAGGCCGAGCCAGAAGCTCGGCATCGAGACGCCGACCAGCGCCAGGACCATACTGAGGTTGTCGGCCCAGGAGTTCTGGCGCACCGCGGCGATCAGGCCCAGCACGACCCCGATCACGATCGCCAGGCCGAGCCCGGCCGCCGTGAGCTGGAGCGTGGCCGGCAACTGGCTCAGGATGATCGCCGTGACCGGCTGGTTGGAACGCCAGGATCGTCCCAGGTCCCCCTCCAGCGCGTGGAAGAGGAAGTGCCCGTACTGCAGCGGCGCCGGGCGGTCGAGGCCGAGCTGGTGGCGGGCGTTCACCACCACGTCGGCCGAGACCGCCGTCTGGTCGCCCAGCATCGTCAGGACGGGGTCGCCGGGCAGCAGGTAGACCATCGCGAAGACGAGGACCGAGACCCCGAAGAGGACGACGACGGCCTGGAGGAGCCGCCGCGCGATGTACGCCGCCATGGCCCCTACTTCTGCATCCAGGTGTCGTAGTAGTACGGGAACCCGCGCGTGTCGAAGGTGATGTCGTGGACGGTCTGGGGGTAGGCCAGGATGCTGGCGCCCTCGACCAGCGGGACGCAGAGGGCGTTGTCCATGATGATCTTCTGGATCTGGCCGTAGAGTTGCTTGCGCTGGTTCAGGTCGGGCACGCCCTGCGCCTTGTCGAGCAGGTCGTCCAGCTCCTGGCTGCGGAAGCGGCTCCAGGCGAAGCCGTTGGCGATGTTCTTGGAGTGGAAGATGTTCGTCAGCACCGAGGGGTCGCTGTTGGAGAAGCCGAGGCCGGCCAGATGGTGCTCGCCCTTGATGTCGGCCTCGGTGCGCGCGGCCGGCGCGAGGATGCGGATCTCCATGTCGATCCCCACCTGGCGCAACTGCGCCTGCACCGGCACCGCGTAGGGCTCCCAGCCGGTCCCGCCGATGAAGGTGAGTTTCAACGGCGCGCCGTCCTTCACCCGGATGCCGTCGCCGCCCGGTTTCCAACCCGCGGCGTCGAGGATCTGCTTGGCCTTCTCCGGGTCGAGCGGGTACATCTTGGCGATCGCGGGGTCGTAGCCGAGGCTGGTGGAGTTGAGCGGCGCGTGCGCCGCCTTCGGCACGTTGGCGAAGGAGACCTTGACGACGAGTTCCGGGCTGATCGCGTAGAGCAGCGCCTTGCGCACCTGGAGATCGTCCGTCGGTGGCTTCTCGGTGTTGATGAGGTAGCTCGACGGGAAGCCCCGATAGGTGAATTTAATGATGGTGTACT
>DASSSV010000514.1:0-14331 GCA_035708265.1 Thermomicrobiales bacterium | reverse complement strand
GCACCCCGGCGGCCCTCGCCCGCGCCTTCACGACGGCCTGGACCGGCCACGACTACGACGCCGCCGCGGCCTACGTGGCCGACGACGTGGCCTTCGACGGGCCGATGAACCACCTGCGCGGGAAGGCCGCCTACATGGAGTCCCTGAGCGGGTTCGCGCGGGCGGTCACCGGCGTGGAGATCATCGCCGCGTTCGGCGACGACACACGGGCGCTGGTCCTCTACGACCTCGCCACCGCGCCGTTCGGCGTCATGGCCACGGCCGAACTGCTCACCTTCCGCGACGGCAAGATCGTCGCGGACCGGTTGACGTCCGACACCTACCCGATGCGCCGGGCCGCGGCCGGCCAGCCGCCCGCGGCGCCCGGCGAGCCCGCGTAGCCGCTTCCCGGGCCGCCCGGCGATGGCCCCGCGGCGTCGCCGGGCGGCCCCGATCCGCCACCCGCCCCGCGCGGCCACGTCACGATGGAGAGGGGATCTCGATGAACGCCCTCAGCAACAGCGTCCACATCTACGCGCACCCCGAGAGCCGCGAGCAGTTGATGCACTGCTTCAGCGCCATCCTCGGCGGCGAGGCCGTCGCGAGCGACGACGCGCCAGGGCTATCGGCGCCGGTCCTCGCCTTCCGCTTCCCGGGCGGCGGGGCGCTGAGCGTCGAGTTCACCGAGGAAGCGCTCGACGAGCGCCAGGCGCGCCGGGGGGCCTGGCTGGAGGTCCGGGACGACGACCCGGCGGCGGTACAGCGGAAGGTGCTCGCGGCCGACCTGCCCCGGCTGACGCACCCCGGCAACGACCACTTCTACTTCGCCGCGCCGGGCGGGCAGGTACTCCGCGTCGTCCAGGCCCCGCGCCCCGCGCGCTGATGTTCCGCCGCTAGCCTGCGATCCCAGGCGGCCGACACGGCGGATCTGGTAGGGATCAGGCGGCGCCGGCGGTGGCCAGGCGCGGGGGTGGGACCGGGTGACCGCCGGCGCGCAGCCCGGCCAGCCAGGTGGCGACCGCCTCCTCGCCCATCGTCACCGCCTCCTCGTGCGTGCGCCCGTGGGTCATCAGCCCCGGCAACTCGGGCACCGTCACCAGGTAGGCCCCGTCCTCCTCGGACCGGGCGATCAGCAGCGAGTAGCGCCGGGCCTCCGCCAGTTCGGCCGGCGTGATCGGCGCGGGCTCATGCGCGCTCATGGCCGCCGCTCTTGTTCTCGCGCTCGCTCTCGGGCGCGCCAGCACCGCGCGTACCTGCCGCTCCTGGTAGGGCTGGGCGTCGTCGCCGTCGTGCCCCGAGAGGAGGACGCGCGCCTCCGGCACGTCCGGGTGCTCCCAGTAGCCCTGGCTGCCCTTGCCGCGCCTGGGGCGCTCGATGAAGCCCGCCCGCCGCAGGTCGGCCTTCAATTGGCGCACCTTGCGCGGCATCGCCCACTCCCTCCTGCCAGTATAGCGGACCCGTGCTGCCGCGTCCCCGCCCTCTCGCGCTAGGGCCGGGCACTCAGCGCGGATCATGCCGCCGGCCCGGCCGGGATGACCGCGGTCGCCTCGATCTCCACCTTCGCACGGTCTTCCAGCAGCGCGGCGACCTGCACCAGCGTCATCGCCGGATAGTGCGCGCCGACGACTTCGCGGTAGGCGCGGCCGACCTCGCGCGCCGTCGCCAGATATTCCCGCTTGTCGACGACGTACCAGGTCAGGCGGGTGAGGTGATCCGGCGTGGCGCCGCCGGCCGCGAGGACGGCGACGACGTTCTGGAGCGCCTGCCGCACCTGCCCGACGAAGTCGTCCGTCTCGAACTCGCCCCGCGCGTTCCAGCCGATCTGCCCGGCGACGAAGATCGTCGTCCCCGCCGCGGCGACGCCGTTGGCGTAGCCGCGTGGCTTGGCCCAGCCCTCGGGCTGCAAGATCCGCATCTTGTCGTACTCCCTTCCGCTCGCGACGGTAGCCCGGAGCCCGCAGTCTAGCACCGGCTGCGTCTTCGACGGTTGCGTCAGCGCGCCAGCCGCGCCCGCGGTTGAAACCGCGGCTAGAGGCAGACCCACCTGCGGTGGGTACCCCGCCGCCGCGAAACCCGCCTCCGCGGGTTGGGACGTCGGCCAGGCCACGCAGGCTGCCTTCGTGGCGCCTCGAGGCGGCTTCAGCCGCGGCTTCAGCCGCCCGGCGCCCCGCCCCACCCGCCCGTACCCCCGCGGGACGTGCTAAACTCAGTATCGAGAGAGCGGCGACAACGCATCGGCGGCGGCCGCACGGCCGCGCCACGGGCCGCACGGCGCGGCCGCGACGCGGCGGGGAGGACCAGGCGATGTCTGCATCGGCGGACGGCGACCGGGTGGCCGCGGGGCTCGGCCCCTCCGCGCACGTCGACACCTTCGCGCGCGACCATCTCCCCCCGATGGCCGACTGGCCCCGCTTCGACTTCACCCTCGCGCCGGGGCTCCGGTACCCCGCGCGGCTCAACTGCGCCGCCGAACTCCTCGACGGCGCGGTCGCGGCCGGGCACGGCGACCGCCCGGCGATCCGCTGCGGCGCGACGACTCTGACCTACGGCGCGCTGCTGGCGGAGGCGAACCGCATCGCGCACGCGCTGGTCGAGAACCTGGGCGTCGTGCCGGGCAACCGGGTCCTCCTGCGCGGCCCGAACAACGAGCAGATGGTCGCGTGCTGGTTCGCGGTGCTGAAGGCGGGCGCGATCGCGGTGACGACGATGCCGCTCCTCCGCGCCCGCGAGCTGGCCTACACGCTGGAGAAGGCCCGCGTAACCCTCGCCCTCTGCGACGCCCGCTTCGAGGAGGAGCTGGTCGCGGCGGCGGCGCGGGCCGACGTCGGCGAGGGCGGGCAGCGGGCACGCGTCGTCCGCTACCGCGACGGCGGCCCCGGCTCGCTGGAGGCGCTCAGCGCGGGCAAGCCGGCGACCTTCGCCAGCGTCGACACCGCCAGCGACGACGTCGCGCTGATCGCCTTCACCTCCGGCACGACCGGCGCGGCGAAGGGGACGATGCACTTCCACCGCGACGCGCTGGCGATCTGCGACACCTTCTCGCGCCACGTCCTGCGCCCGACCGCGGACGACGTCTTCTGCGGCACGCCGCCCCTGGCCTTCACCTTCGCGCTCGGCGGGCTGCTCCTCTTCCCCTTCCGCGCCGGCGCCTCGGCGGTGCTGCTGGAGCAGCCGAGCCCGCGGGCCCTCCTCGAAACGATCCAGAATCACCGCGCGACGACGCTCTTCACCGCACCGACGATGTACCGCGTCCTGCTCGACCACCTCGGGGAGTACGACATCGGCAGCCTGCGCCGCTGCGTCTCGGCCGGCGAGACGCTGCCGGCCGCGGTCTACCAGGCGTGGCTCGACGCGACCGGGATCAAGATCATCGACGGCATCGGCTCGACCGAGATGCTGCACATCTTCATCTCGGCGGCCGACGACGACATCCGCCCCGGCGCGACCGGGAAGGCGGTGCCGGGCTACGAGGCGTGCGTGCTCGACGACGCCGGCCAGCCGATCCCGCCAGGCACGGTCGGGCACCTGGCGGTGCGCGGCCCGACCGGCTGCCGCTACCTGGCCGACCCCGAGCGCCAGCGCGGCTACGTGCGCGACGGCTGGAACCTCACCGGCGACGCCTACGTGATGGACGCCGACGGCTACTTCTGGTTCCAGGCGCGCGCCGACGACATGATCATCTCCTCCGGCTACAACATCGCCGGGCCGGAGATCGAGAACGTGCTGCTGGAGCACCCGCTGATCAAGGAGTGCGGCGTCGTCGGCACGCCCGACCCGGCGCGCGGCGCGCTGGTGACCGCCTACGTCGTCCTGCGCGACCCCGCGGCCGCGGGCGACGGGCTGGTGGCCGAGTTGCAGGACTTCGTCAAGGCGGAGATCGCCCCCTACAAGTACCCGCGCAAGGTCGTCTTCGTCGAGTCGCTGCCGCGCACCGAGACGGGCAAACTCCAGCGCTTCCGGCTACGGCAGTTGGCGGCGGAGGCCGCGGGGCGGGGGGCGTAGGGCGTGGGCCGTGGGCCGTGTGCCGTTGGGCCGTGGGGCGTAGAGCGTAGAGCATGGAGCGTGGGCCGGGGGGAGCGCGGTCGCCATCGCGGCGCGCCCGCGGTTGAAACTGCGGCGAGAGGCGCCTCACGGCGCCGCGAAACCCACGCCCAGAGGGCACCCGGCGGGTTGGGACGAGACCTCAGTCCGCGGAGGCGGACTTCGCGGCGAGCGCCAGCGAGCCTCTAGCCGCGGTTGCAACCGCGGGCGCGTCGCCCCGCGCGACGCCGGAGGCGGAGCGAAAGGACCACCTTCGATGCAGGTCGGCGTCGGGCTGCCGAATACGCTGCGGGGCGCGGCCGGGGCGCTGGTGCTGGACTGGGCGCGCCGGGCCGACGCCGGGCCGTTCGCCAGCCTCGGCGTCTTCGACCGCCTCGTCTACGACAGCCTCGACCCGTTCATGACGCTCGCCGCGGCGGCGGGCGTGACGACGCGCGTCCGGCTGGCGACGACGGTCGCGATCGGCCCGCTGCGCAACGACGCCCTGCTGGCGAAGGAGGCGGCGACGCTCGACGTGCTCTCCGGCGGCCGCCTAACGCTCGGGCTGGCGCTCGGCGCGCGCGCGGACGACTACGCGGCGGCCGGCGTCCCCTACGCCCACCGTGGCCGACGCCTGAGCGAGCAGCTGGTCGCCCTGCGCGCGGCGTGGGAGGACGGGGCCGCGGGGCCGCGGCCGGTCCAGCCGGGCGGACCGGAACTCCTCGTCGGCGGGCTCAACGACAGCGCCTACGCTCGCGCCGCGCGCCACGCCGACGGCTTCATCCATAATGGCGGCCCGCCGCGCGTCTTCGCCGCCTCGGCCACCAGGGCGCGCGCCGCCTGGGCGGCTGCCGGGCGCCCGGGCGAGCCGCGCCTCTGGGGCATGGCCTACTACGCCCTCGGCGCCGACGAGGCGGAGGGCGGCGCGGCCTACCTGCGCGACTACTACGCCTTCACCGGCCCCTTCGCCGAGCGGATCGCCGCGGGCCTCTTGACCACGCCGCAGGCGATCGTCCAGTTCATCCGTGGCTACGCCGAGGCCGGCTGCGACCACCTCGTCCTCTTCCCGACCGTCGCGCGCCCGGAGCAGCTCGACCGGCTGGCCGACATCGTCGGAGGACTCAGGACTAAGGACTAAGGACTAAGTGGCATCGGGCTTGGACAACCGGCGTGGCTAACGACAACGCCTACTTTGTCCTAAGTCCTGAGTCCTTAGTCCTCCCGACCGCAGGGAGGGCCGTCCGTGAACGTCAACGTCCTGGGGGGCGGGCCGGCGGGGCTGTACGCCGGGATTCTGCTCAAGAAGGGGCACCCGGAGTGGGCGATCCGCGTCTTCGAGCGCAACCCGCGCGGCGCGACCTTTGGGTGGGGCGTGGTCTTCTCGGACCGGACGCTGGCCGGGATGCGCGAGGCGGACGCCCGGACCTACACGGCGATCACCGAGAGTTTCGTGCTCTGGGAGGCGATCGACATCCGGTTCCGCGAGCGCCTGGTCCGCTGCGCGGGGCACGCCTTCGCGGGGATCGCGCGGCGGCGCCTGCTCGACATCCTCGGCGAGCGCTGCGCCGAGCTCGGCGTGGAGGTCGAGTTCGAGTGCGAGGTTGACGATGTGGCCGAGCTGGCGCGCGCGGATCTCCTCGTCGCGGCCGACGGGGTGAATACTAAGGTCCGGGCGTGGCGGGCGGAAGACATCCGCCCGCGGGTAACGGACGGGCGGACGCGCTTCATCTGGTTCGGCACCGACAAGGTCTACGACGCCTTCACCTTCCTCTTCCGCGAGAACGAGCACGGGCTCTTCCAGGTCCACGCCTACCCCTTCGACGCGACGACGAGCACCTTCATCGTCGAGTGCGCGGCCGACACCTGGCGGCGCGCCGGGCTGGACGAGGCCGACGAGGCGGCGAGCCTGACCTACTGCGAACGCCTCTTCGCCGACCACCTCGACGGGCGCCGGCTCCTGTCGAACCACTCGCGCTGGCTGACCTTCCTCACGCTGACCAACCGGCGCTGGTCGAGCGGCAACACCGTCCTGCTCGGCGACGCCGCGCACACGGCGCACTTCTCGATCGGGTCGGGGACGAAGCTGGCGCTGGAGGATGCTATCGCCCTCGCCGCCGCCTGCGAGGAGCATGCCAACCTGTCGACCGCGCTGCGGCACTACGAGCAGGCGCGCAAGCCGCGCGTCGAGGCGCTCCAGCGCGCCGCCGCCGAGAGCCAGCACTACTTCGAGCAGGTCGGCCGCTACCGCCACTTCCCGCCCTGGCAGTTCGCCTTCCACCTCCTAACCCGCAGCGGCCGGATCACCTTCGACAACCTCCGGCAGCGCGACCCTCACTTCGTCGCCGCGGTCGAGCGCCGGTTCGCGGCCAACCACGACGACCGGCCGGGCGAACGCCGCTTCGCCCCGCCGCCGCTCTTCACGCCCCTCGCGCTGCGCGGCGTGACCCTCGCCAATCGCGCCGTCCTCGCGGGCGCCCCGGTGGAGGACGCGGTCGACGGCCTCCCCGGCGCGGCGACGCGCGCCGACCTGCTCGCCAAAGCGCGCGGCGGGGCGGGGCTGGTCCTGACCGCGCCGGTCGCGGTGTCGGCGCGCGGGCGGATCACGCCGGGCGACGCCGGGCTCTACGACCCGGCGCACGCGGCCGCGTGGGCGGACCTCATCGCCGCGATCCATGCGGAGTCGAGCGCGCAGGTCGCCCTGCGCCTCGGGCACGCCGGGCGGCGCGGGGCGACGCGCCCGCGCGCCCGCGGCCTCGACCGGCCGCTCAAGGACGGCGGCTGGCCCCTGCTGGCCCCGTCGGCGCTGCCCTACGGCCCCGGCAGCGCGGTCCCGGTCGTGATGGGCTGCGCCGACCTGGAGGCGGCGCGCGAGGAGTTCGCCCGCGCCGCGCACCTGGCCGGCGACGCCGGCGCCGACGTCCTGGTGCTCGACGCCGCGCACGGCTACCTCCTCGGCAGTTTCCTCTCCCCGCTCGCCAACGGCCGGGAGGACGACTACGGTGGGTCGGCGGCGAACCGGCTCCGCTTCCCGCTGGAGGTGCTGGACTGCGTGCGCGCGGCCTGGCCGGCCGACCGGCCCCTCGCGGTCACGCTGAGCGCGAGCGACTGGGCGCGCGGCGGCCTCGACCTCGCCGGTGCCGTCGCCATCGCGCGCGCGTTCAAAGAGTGCGGGTGCGACCTCGTCGCGGTCTACGCGGGCCAGACGGTGCCGGACGAGCAACCCCACTACGACGTCGAGACCTTCAACCACTACAGCGACGTCATCCGCAACGAGGCCGGCGTCGCGACCCTGGCGACCGGCTACCTGACGACGAGCGACGGCCTCAACACGCTGCTCGCCGGCGGCCGCGCCGACCTGGGTCTGTTCTATCCGAGTGATGAGTGACGAGTGACGAGTGATGAGAGGACGGAGAGCAGGCGGGGAGCCGCGTGGCGCGTCCACTCTCTACTCTCTACTCCCTACTCCCTACTCGAAGGAGTGGCGGCGTGGCGTACGACTTCGGCTACAGCGTCGAGGATGGGGTCGCGACGGTGACGTTCGACCGGCCGGCGGTGCTGAACGCGCTGACGTATGCGGTCTATGGGCAGTTGCGCGCGTTGCTGGAGGGGCTGGGCCGCGATGACGCGGTGAAGGTGGTGATCCTCACGGGCGCGGGGGAGGCGTTCTGCTCGGGCGGCGACGTCAACGAGATCATCGGCGACCTCTTGCAGCGGGACATGCGCGCGCATCTGGAGTTCACCCGACTCACCGGCGCAGTCGTCGCCTCGCTGCGCCGGCTCGACAAGCCGGTGATCGCCGCCGTCAACGGCACGGCGGCCGGCGCGGGCGCGGTCCTGGCGCTCGCCGCCGACCTCCGCCTCGCCTCCGAGCGGGCGAAGTTCGCCTTCCTCTTCACGAAGGTCGGGCTGACCGGCGCCGACATGGGCGCGGCCTACCTGCTCCCGCGCGTGGTCGGGCAGGGGCGCGCGCTGGAACTGCTACTCTTCGGCGACACCATCGACGCCGCGACGGCCGAGCGCTTCGGGCTGGTCAACCGCGTGCTGCCGCACGACGACCTCCTCCCGACCGCGCGCGAGTGGGCGCGGCGGCTGGCCGCGGGGCCGACGCTGGCGCTCGGGATGACCAAGCGGATGGTCGAGAACGAGTGGCAGATGGACCTCGGCGCGGCGCTCGAGGCCGAGGCGCAGGCGCAGGCGCTCATGCTGATGGGTGAGGACCACCGCCGCTTCTACGACGCCTTCCGGCGGCGCGCCCGGCCGGAATTCACCGGGCGCTGACCGCCCGCCGCGCCGGCGGCGGGTCCGTGGTGCCCGCGCGGCACCGTGCCTCGACGAGAAGACACAAGGAGCGCCAGCGATGCAGTTCGACCTGACCGACGCGCAGCGGGCCGTCCAGGCGCGGGCGCGCGCCTTCGCCGAGCAGGAGGTCGCGCCGCTGGCCCGCGAGGCCGACGAGACCGGCGAGTTCCCGCTGCACCTGATCCGGCGCCTGGGCGAACTCGGCTTTCTCGCCGGGCCGGTCGCGCCGCAGTACGGCGGCGGCGGGCTCGACTACGTCAGTTTCGCGCTTGTCTACGAGGAGTTGGGGCGCGCCGACTCCTCGGTGCGCGGCTTCCTCGCCGTCCACGCCGGCCTCGTCTCGATGTGCCTGAGCGACTGGGGCACCGAGGATCAGAAGCGGCGCTACCTGCCGCGCCTGGCGACCGGCGACCTGGTCGGCTGCTATTGCCTCACGGAGCCGGACGCCGGGTCGGACGCGGCGAGCATCGCAACGACCGCGCGCGAGGACGGCGACGGCTACGTGCTCGACGGCGAGAAGGTCTGGATCACCAACGGCAACATCGCCGACCTGGCGATCGTCTTCGCCACGCGCGACCCCGCGGCGCGGCACCGCGGCATCTGCTCCTTCCTCGTCGAGACCGACACGCCCGGCTTCCGGCGCGAGACGCTGCCGGGCAAGGAACTCGGCCACCGCGCCTCCGACCACGCGCGGATCGTCCTCGACGGGTGCCGCGTGCCGCGGAACGCCCTCCTCGGCCCGGCCGGCGGCGGGTTCAAGGTCGCCATGTCGGCGCTCGACCACGGCCGGCTCGGCGTCGCCGCGGGCGCGGTCGGCGTGGCGCAAGCCTGCCTCGACGCCTGCGTCGACTTCACGCGCGGCCGCCGGCAGTTCGGCCGGCGGCTGGCCGACTTCGAGATGGTCCAGGCGACGCTGGCGGACATGGCGGCCGGCGTCGAGGCGGCGCGCCTGCTGGCCTACCGCGCGGCCGCGCTGAAGCAGGAGGGCCGCCCGACGACCATGGAGACCGCCGTCGCCAAACTCTTCGCGACCGAGACCGCGGTCAAGGCCGCGTCCGACGCCGTCCTGCTCCACGGCGGCCGGGGCTACTCCAACCTCTACCCGGTCGAGCGCTACTACCGCGACATCAAGGGCTTGCAGATCTACGAGGGGACGAGCCACATCCAGCGCATCGTCATCGCCCGCGAGCTGGTCGGGCGCGATACGTAGCCGGCCCGCGCCGCGCGCTCAGCGGTGATACACGCGGATGTAGTCGATGTCGTACGTGGCGGGGAAGGGGGTCGAGGCGTCGGGCGGGTTCTTGCCGTCGATCGCCAGGTTGGCCATGACGTACATCGGCTGCGCCGCCACCGCGGTCGTCGTGCGGAAGCGCTCGACGCCGTCGACGTACCAGACCAGCAGCCCGGGCGACCAGGCGACGGCGAAGGTGTGGAAGCCCGCGGTGAAGTCGGGGCCCGTGTAGTCGCCGCTCACCTTCTGGGCCTGCCCCTGCGCGTCCTTGTAGTGATACGTCATCGTCACAGTGTTCGGCTCGTCGCCGGCGGCCTCGAAGACGTCGATCTCGGGGGGCCACTGGGAGTAGTCCGCGGGCGCCAGCCAGAAGCCGGGCCAGTAGCCCTTGCCGCGCGGCAGCTTGGCGCGGATCTCGGCGTAGCCGTAGGTGGTCGCGAAGGCGCCGTAGGAGGAGATCATGCCGGAGGTGTACTGGTAGCCACCCGCGGCCCGGCGCTCGGCGCGGATGCTGAGCACGCCGCCGGCCTCGGCGAAGGCGTCGTCGGCGTAGTACTGCAACTCGACGTTGCCGGCGTTGTTGCGCGCGCCCCACGGGTAGGTCGTCTGCCACCTGCCCCGGTCGAGCGACGCGCCGTCGAACTCGTCGGCGAAGACCAACTGCCAGCCCGCGGGGGGCACACTCGCGGGGGCGGCCGCCCCGACGGCGCGCCGCCCAAGTTGGCCCAGCTCGACGTCGTAGGGCGCGGGGTGCTCCGGGTGCTCCTCGAAGCGGGCGCGCTCGAAATACTGCACGGTGTAGGTCTGCCCGTCCTCCAACTGCTGTTGAAACGCCTCGGTCAGCGGGTAGCCGAACTGCGGCAGCCCGCCGTTGGCCTGCCAGTAGGCCAGGAACCGGCCGCCGACGTTGTGCCCCGTCGCCGCGAAGTAGGCGTCGCCCGCCAGCGGGGCGGCGGGCGGGTCGGCCGGGTGCTGCTCCCGCCCGAGTTGCCCCAGCACGACCTCGTCGGGAACGCCCGCCGGCGCGGGGTGGCCCTCCAGGCGGGCCCGCTCGAAGTACTGCACGGTGTAGGTCCGGCCGTCTTCGAGCGTCTCCTCACGCTCGCCGGTCAGGGGATAGCCGAGGAGGGCCAGGCCGCCGTGCGCCTGCCAATAGTCGAGGAAGGGGCCCTGCACGCACTGGCCAGTCGCCGCGAAGCAGGCCGTATCGGCCGCGGCGGCGCCCGCGGGGAGTTGTGGGCCGAGGAGCGCGGCGAGCGCGAGGAGCGCGACCGCCAGCGCCGGCCCGAGACGACGGCGACCCATCTGCGCCCTCCTCCGCGCGGCCGGCATCACCCCTCCCCGTGGGACAGGACGCCCGGCCGTGCGGGCCGGTTACGTCCCGGCCGCGGCGCGCCCCGCGGCGCCGCGGCCCGGGTCACATTCTGCCACACCGGGGCGATGCGTGGCCCGCGGGGCCGGGCGGCACGGCCTCTGGCACCAGTGCTGCGATAGCGGGAGGGAGACGGCCGGCGGCGCGCGATGAGACGGGAGAGGCGGCGATGGCGACGACGGAGACCTACGACCTGCTGAAGCAGGCGATCCTCAAGCGCGAGCAGGTGGTCGCGATCTACGAGGGTGAGGAGCGCCGGTTCTGCCCGCACGCGCTGGGCTTCAAGCACCGCCGGCGCCACGTCCTCGGCTACCAGTTCGGCGGGGCCAGCCGCAGCGGTCTCCCGCCGCGCGGCGAATGGCGCTGCTTCGACGTGGACCGGCTGGCGGAGGTGGCGACGCGCCCTGGGCCCTGGTACACCGCGCCCAATGTCTTCAACCCGCAGTCCTGCCTGGACACCATCGACGTGACGGTGCAGCCGGCCCCGCCGCTCGCCGTCGAGGCGGCGGAACTGGGCGAGACGCCGGAGATCTCGGGGTAGGCGCGACGGGCCGCGGATCGGCACGGATTTTGCGTTTACTCGCGCAAACCGCGGCCGCGCCACCGGGCGCACAGCGCTCCGAAACGACGGGAGGAGGCCGACCATGGCGACGCAGCGGACCGAGGGCGAAGGCAAAGCGACCACTCACACCCACCCGGCCGTGACGCACACGCACGACCACTACCATGTGACGCACCACCACCGCGGCGGGCCGCTCGGGGAGTTCGAGCACCGCGCCTACTGGCACACGCACGCGCACAACCACAACGAGTTGACCCATAGCCACGACTACGAGCACGACGACGAGGAACACGACCACGCGAAAGAGGCCCACATCCACGACCACGCCGCGCCGACCCAGTCGCCCGCCTGACGGGCGGCGATGGTGCGGACAGTAACGGCCAGAGGAGCGCGACCGATGGGCGGCGCGGGGCCGATCCGCCCCGGCATGCCGGTGTACGGGGCGGACGGACGGCCGGTCGGGACGGCGGAGGCGGTAGACGGCACCGGGCTCGTGGTGCGCGGCCGCCACGTCCCCGCCGACGACCTGGCCCGCGTGGCGCCCGACGGCGTCACGCTGCGCCGGCCCGCCGCCCACTACCTCGCGCAACCCGGCGAGCACCGCGCGACGGAGGCGAACGTCGAGCACCCGCCTCCTGGGCCGGTAGCGGCCGGCGGGGTCGAGGCCCGCGGCGGCGAGCCGGGCTGACGGCCGGCGGTGGAGAGCGCAAGAGCCCCGGCGCGCGTGTCATGCGCGCCGGGGCTCATGGCGTCCTCTCGAGGCTGTCGCGGCCGGGAGATGGCCCCCGCGGCGTGAGTTGCGCGGCGCACCGCGCGGCGGCGACGAGCCCGGCCGCGCCGACGACCACGCGGCGCGGCGGGCGCGCGCGCGGCGGGGCGAGCGCGGCGAGGAAGAGCGCCATCTGGGCGACGCCGGTCGCGCGGTTCCACCCGGGGCGCCCCCGCGCCGGCGGTCGGCCCGCCGCGAGGTCGAGCAGCGCCCGGCCGTAGCGGAGAAGCGGCGGCAGGGCGCCCCAGCCCGGCAGGTCGCCCCAACGCGCGGCGGCGACCGCGCACCAGAGGGTCAGCCAGGAATCGGCCTCGATGTCGAGCACGGCGCCCAGCGGCGTGGCGCCGGCGCGGCGGGCCAGCGGGCCGTCCAGCCAGTCGGTCACCGTCGCGCCGGCCACCGCCGCCAGCCAACCGAGCCGGCCGGCCGGCCCCGCGCGGTCGCGAACGCCTGCCGCGACGAGCCCCGCGAGGACGGCGGCGCAACCCGCCCGCCCGAGCGTGAGCAGGTCGGCCGGCGAGGCACGCGCGGGCCCGACGCGTCGGACGACGGCGCGCAGGAACGCCTCCTGCGCCGCGGTCGCGGCGGCGAACCCGGCGAGGTAGCGGACGGCGCCGCACCGGCCCAGGTCGCGCCCGACGAGGGCCGCGGTCGGCGCGGCCAGCGCGAGCGCGACGAGCCGGCCGGCGGCTACTCCGCCCTCAGGGGCCACGCGGTCAGGCCGTCGCCGCGGCGCGCAGGTCCTTGACCACCTGCCCACCCTTCAGCACGACCGCGATGTTGTCGGTGTCCTCCAGCGCGCGGATGCGCGCCAGCGGGTCGGTGCGCGCGATCACGATGTCGGCGAGTTTGCCCGCCTCGACCGTGCCGACGCGGTCCTCCCAGCCGAGGCACTCCGCCGCGACTTTCGTCGTCGCGACGATCGCCTCCATCGGCGACATCCCGATGTCGCACATCAGCCCGAGTTCGCGGAGGTTGGTGCCGTGCGGCCCGACGCCCGAGTCGGTGCCCATCGCGATCTTGACGCCGGCGCGGTAGGCTTTGGCGATGCTGGCCTTGTGGATCTCCAGCACCTCGCGCGACTTGCGCAGCCCGTACTCCGGCACCGACTGGTCGCGCTCGGCCGCCTCGATCACGCTGACCGGCGCGACCAGCGTCGGCACCAGGTAGGCGCCGGTTTCGAGGAAGAGTTCGATCGCCTCGTCGTCGAGATAGATGCCGTGCTCGATCGAGTGGACGCCCGCGCGGAGCGCGTTCTTGATCCCCTCGGCGCCCTGCGCGTGCGCCATCACCTTGACGCCACGGCGATATTGCCCCTCCTGCACCATGATCGCCAGTTCCTCGAAGGTGAACTGGGTGAACTCGGGGTGATCGGTCGGGCTCATCACGCCACCGGTTGAGCAGACCTTGATGATGTCGGCGCCGGCGCGCAGCACCTCGCGGACCTTCTTGCGGACCTCCTCCGGCCCGTCGCAGATGCCGTCCGGCCGGCCCGCGTAGGGCTCCGCCAGTCGCAGCGTCATACCGGAGGGCAGCCAGCCGTCGCCGTGGCCGCCGGTGATCGAGAGCGCGGTGATGCTGATCTGCATCCGCGGCCCGAGGATGAGCCCCTGCTCGACCGCCGCTTTCACCCCGGCGTCGGCGCCGGCGGCGTCGCGCACGCTGGTCACGCCGGCGTCGAGCGTGCGGCGCATGTAGGTGATCGCCTTGTAGAAGTTGAGCGAGAAGGGCGTCGTCAGCATCTCGCGGACGTCGGTGGCCTCCATCATGATGTGGACGTGGGTGTCGATGAAACCGGGCAGGATGTAGCCGCCGCCGGCGTCGAGCACCGTCGCGCCGTCGGGCACGGCCACGTCGCCGGCCGGCCCGACCTGCGCGATCCGCTCGCCGTCGAGCACGACGACGGCGTCGCGCAGCGGCGGGCCGCCGCGCCCGTCGATCAACGTGCCATTGCGGATGACCTGGGTCGCCATCGGGGTTCCTCCCTTTCCCGTGAGAGTGTGAGAGCGCGAGAGCGTGGGAGCGTGCGCGTGGGAGCACGCACCGTGTCGTGGCGGGGAGTATTGCCGGGGGAGGCGGGGGTGTCAAACGGGCGTAAA
>DASSSV010000513.1:0-6305 GCA_035708265.1 Thermomicrobiales bacterium | reverse complement strand
TCGCGGGCGCGCAGAAGCTGAAGGTCGTCCTGCCGCCGCCGGACAACCGCTCGTTCGACGCCCA
This sequence comes from Thermomicrobiales bacterium, assembly GCA_035708265.1. GTDB lineage: Bacteria > Chloroflexota > Chloroflexia > Thermomicrobiales > CADCWN01 > DASSSV01. The sequence continues at coordinate 6,241 of DASSSV010000513.1, read as the reverse complement.
GCTCGTCGGCGCCGATCCCCAGACCGACCTCGCGGTTGTGAAGATCAACGCCACCAACCTGCCGACAGCGGCGCTCGGCAAGTCGAGCGACTTGCAGGTCGGCGATTGGGTGGTGGCGATCGGCAACGCGCTGGCGCTGCCGGGTGGGCCGACAGTGACGGCCGGCGTGGTGAGCGCGCTTGGGCGCGACGAGACGGAGCCGGGGCCGGAGGGCTCGCCGCCGGGCACGCAGGGGCCCGAGCTCTACGACCTGATCCAGACCGACGCGGCGATCAACCCGGGCAACTCGGGCGGGCCGCTGGTCAACATGGCCGGTGAGGTCGTCGGGATCAACACGCTCGGCACGACCGAGGCGCAGGGCATCGGCTTCGCCATCTCGATCGACGGCGCCAGGCCGATCATCCAGGAGCTGCGACAGAGCGGCAAGATCACGCGCGGCTTCCTCGGCATCTACCCGCAGACGGTCACGCCGTCGGTCGCCGGCTCGTACAACCTGGCGCGCACCGACGGCGTGCTGGTCTTGCAGGTCCAGCAGGGCACGCCCGCGGCGCAGGCCGGCGTCCAGCAGGGCGACATCATCTACGGCATCAACGACGTCCCGGTGAAGGATCAGCAGGACCTGCAGAACGCGCTGACCTTCAAGTTCAAGCCGGGCGACAAGGTCACGCTCAAGATCAACCGCAACGGCCAGGACACCACCGCGCAGGTCACGCTGGTCGAGAAGCCGTCGCAGTAGCGAGTTGCGAGTAGGGAGTAGCGAGTACTGGCTTACGAGCATCGACCGGGCTGGCCCACGGAAACCGCCACTCGCTACTCGCTACTCCCTACTCCCTACTTCTGCTATGCTCGTGGCCGGGACACCGGCCGGAGAGGGTGAGCCAGCAGAGGAGGGACGGATGCCGGACGCGGTCGCGCGCATCGGGGTCATCGGCGGCAGCGGGCTCTACCGGATGGACGACCTGGCCGACGTCGAGGAGCATCGGGTCGAGACGCCGTTCGGGGCGCCGAGCGACGCGATCACCGTCGGCACGCTCGCCGGGGAGCGCGTCGCCTTCCTGCCGCGCCACGGCGTCGGCCACCGCCTCAGCCCGACCGCGATCCCCGTGCGGGCCAACATCTACGCGCTGAAGCGCCTCGGCGTCGAGCGGGTCATCTCGGTCAGCGCGGTCGGCTCGATGCGGGAGCACCTCGCGCCGCTCGACCTGGTCGTGCCCGACCAGCTCGTGGACCGCACCGTCGCCCGGCCGCGCACCTTCTTCGACGCCGACGCCGGCTGCGTGGTCCACGTCTCGCTGGCCGAGCCCTTCTGCCCCGACCTGCGGGGGGCGCTCCGCGACGCGGCCGGGGAGACGGGGGCGCGGGTCCACGACGGCGGCGTCTACGTCTGCATCGAGGGGCCGCAGTTCTCGACGCGCGGCGAGTCGCGCCTCTACCGCTCCTGGGGTGTCGACGTCATCGGCATGACCGCGCTGCCGGAGGCGCGGCTGGCGCGGGAGGCGGAACTCTGCTACGCCACGCTCGCGCTGGTGACCGACTACGACGTCTGGAAGACCGACGAGGAGCCGGTCTCGGTGCAGATGGTGGTCGAGCGGCTGCACCACAACGCCGCGGTCGCGCAGGCGGTGGTGCGGGCGCTGGTGCCGCACCTGGCCGCCGGCCGGACCTGCACCTGCGGCGCGGCGCTCGAACACGCGATCATCACCGACCGGGCGCTGATCCCGCCGGCGACGCGCGAGCGGCTGGGGCTGCTGCTGGGGCGGTATCTGGGATAAGGGCCGATGATGGAGTCGCGGAGATGAGCGGGCAGCGGCCGCGCCGGCCGGTGCGACGGGTCGACGGGACGCGGGGGGCGCGGGCGCCGGTGCGCGGTGGGATCGTGGCGGTCATCGCCGCGGTCGTGGTGGCCGTCCTCGTCTTCGCCGGGCTGGTCTACCTGGGACAGAACCACAACGCGCCAGTGGCGACGCGGGTCGCCTCCGAGCACGGCAATGTCCTCGGCGACGTCAACGCGCCGGTGACGGTCGACGAGTGGGGCGACTTCCAGTGACCGGCCTGTCGCCAGTTCGCCCTGGGTCCAGGGCGCCAGTTCGAGCAGACGCTCGTCGCGCAGGGGCAGGCCAAACTCGTCTGGCACGATATGGCCTTCCTGGGGCAGGAGTCGATCTGGGCGGCCGAGGCGGCGAAGTGCGCGCAGGATCAGAACCAGTTCTGGGCGTACCACGACAAACTCTTCAACGAGCAGCAGGGGGAGAACAGCGGGGCGTTCACCAAGGCCAACCTGAAGCGCTTCGCGGCCGACCTGCACCTCGACACACAGCAGTTCGACAGTTGCCTCGACGCGGACAAGTATCTGCAGGACGTCCAGAACGAGCGGCAGACCGGCCAGCAGATGGGCGTGAATTCGACCCCGACCTTCTTCATCAATGGGCAGAAGTACGAGGGGGTCTTGAGTTACGACCGTCTCAGCGCGATCGTCAAGGCGGCGACGCCGATGCCGAACGACAGCGGGGCGACGCCGACGCGGTGACGGGAGGGGCGGTGGGCGGCAGGCGGTGAGTGACGGGGCGATGGCGGCGGATTCGCGGCGGGACGGTTCGGCGGCGCGCGCGGCGGAGCGCGAGGGTGTCGCCGCTGAGGTGGCGGGGGCGTCCGGCGCGGGGCGGTGGCGCGGGCGGGCGCAGGTGGCGCTGGCCGCGCTCGGCGTGGCGCTGGCCGCGTACCTCACCTGGGTGCATTACAGCGGCGCGCTGGCCCTCTGCGCGGGCGCGGGCGGCTGCGAGACCGTGCAGGCGAGCCGCTACGCGGTCGTCGCCGGGGTCTCGGTGGCGTTGCTGGGACTGCTGATGTACCTGGCGCTCCTGGGTCTCCGCGTCTGGCGGCTGCTGACCGGCGCGCCGCTGGCTGCCTACGCCCTCTTCGCGTTGGCGCTCACCGGCACGCTCTACTCGGTCTACCTGACCTATCTAGAGGTCGCGGTGATCCGCGCGATCTGCCCCTGGTGCGTCACGTCGGCCGTGCTCGTCACGCTGCTGTGCGTCCTGGCCGCCTGGGACGTGGTCGCGCCCGACTACGCGGGCGTGCCGGCGGAGCCGCCCGACTCGCCGGCCTGACCGGACGGCGCGGCCATTGACACTCCGTCGCGTCGGCTGCTATCATTAGCGGGCTGGGAGAGCGCGCTCTCCCGGCAATAGTGTACGGGCGCCGAGCGGGAGTAGTAGGCCCGAGCGCAGCGAGCCGGGCGGTGGGTGCGAGCCCGGCACCGGGGTCGAACTCGCCCGTGAGCCGCGACGGCGACGCCGGGGCGCCGCAGCCGTCGCCGATTGACCACCGTTAGCGGGTCGCGAGCGGACCGGTTGCCTTCTCCGGGGCTATAGCTCAGTTGGGAGAGCGCAACACTGGCAGTGTTGAGGTCAGGGGTTCGAATCCCCTTAGCTCCACCACGACACGGCGGCCGGTCAAGCCGGGTGGTACCGCGGAGGCCACGAGATGCGCCCTCGTCCCAGCAGTTGGGGCGGGGGCGCGGCGCGTTTCGGGCCGGAAAGGGGCGGGTGATGATGGGCGAGTCGGCGCGCAGCCGGATGGCGATCGCCGCTCGCGCGGCGCGGCCGGCCGACGCCGGCGGCCTGATCGCCCTTCGTCGCGCCGCGCGCGGGTGAGCGCGCCGCCAGTGGGCGGCCGCGCGGGCCGCACGGCGGCACCCCGCCATCAATGGTCAACGATCGACCAGCAACGACGAGATTGAGGCACGACTATGGACGAGCAGACCATCGCGACCGGGGCCGCCGACGCCGGCGAGGCGGAGGGCGCGGGGCGCGACCGCTACAACCCGCAGGCCATCGAGCCGAAATGGCGGCGGCGCTGGGAGGAGAGCGGGCTGAACCGCACCGACCTGACGCTGTCGAGCGGCCGGCCGAAGTTCTACAACCTGATGGAGTTCCCCTATCCCTCGGCGGAGGGGTTGCACATCGGGCACGTCTACACCTACGGCGGCGCCGACACCAACGGGCGCTTCCAGCGGATGCGCGGCTACGAGGTCTTCGAGCCGATGGGCTTCGACGCCTTCGGCATCCACAGCGAGAACTACGCGCTGAAGCTGGACCTGAACCCGATGCAACTGACCGCGCGCACGACGCGGCGCTATCGCGAGGACCAGTTGAGTCGCATCGGCGCGATGTTCGACTGGGCCCACACGGTCGACACCAGCCAGCCGAACTATTACAAGTGGACCCAGTGGATCTTCGTGCAACTGTTCAAGGCGGGGCTGGCCGTCCACAAGGAGGCGCCGGTCAACTGGTGTCCCTCCTGCCTGACCGTGCTGGCCAACGAGCAGGTGATCGACGGTCGCTGCGAGCGCTGCGGCACCGAAGTGGTCCAGCGGGAGCTGACCCAGTGGTTCTTCAAGATCACCGACTACGCCGACCGGCTGTTGGACCACCTGGAGACGCTGGACTGGCCCGAGGAGAGCAAGCGTCGCCAGGCCCACTGGATCGGCCGCAGCGAGGGCGCCGAGCTCATCTTCACCGTCGCTAGCCCGGCCGCGCAGCGCATCCCCTGCTTCACCACGCGGCCCGACACCGTCTTCGGCGCGACCTACGTCGTGCTGGCGCCGGAGCACAAGCTGGTCGGGGCGATCACGACGCCGGAGCAGCGCGCGGCGGTGGAGGAGTACGTCGAGCGCACCCGCCGCGAGACCGAGATCGAGCGGACCAACGTCGAGCGCGAGAAGACCGGCGTCTTCACCGGCGCCTACGCGATCAACCCGGCCACCGGCGCGCGCATCCCGATCTGGATCGCCGACTACGTCCTGGTCCAGTACGGCACCGGCGCGATCATGGCGGTGCCGGGCCACGACGAGCGCGACTACGAGTTCGCCCGCAAGTTCAGCCTGCCGATCGTCGAGGTCGTGACGAGCGACGCGGGGATCGCCGAGGCGGCGTGGACGGGGCCGGGCGCGCTGGTCAACTCGGGCCGGTTCGACGGGCTGCCGTCGGAGGAGGGCAAGCAGGCCATCGTCGCCTGGCTGGCCGAGCGCGGCCTGGCCGAGCCGAAGGTGACCTACCGGCTGCACGACTGGCTGATCTCGCGCCAGCGCTACTGGGGCCCGCCGATCCCGATCGTCTACTGCCCGACCCATGGCGCCGTGGCGGTGCCGGAGGACCAGTTGCCGGTGGTGCTGCCGGAGATCGAGGAGTTCCGCCCGACCGGCACCGGCAAGTCGCCGCTGGCCTCGGTCGAGTCGTTCGTCCACACGACCTGCCCGGTCTGCGGCGGCCCGGCCGAGCGCGAGACCGATGTCTCGGACAACTTCCTGGACTCGGCGTGGTACTACCTGCGCTATACCAGCACCGACTTCGACGACCGCCCGTTCGACCGCGAGCGGATCGAACAGTGGGTGCCGGTGGACATGTACTTCGGCGGCAAAGAGCACGTCGTGATGCACCACCTGTATGCGCGGTTCATCGCGATGGCGCTGCACGACCTGGGCTACCTGCCGTTCGACGAGCCGTTCAAGCGCCTGCGGCTGCACGGCTTCGTGACCAACCAGGGCGCGAAGATGAGCAAGTCGCGCGGCAACGTGATCAACCCCGACGAGTACATCGACCGGGTCGGCGCGGACGCCTTCCGCACCTACCTGCTGTTCATGGGGCCGTTCGACCAGGACAACGACTTCTCCGACAAGAACCTGGCCGGTGTGACGCGCTTCCTGCACCGCGTCTACGCGCAGGTGACCGACCCCACCGCGCCGGCCGGCCCCGGCGCGGACCTGCGCCCGCTGCACCGCGCCATCCAGCGGGTGACGCACGAACTGACGCAGTATCAGTTCCACACCGCCATCGCGGCGCTGATGGAGTACAGCAACTGGGTCGGCGCGAGCCGCGAGGCGTTCACCGCGGAGCAGCGCGCCGAGGCGCTGCGGACGCTGACGCTGCTGTTGGCGCCCTTCGCGCCCTTCCTGGCCGAGGAGTTGTGGGAGCGGCAGGGCGGGCCGTACAGCGTCCACCAGCAGCCGTGGCCGGAGTTCGACCCGGCGCAGCTCGAGGAGGAGACGGTCACGCTGGTAGTGCAGGTCAACGGCAAGCTGCGCGACCGGATCGTGGTGGCGCGCGACGTGACCGAGGAGCGGGCGCGCGCGCTGGCGCTGGCGAGCCCGAAGGTCGCGCCGGCCGTGGCCGGCAAGGCGCCGCGCAAGGTCGTCTACGTGCCGGGGCGGCTGATCAACATCGTGCGGTAGCGTGGGCGA
>DASSSV010000512.1:0-2203 GCA_035708265.1 Thermomicrobiales bacterium | reverse complement strand
CCCACCCATTCCAGGTGAGCGTGGTGCTCGGGATGGCGGCGATCGCGGAGCGCCCGGAGGAACGCGGCGAAGCCGGGGACGCCGCCCACGTCCTCGGGCGGGCAGGCCCGCGCCCCCGCCAGGCAGCGCGGCAGCGTCCCCGCGGCCGGGGGCGCGAGGATCGCCTCCAAGCAGAGGACGTGCCGCCAGTGGTCCCCGAAGTCGTAGACGTACCCGCAGGCGCTGTCCGGCTGCCCGAGCGCGTCGCACAGCCGCGCCCGCCGGGCATCGCGGAACATCCCCTCCTCATCGGTCTCGGGATCGCCGTACTCGTCGGCGCCGACGTGAAAACAGTAGAGGTGATAGTCCTGCCAGCCCATGGCCGCCTGGATGATCTGGTGCAGGCGGTGCAGGGTGGTCGCCCCGAGCACCTCGATGGTGCGCCAGATGGCCGGCTCGATTCCCATGAGCTGCACGCGCAGGCGGTAGGCGCAGCGGGCGCGCGGCGGCGGCGTGGGCCGGGGCGGCGCCGGTCGGGCCAGGCGCTCCGGCGTGAGCACGAGCACCGGCCCAGACCGGGCGCTGTCATCGCCGCTGGTCATGCCGCCTTCCCCTCCTCCCATCGAGCAGAGGCGGGCCGGTCGCCGACGGCAAGCCCGGTCGTCGGCCCCGCCGTGGCCCGGCGCGCCTCGTGCTCGCCGGGAGCGGTCGCGGCAGAGCGGAGGGAGCGCGATGACGACGGCGTCGACGGAGGGAGCGGGCGCGGACGAGGTCCGCATCGTCGCGGTGGACGACGGCGACCCCGCGCCCGTGAACGCCCTCCTGGGGGAAGGATGGCGGTTGCTCGCCTGCGGCGTGGTCGAGCGCCGCGAGACGGACCCCGTGGGCCGGCCCACGAGCGGCGCGCGCTGCACCTGCATCCTGGGGCGCAGCCGCGGCGAGGCGCCGGCCGTCCATGCTCGGCAGCCGCCTATCGGGCAGGATCGCCGCCGGGCGCAGCCCGCGCTCCAGCGGCCGCGGCGCGCCCGCGCCGTCGGGGCTGGTCGCGGCGCCGGAGCCGCCCGCTTCCGGGGCGAGGGCGCGGACGCGCGGAGGTCCGCGTCGTCGCTCACCGGCGCGATTCTCCCGGGCGCCTCGCCGGCCGGTTCGCGGCTTGGTATCATCCCGTGCAGCTGGAGCGGGCGGGAGGCGGTGTGGGCGTCGAGGGCGCGGCGGTAGAGCGGGCCGGCAGCGGCGTGGTCGGATTGGACGAGGTGCTCGGCGGCGGCTTCCCGGCCCACCGCCTGCACCTGGTGGAGGGTCCGCCCGGCGCCGGGAAGACGACCATCGCCTTGCAGTTCCTGCTCGAAGGCGCGCGGCGGGGCGAACCCGTGCTCTACGTCACGCTGGCCGAGACGATCGAGGAGTTGCGCGCGGTGGCGCGCTCCCACGGCTGGGACCTGGACGGCGTCGGCCTGCACGAGCTGGCCCCGACCGAGGCGAGCCTGCGCCCGGAGGAGCAGTACACGATCCTCCACCCCTCCGAGGTGGAGCTCGGGGCGACGACGGAGGCGATGCTGGCGGCGGTGGAGCGCGCCGCCCCGGCCCGCCTGGTGTTCGATTCGCTGGCCGAGCTGCGCCTCCTGGCGCGCGACCAGCTCCGCTACCGGCGGCAGGTGCTCGGCCTCAAGCAGTTCTTCGCCGGCCGGCGCTGCACGACGCTGCTCCTCGATGGCGGGGCGGGGCCGGGCGAGGGCGTGGAGAGCATCGCCCACAGCGTGGTGCAGCTGGAGCAGCTGGCGCCGGAGTACGGCGCGGAGCGACGGCGGCTGCGCGTCGTGAAGTTGCGCGGCGCCGCCTACCGGGGCGGCTATCACGACTTCGTCATCCGGCGGGGCGGGATCGTCGTCTACCCGCGCCTGGTGGCGGCGGAGCACGGCCAGCCCGTCGGGCCGGGGCTCGCGACGAGCGGCCTGCCGGAGCTGGATCGGCTGGTGGGCGGTGGGCTGGATCGGGGGACGAGCGCCCTCCTCATCGGCCCGGCCGGCGTCGGCAAGTCGTCGCTCGCCGCGCAGTACGCGGCGGCGGCGGCCGGGCGCGGCGAGGTCGTCGCGATCTACGTCTTCGACGAGAGCCTGGAGATGTTCGTCCGGCGCGCCGAGGGCCTGGGCATGGACATCGGCGCGCGCGTGGCCGAGGGCCGCATTATCCTGCGGCGCCTCGACCCGGCCCAGCTCTCGCCGGG
>DASSSV010000511.1:0-3677 GCA_035708265.1 Thermomicrobiales bacterium | reverse complement strand
CCCCGCGCCGCGTCGCGCTCGCGTTCGACGGCCGGCAAGAGCGCGTAGAGGCGATCAGGCTGGCGGTCCATCGGTGTCCTCCGTCAGCAGCAGCGTGTCCGGCACATCCGGGCTCAGGTACACCAGCTCGGCCGGCTGGATCGGCTCGCCGGCCCGGGCGGGCGGCGCGGCGCGGCGCGCCGTGACGCAGAGCCGCAGGTGGAGCGCGCCGGCCAGCCCCTCGCCCCCCGCCAGGCGGTCGCGGACGTCCGCCTCGCCCAGCGCGTCCAGCGTCTCCATCCGCACGCGGGCCACCCCCGCGACCGCCTGGATCGCGGCGACGACCTCGCTGAGCAGCACGCCCTGCCCGAGGTCCCGACGGTCGAAGCCAAAGGCGTCGAGCAGCGCGGCGCGCACCGCCGGCGCGATCCCCTCCCACTGGTAGTCGGCCAGCGGGCGTACCCGCGCCGCGATCACCAGCAGGCGCGCCGCGCAGGGGGCGACCTGGACCGGCAGGGCCGGGTCGCCGGCGCGGACGAGGGCCAGGCGTAGGTTGCGGAGGAGGTCGCCGGTCGGGTCGAGCGCGGCGCCCGCGACCCCGGCGGCGGTGAGGTGGACGAGCTGACGCCGGCCGTCGGAGAGGCGCGCGGCGTCGGCCTTGGCGACACCGGCGAAAGTGCGCGCGAAGTCGGCGTAGTCCGGCACCGCGACGAGGCGATCGAGCGCGGTGACCGCGAGCGGCGCGTTGCGGCGGGCCTGGTCCCGCCCCTCGCGGTCGGCGCCGCCGGTGGCGGGCAGGGGGTTGGTCACGCCCCGCACGCCGAGCGGCTTGGACGCCAGCAGGGTGATCCGGCCGGCCCCGACGTTGCCGGGCACGCCGATCCCGCTGCGGTAGGACGCCGTGATGTTCTCCACCCCGGTCGGCGGGCGGGCGCCCCGGCTCCCGTTGCCGAAGACGACCGTCGTCTTGCCCGCGTCATCGGTCCGCGTGATGTAGCGGCGATCGGTCGGCCCCAGGCTGGCGAGGCTATCCGCCTCGCGCCAGAGGACGCCGTCGACGCGCACCGCCAGGGTGCTGGCGGCGCCGGCCGGCGTCGGCGCCGACACGTAGGTCAGCGGCGGCTGGCGCAGGGTGAAGGCCGCCAGCGACGCGCCGCCGTCGCCGCTGCCGAGCACCTCGGCGCGCGACTCGCCGTGGGTGGCGCGCGCGACGTTGGCGTTGATCGTCACGGTGGTGAGCCGGTAGCGGTAGGCCAGTGGCGTGGCCAGGGTGAGGAAGGTGTGCGTCTTGTCCCCGGGGAGGGGGATCGCGCCGGCCGCCTCGGCGCCCACCGGGACCACCTTCTGCACGTCCTGCTCGACGCCCGCCAGCATCACCAGCTCACTCGCCGGGACGCCGCTGGTCCCCGGCACGTCGGTGCGCTCGCCGGAGACGATCAGCCAGCGCCCGGCCTTCAGCCCGTCATAGAGCCCGTCCAGCTCGAGCGGGTCGTCGACGCCCCCGGCCACCTCGGCCGCCGCGTCGCCCGGCCCGACGATCGGCTCCTCGGCCAGCGCCAGCGGCTCGCTCTGGGCGTAGATCGTCGTCTCCCGCAGCGCGGCGAGCGAGTGCTCGTCGGCGTCCAGCCAGTCGCCCGCGTTCGCCGGCCCCGGCGCCAGGGTCAGCTCGGTGACCTTGCCGGTGATGCCGTACTCCGCCCGCGAGACGGTCCGCGTCTGCCGCACCGTGTAGAAGAAGTGCTGCGGGGCGGCGGCCTGGCCGCGCTCGATCACGACCCAGCCCCCGGGGACGACCTGGTCGTACTGGGCGTCCAGCGACACGACGTGCGGGTCCGCCGGCGTGGTGAGCGCTTCGGCGACGGTGAGCGCGTCGTCCAGCGTGATGCTGATCGTCCGCCCGCCCGTTTGCTCGCTCAGCCTGTTGCCGCCGACCGGCACACGCCGGTCGGGGTCGCCGTCGAGCGTGAGGTGGAGCGCCGTGAGTTGCTCGTGCTGCCCGTCGTTCGGCTCCGGGACGATCGCGATCGTCGCCCGCGGGTTCTGGAACGTGAAGGTGAGCCCGCGGCGGTAGGCGGCGTTCAACTCCCCCTCTACCGCGGTCTCCTGCGCGATGGTGACGTTGGGGGACGCCGGCGCGGTCGGCTCCTGGTCCACCAGGAGCTGCACGGTCGCGCTCTGCCGCGCGCCGCCCAGCTCGACCATGAGCTCGACCTGGAGCGCGTCCCGATAGAAGGCGCCGGTGAGCGGCGAGGCCGCCGAGAGGCGCAGCCCGACCGACGCCGTGTCGCCGAGGGGCCATTCCTCCCAATGGTCGACGCGCCCGTTCTCGTCGTAGATCGGCTTCAGCGGCGCGTTGTGGCCGAAGGGCGCCGCCTTCACCCGCAGGGCGCTCACGTCCTGCAGCGCGGCCGGCGGCGTGACCGTGGCGTTGGCCAGGGCCGAGTAGAGCACCGGCGCCAGCCGCCGGTTGAGGGCCTGGAGGAGCTGCACGCTGGTGTCGGACTGCGGCGCGTAGACCTGCCTGGTCTGGCGCGCCAGCCGCAGCGCGTTCGGCGGCGGCTGCGACGGCGGCAGCTCCAGCCGGGCGAACGCCTCGCCGAGATAGGCGTACGGCGACGTCCCGTCCCCGCCCGCGCCGGCCCCGATACCGTCGGCGCGCAACACCGACGCCGGGCGCGCCGCGCCGTCGCCGCCGGCCGGCGCCGCGTCGCCCCATGGGGCCGCCTGCAAGGTGACCTCCGTCCGCTGGTCTTGCGCCCGCGGTTCCACGGTCGCCACATGGCCGAGGTACTGCCGGTCGGCGAAGTCGAAGAGGAGCGCGTCGTTCGGCCGCAGGTTGGTCGCGAGGCCGTCGAAGTAGAGCGCGGTCAGCGGCGTCGGGTTCTGCGGGCTGATCCACTGCGGCCGGGTGCGCCGGGGCCGGAGGGCGTTCCAGGCGGCGCGCGCCTCCAGCGGCTCGGCGGTCTCGAACGACTGGAGCGTCTCGCCCGGGCCGGGGACGCTCTGCGCGCGGCTGCCCTTCGGGATGGTCAGCGCGCCGCCCTGCTCCAGGCTGTAAGCCAGGTAGACGCTGGCGGCCACGCCGGGGCGCGGCGCGTAGCCGACCAGCCGGGCCAGCTCCAGCACGGAGCGGGACTCGGTGGCGGTGCGCAGGTAGCCCTCGTTGGCGATCCGCTCCTGGTAGAAGGTCAGCACGTCGGCCACGGTCGCCCAGGCGTCCAGCAGGGCGATCGCCGGGTCGCCCGGCTCGCGCGCGGTCAGGCCCGCCAGCGAGGTGTCCGCCGCCGCGTCGGCCAGGCCGGCCAGCATCGTCGCCAGGAAGCTGGCGTGCGTGCCGACCCGGTAGGCCAGCGCGTCTAGGCCGGGCCGGTTGGCCGTCGCCAGAGGGGTCAGCCGCGCGACGCCGGCACAGCAGCCGCAGGTCTCGTTCATCGCCCACCTCGCAGCTCGAGTGTCAGCGTGCCGTGCGCCGGGGCGGCGGGGTCGTTGTCCAGCCGCGCCACCTCGAGCGGCCCGAGGCGGATGACCGGGCCGGGCGTGACCCCGCCGGCGCCGTCCGGCTCCGGCCAGGCGTAGACCTCGTCCGGCGTGGCGACCGTCAGGCCTTCCACGCCGGCCACGCCGGGCACCGACTGGGCGGCGGCGACCAGCGCGCTGAGGGCAATCTCGTCGCCGAAGGTCAACGCGTCCGGGTGGAA
>DASSSV010000510.1:0-14912 GCA_035708265.1 Thermomicrobiales bacterium | reverse complement strand
GCCCGCGGTAGGAGTTGACAGTTGAAAGTTGGAAGGTGATAGACGATCAGCCTCGTGGCGCTATCGACCATCAACTACCAACTTTCAACTCCTACTGCCCGACTGCCCGACTGCCCGACTGCCCGACTGGGACGACCGCCTCGACGCAGGTGCCGCGGCCGGGCGTGCTCTGGATCGTCAGGTGGCCGCCGACGCGGCCCAGGCGCTCGCGCATGCCGATCAGCCCGAAGCCGCCGCCCTGCTCCGGGCGGCCGGCGCCGCTGAAGCCGGCGCCGTCGTCGCAGATGCGCAGCAGCACGGCGTCCACCTCGAGGCGCAGGACCAGATCGACCTGGGTCGCCGCGGCGTGCTTGCGGATGTTATTGAGCGCCTCCTGGGTGACGCGCAGCAGCGCCGTCTCGACGTCGGCCGGGAGCGGGCGCGGCGTCCCCTCGACCGCGCAGGCGGTGGCGACCCCGGCCGTCCGGCCCCACTCGTCGAGGGAGGCGCGCACCGCGTCGGGGAGCGACCGGCCCTGGAGGGGCGTGGGGCGCAGGTTCCAGACCGAGCGGCGCGCTTCGGTCAGGCTGACGCGCGCCAGCTCCTGCGCCTTCTGCAACCGCTCGCGCGCGTCGGCCGCGGCGGGGTCGTCGGGCAGCAGGCTCTTGGCGACTTCCAACTGGAGGATGATGCCGGTGAAGCCCTGGGCGAGGGTGTCGTGGATCTCGCGCGCCAGCCGGTTGCGCTCCTCGGCGACGGCCAGCTCGCGGCCCCGCTCGTAGAGCCGCGCGTTCTCGATCGCGACAGCCGCCTGCTGCGCGAAGAGCGTGACGATCTCGATGTCACGCGTGCCGAAGCGCCGGCCGGGCCGCGCCTGCGCGTTGATCGCGCCGACCGTGCGCTCGCTGGTCTGCAACGGCACGGTCAACATCGCGCCGATGTCGGTCTGCTCGACCATCGCGCGGAAGGCGCGGGGGTCGCGGCGGAGGTTGTTGCTGAGGATCGGCTTGCCGGTGCGGATCGCCTCGCCGGCGATCGAGCCGAAGAGCGGCAGGCGCTGCCCCTCGCGCAGCCCGCCGGACGGCCCGGTGATGACGGCCAGCTCCAGCTCCTCGCCGGGCGGGTGCGTCGCCGCCTCCGGGCTGAGGAGGACCACCGCGCAACTGTCGGCGCCGGTCAGGCGCATGACCTGCTCGCTGACGGTGCGCAGCACGCGCTCCAGATTGCGCTCCTCGATCAGCGCCGCGCCGACCGCGCCGAGGCCGACCATCTCCGAGAGCCGCTCCTGCAAGGCGCTGTAGAGCCGCGCGTTCTCCATCGCGACCGCGGCGTGCCGCGCCAGGAGCGCCAGCATCTCCAGGTCGGTCGCCGTGAAGCGCCGCCCGGGGCGCTTGGTCGAGAGGGCGAAGGTGCCGACGAGCCGCCCCTGCCACCAGATCGGCACGCCGATGTGCGCGCGGACGTCCTCCAGGCTGGGCGCCACCTCCGGGGAGCGCGGCGGCTGCACCTCGTCCGGCGCGATCAGGACCGGCTCGCGGCGGGTCAGGATCAGGCCGGGCAGCCCGCGCCCCGGGGCGATGCGCCGGCCGAGGAGCACGGGCGGCAGGTTGTAGGTCGCCTCCAGCCGCACCGTGTCCGACTCTTCGTCGTACAGTCCGATCGAGCCGGCGTCGGCCCCGAGGAGGCCGACGGCGCTCTCGACCATGCGGTTCAAGAGCGCGGGCAGGTCCAGCTCCGAACTGATCTGCTCGACCACCGCGCGCAGGGCGTCGAGGCGCTCGGCGTGCAGGCGGGCCTCCTCGTAGAGCCGCGCGTTGCCGATCGCCAGCGCGGCGTGCTTGGCGAAGAGCTCGAGCGTCTCCACGTCGCGCGCGCCGAAGCGACGGGCCGGGTCGCGCGCGCCGACGAAGAAGGTGCCGGCCAGCCGGCCGCGGTCCCAGACCGGCACGGCCAGGCAGGAGTGATAGGCGCGGCCCGGCAGCGCGCCGGGGAGGTCGGCGTACTCGTCGACCAGGACGGAGTGGCGCCCGGCGAGGACTTCGCCGATGACGCCCTCGCCCGCGTGGACCTCGGGCAGCAAGTCCTCGGGCGGGATGTTGTGCCAGGCCCAGATGCGGGAGACCTCCTCGGCCTGGTCCACGAGACCGAGCGAGCCCGCGTCGCCGCCGAGGAGGTCCACGGCGCTGACGACGATCGTGTGCAGCAGCCGGTCGAGTTCGAGTTCGCCGCTGATGTGCTCCAGCACCTCGCGCAGCGCGTTCTCGCGCCGCAGATCGCGCTGCGTCTGCGCGTGGAGCTGGGCGTTCTCGATCGCCACGCCGAGCTGCGCGCCGATCACCGCCAGCGTCTCGGCGTCGGCCCCCGACATCACCCGCGTGTCGCGCCCGACCACGCCGAGCAGGCCGATCACGTGCTCCTGCGCGCGGAGGGCGACGCAGCCGTAGGCGCGGATATCCTCGTCCCGGATCGCTTCCGGCATCAGGCCGGCGTCGGCCGCCATGTCGGGCCCGAATACCGGCCCCGTCGCGGCGAGGACGCGCCCGGGCAGCCCCCGATCGGCCGGCAGGCGCGCGACCAGCGCGGCGAACGCCGGGGCGAAGCCGCGGTCGGCCGCCAACACCAGTTCGTTGCGCTCCTCGTCGAGCAGGAAGATCGCGCCGCGGTCGGGGCCGAAGACGGCGAGCGTGCGGTCGAGCGCCGCGACGAGGAGATCGGGGAGGTCGGTCGCGCGACCGGCGAGCGTGGCGATCGCGTTGAGCGCCTCCAGCGCGCGGTTGCGGCGCGCCAGTTCGTCCATCAGCCGGTTGCGCTCGCTCACGTCGCGCGCGATCCCGAAGCGGCCGACGAAGCGCCCGCGGTCGTAGACGTTGTTCGAGCGCAGCTCGAAGGTGCGGACCTCGCCGTCGCGCCGGACGATGTCGAGGTCGTAGAACTCGGCCAGCGGCTCGCCCGCCGCGGAGCGGCGCAGCGTCTCGCGCGCGACGGCCGTGCTCGCCGGCGTGAGGATCGTCGCGAAGTGCTTGCCGACCAGTTCTTCCGGGGCGTAGCCGATCAGGCGCTCGACCTGGGGGTTCAGGTAGGTGAAGTAGCCCTCCTCGTCGACCATGTAGATCGCGTCGACCGCGCGCTCGATCAGCAACCGGCCGCGCTCCTCGCTCGCGCGCAGGCGCTCGAACGCCTCCTCGTAGTCGAGCGCCGTGCCGAGTTGGCCGCCGAGCAGGCCCAGCAAGCGCAGGGCGTCCGGCGTGCAGCGCCGGGGGTCGCGCGCGCCGACGACGAGCGCGCCGACGACGCGATCCTCCCGGCGCCCGACGAGCGGGACGCCGAGGAGCGCGCGCAGGTCGGTGTGGTCCGCGAGCCAGGCGGCGCGCGGGTCGGCCGCGAGGTCGGGCAGCAGCAGCGGCGCCGGGACGCCCTCGTCGCCAAGCAGCGCCGCCAGAAACGGCTCGGCCGCGCGCACTAGGGCGTCCGGCTCGCGGCTCTTCCCGTTCGTGCCGCTCAGGACCGGGCCGGCGAGGCAGCGCGGCGCGGCGTCATCGTCCACCTCGGGGCCGAGCGCGCCCCAGACGGCGTCGAACCCCAGGTCGTCGCGGACGTGCGCCAGGACGACGTCGAGCATCGCCGCGGCGCTCCCCACGCCGTCCGCCTCGCGCGCGGCGCGGCCCAGCGCCGCCGCGACCGCAGCGAGCACGTCCAGTGCGGCGCCCATATCGCCGGCGACCGCCGCCTCGCGAAAGTCCTCCGCTCGGGTCAAGTCCCCTCCCCGCCTCCGCCGCCGTGCGCCCGTACTCCGGCCCCCCGCTGACCCCGCTCCCCTTCCCGCCCGAATTAACGTCGCAGGAGCCCTATTCTAGCACGTCGCGCGCGGCCGTGGGCCGCGGGCCGTGGAGCATAGGCCGTGGAGTCGGTACGCCGTGCGGGACAGACTGGCCTATCTCCTCGCAGGTGCCTGCCCCTACGGGGTCTGGCGGTCGCCCAACCCCGGACACGTCCTCACGCCCTACGGCCCACGCCCGGCGGTCCGCGGCGTGCTACCATTGCCCGCGACGCGCGGCGACGGCGCGCGGGGACGCCGGAGACGGAACGGGGAGGGATGGAACCGCTCAATCGCCGCGACCTGCCGGTCGACCACCACTGCTTCGGCTGCGGGACGCTCAACCCGATCGGCCTGCGCCTCGCCGTCTACGGCGAGGGCGACGAGGTCTGGGCCGATTTCGTAGCCGACCGCCGCCACGAGGGCTACCGGGGCCTCGTCCACGGCGGCATCCTCGCGGCGCTCCTGGACGAGGTGCTCGGCTGGGCCTTCTTCCACCGCGGCATCTGGGCCGTCACGACCCGGCTCGACCTGACCTACCGCGCCCCGGTGCCGGTCGGCGCGCGGGTTCGCGTCACCGGGCGGGTGGTCCGCGACCGCGGCCGGATGCTCGACACGGCGGGGCGGATCGCCGACGAGGCCGGGCGCACGCTGGTCGAGGCGACCGGCCGGTACGCGCGCATCCCCGAGGCGCAGCGCGCCGCCTGGGAGCGCGCCTACGCCGAGTCCGCCGCCGACGGCCCCGCGTGACACCCGTGCTGCCGCCCGACCTGCCGACCGTGGCGCTGCGCGGCGTCCCCGCCCGCTACGAGCGCGCGGACGCGCCCCGCCGCGCCTACGCCGAGTGGATCGCCGTGCGGCTGGCCGGGGGCGACATCGCCGTGTTCGACCCGGACCACGTCTGCCCGCCCGGCTACTTCGGCCGGCCCTGCCGCGTGGCCCTCGAACTCTTCCACCCGGCCGTCGCGCCGAACCGGGCTCGCGCCACCGGCCTCACCCCGACCGGCGCGGCGGACCCCGATTCCCCGCCTGCCGCGGCCGGGCTGGTGCTGGCGCACCACCGCCACCACTGGACCTACAGCGGCCCGGTCGCGACCGAGGAGGAGATCGGCGGGGAGCGGCGGCGGGTGGTCCGGCACGTGCTCGACGCGCCGCAGATCACGCTGCGGCTGGTGGTGGACGTGGGGGCCGGCACGCTGCTGGCGCAGTTGCGCGAGGCGACCGGCGCGCCACCGGTCGGCGCCTGGGTCGCGCTGGCGGGCGCGCGGCCGGAACTGCTGACGATCGAGCCCGTCGGGCGGATAGCGGGCGGCGGGCGGTGTGCTGGCACGATGACGGCTATCTCTATCTGAAGAGCGGAGCGCGTGTGGAGTACCGGGACGGGACCCTCGACTACCTGGCGGTCGGCCACGTCACGCTCGACCGCCAGCCGGACGGCTCGGCCCTGCCGGGCGGGACGGTCCTCTTCGCCACCTTGCAGGCGGCGCGGCTCGGCTTGCGCGCCGGGATTGTCACCGTCGGGCGGGCGGCCGACCTCGGCGGGCCGCTCGCGCCCTACCGCGAGGAGGTGACGATCGCGCTCGCCCCCGCAGCGGCCACGACGACCTTCATCAACGTCGGGCTCGGCGCGGCGCGCCGGCAGACGGTCCCGGCCTGGGCTGGCCCGGTGACCCGCGAGACCCTGCCCGCCGCGCGGATCGTCCACCTCGCGCCGGTGGCGCGGGAGATCGAGGCCGAGCACTTCCCCGCGCTCCCCGCGGGGGCCTTCCTCGGCGCGACCCCGCAAGGGTGGCTTCGGCGCTGGGGCGCAGACGGCCATGTCGAGGCCGTGCCGCTGGATCTGCCCGACCGGCTCTTCGCCCGCCTCGACGCGCTGGTCCTGAGCGAACACGAGCAGCCGCTGGCGACCGGCGCCATCGCCGCCGTCCTGGCACGCGGCGGCCTCGTCGCCGTCACGCGCGGCGACCGCGGCTGCGTGCTGCTCGGCGTCGCGGGCCACGAGGCGGGGCTGGCCGTGCCGGCGCTGCGCTGCCCGGTCGTGGACGACACCGGCGCCGGCGATGTCTTCGCCGCGGCCTTCTTCGTCGCGCTGCGCGAGGGCCAGTCACCGCCCATGGCCGCGCGCTTCGCCAACGCCGCCGCCGGCCTCAGCCTGAACGGACACGGTGTAACCGCGATCACGGGACGCGCCGAGATCGAGCGCGCCATGCGCGAGACCTATGGGACGATGTAAGGCTGTGGGCCGTGGGGCTTGGGCCGTGAAATCCGGTGTGGAACCGGCCCACGGCCCACGCCCCACATCAGCGCTGGGATGATGAAGACGCGGGGGGCTTCAGCCAGCCGCGGGCGATGAGCGCCTCGCGGCCGAGCTGGCCGAGGACGACTTCGTAGCCGGTGCCGGCGGCGTTCTGGCGCAGCTCGAAGCGGGCGCGCTCGAAGTACTGCACGATCACGCCGTTCTCCTCGTGCTCCTCCGAGACCGGGTAGCCGAAGATCGCCAGCCCGCCGCCGCCCTCCCAGTAAGTCTTGAAGGCGCCACGCAGGGAATGCTGCGTCTCCGAGAAGTACATCTTGTCGTTCGAGCTGGGGAAGGGTGGGAGCGGCGTGAAGTGCTCGGCCTGCGCCTGGTCGGCGCCGAGGCGCGCCAGGTATACCTTCGTGGGATCCTTGGGGTCGGCCTGGAACTCGGCGCGCTCGAAGTATTGCACCTTGCGGTTGACGCCCTGCGCGTCCGGCTCCTCGAAAGCCTCGGTCAGCGGGTAGCCGAAAATCGCCACCCCGCCGTTCGCCTGCCAGTAGGCGCGGAAGGCGCCGGAGAGGGTGTGCTGCGTCTCGGGGAAGTAGCGGACGTCGGGGTCGGGCAGCGTCGGCTGGCCGACCGGGTCGCTCGGCAGCGGCTGCGCCAGGCGCACGACCGTGACGCGGCCGGCGAACTGCCCCTTGCTCAGCCAGGCGACGACCGAGTTGGCGATGGCCGGGCCGCGCGCCTGCTCCGAGCGGGTCAGCGCGAACTCGCGCTTAGCCTGCCGGTCGTAGGCGTAGACGTTCGGCATCCCGTCGCGCCAGTCCTCCCAGACGAGGAGGTCGCCGGCCAGCGCCGGGCGCGCGACCAGGTGCCCCTGCGTGACGGTTTGCTCCTGCCCCGACTTTAGATCGCGCAGGACCAGGCTGCCGAAGCCGCCCTGCGCCGGCTGCCGCACGAACGCGACGACGCCGTCGCCGACGGCCGGCTGGGTCTCGTCGTCGGGGTCGTCGGTGATCGCGAACTCCTTGCCGCTCGTCAGGTCGTAGCCGCGCAGGTCCCAGTTGCCCGCGCGGTGGTCCTCCCAGACGACGGTCGTGCCGGCGATGGCGACGTCACCCTGGTTCGACGGCTCGGTGACGATGGGAAACTCGCGGCGCGCGGCGAGGTCGTAACCGTAGATGTCCCAGTTGCCGTTGCGGTGGTCGCGCCAGACGACGACGTTGCCGGCGACGGCCGGGTCGTCCGGCTCGCCGCCGCGCCCGACCGCGCCCGCGATGACGAAGGGATCGCCGCCGGCGAGTTTCAGGCCGCGGATCGTGCTGCCCTCGCCGTCGCCGGCCGGGCGCTCGACCCAGACGAGCGTGCCGCCGCCGAGCGCGAGATCGCTCCGCCGCGCCGGCCCGCCGAGCACGGTCTTGTCCCGGCCGCTCGCCAGGTCGTGGACGACGATCGCGCCCGCACCGTCCAGCCAGGCCACGACCGCGCCGTCGGTGACGACCGAATCCTGGATGTCGGCCGCGTCGGAGGTGTACTGGAGCTGGATCGTCAGCGGCGCGGCGGCGACCGGGCGGGGGCCGCCGGGCGGCGCGAGCGGCGCGGCGGCGCCCGCGAGGAGCGCCGCGAGCACCCCGGTGGCGCAGCGCCGGCGCCACATGCCCAACGGCCGATCGTTCCGCAATGGCCCTCACCCCTATGCTATAGTGGCCGCGGCGTCCCGCGTCCCGCCGGCGCCAGTATAGCCCCCTGCCGGCTGTATGTACAGGGTGAACGGAAAGGACGGGCAATGGCCGAGCCGCTGCGCGCGATCCTCGACGTCGATACCGGCATTGACGACGCGCTGGCGCTCGCCCTGGCCGTGCGCTCGCCCGAGGTCGACCTCGTCGCGGTGACCACCGTCGCCGGCAACGTGGCGCTCGCGCACACGGCCGAGAACACCCTGCGCGTCCTCGCCGCCCTCGGCGCGGGCGACGTCCCGGTCCACCGGGGGTGCAGCCGCCCGCTCGTGCGCGCGCTGGAGGACGCCCGCGACGTCCACGGCGACACCGGCCTCGGCGGCTACGAGTTGCCAGCGACGGCCCGCGGCGGCGCGAAACCCTCGGCGCCGGAGTTCCTGATCGAGCGGATCATGGCGAACCCGGGCGAGATCACGCTCGTCTGCACCGGCCCGCTGACCAACCTGGCGGTCGCGCTCTCGCTGGAGCCGGGGCTGCCGTCGGCGGTGCGCCGCCTCGTGCTGATGGGCGGCTCGCTCGGCCGCGGCAACGTGACGCCCTACGCCGAGTTCAACATCTACGTCGACCCCGAGGCCGCCGCGCAGGTCTTCGCGGCCTTCCCGCTGACGATGGTCGGGCTCGACGTGACCCACCAGACGCTCTTGACGCGCGCCGCCTGGGAGCGCCTGGCCGCGCTCGACAGCCCGACCGCGCGGCTCGTCTACGGCGTCTGCGGCCACACCTTCACCGCGCGCGGCAAGGAGACCTTCCCGCTGCACGACCCGCTAGCGCTCGGCGTGGCGCTCGACCCGACGCTCTGCGAGGTCCGGCGCGGCACGGTCCACGTCGAGACCGCGACCGCCTGGTGCGCGGGCGACACCGCCCTGACCGAGCAGGAGGACGGCCCGCACGCGGTCGCCGTCGGCGTCGACGCGGCGCGCTTCCTGCGCCTCTTCGCGGAGACGCTCGGGCTGCCCGATCTGACGTAGGCGTTAGAGGTTAGGCGTTAGGCGTTAGGATTTTGCGGCCAAGCGTGTGCCGATTCGGCTGGCCGCCGCCCGTGCATGGACTCCTAACGCCCAACGCCCAACGCCTAACGCCTTCGCTCCACGGCGAAGTCGGCCAGGGCGGCGAGGGAGTCGCGCGGGGGGCCGGGGGGGAGGACGGCGAGCTCGGCCTTGGCCCGCTCGGCGTAGCGGACGGCCTCGGCGAGACTGTCGCGCAGGACGCTGGTGGCGCGCAGGGCGTCGAGCGCGGCGTCGTACTCGGCGTCGGTCACCCCATCGCCGCCGATCGCCCGGCGCAGGAGGGCCACCGCGGCTAGGTCGTGGCCGTCGGCGAGGAAGAGCATCATCGGCAGCGTGACGGTGCCCTGGCGGAGGTCCGAGCCGGCCGGCTTGCCGAGCGTGGCGGTCGTCTGCTGGATGTCGAGCACGTCGTCGACGACCTGGAAGGCCAGGCCGAGGGCGGAGCCGTAGCGGCGCAGGGCGGCGAGTTCGTCGGGCGCGCGCTCGCAGAGGACGCCGGCGATCTCGGCCGAGCCGGCGAAGAGCGAGGCGGTCTTGCCGTAGATGCGGCGCTCGTAGTCCTCGCGCGTCTGCTCGGGGTCGTGCGCCTTGAAGATCTCGCGCAACTGGCCGTCGATGATCTCGGCCAGGATCTGCCCGAAGATCGCCATCACGCGCGCGCTGTCGGTCTCGGCCGCGGTGCGCGCGGCCTGCGCGAAGAGGTAATCGCCGACGAGGATCGCCGTGCTGGAGCCGAAGAGGGCGTTGAGCGTCGGCGCGCCGCGGCGCGTGTCGGCGCGGTCGACGATGTCGTCGTGGACCAGCCCGGCCGTGTGCAGCAGTTCGGCCGCCGCGGCGGCGGAGATGACCCCCTCCCGCTCGTGGCCATAGGCGCGCGCGATCAGCAGCATCAGCGCCGGGCGGAGCCGCTTGCCGCCGGCGCCGACGATGTCGCCGACGACCGCGCTGAGGAGCGGGTACGCCGTCTCGGCCGCCGCGCGGACGCGGGCCTCGACCCGCGCCAAGTCGGGGCGGACCAGCGCGAAGAGGTCGGCCAGCTGCACGTCCACGCTCATCCTCGTATCTCCGCCGCTCCACCCCACGCCGCCGGGCACCGCCGAATTTTCGGATTCTTCCGAAAACTCGGATACGCGCCGACACGATTATACCATGCCTTTGCATGTCCCGTGCCAGTGGCGAGTGACGAGAGGCTGGGCGGCCGAGGCCGCGGCTATCGGCCCGCGGCCACGAAGCCTGCCTGCACGGGCTGGGTTCCGGTCCCAATCGGTCCTACACGGGAGCAGATCCGCACTGCGCGTCGTCGGGGCCGGCATGGGGGCCGGCCCGGTCTCCGGATAGATCAGTATCCGGCCAGGCACCCGCCATGGGGCGGGATTGCCCTGCCAGGCAAGCGGTCAGCCGGGAACGCGGGCCGGCACGATGACCGGACCCGACGAATGGACGGCCCGCGTCCAAGCCCCGCGTCCCAGACCACGCCGGCGGCCTTCGTGCCGCGGAGCGGCCCCCAGCCGCGGCGTCAGCCGCCCGGCCTCTTGCCGCCCTCCACAAAGGCCGAGGGCCGGGGATGATTCCCCGGCCCTCGTATCGTTCGGCCTCGCCGCCTCCGTGCAACGTGAGTCGCGCTCTCACGCTCCCAAGCACTACTCGTGCGGGACCTCGCGGAACTCTCCCTCGACTGTGCCCTCGTCCTGCGGCGGCTGATCGGCGGTCGCGCCCGCGGGCTCGCCCTGCTCGGCGCCGGCCTGCTGGTACATCACCTGGCCGATCTTCGAGAGCGAGGTCGTCAGTTCCTCGTAGGCCGTGCGCAGGCGGTCGGCGTTGTCCGGGTCGTTCTGGAGAACGTCGCGGAGGGCCGTGACCTTCTCCTCGACCTCGGCCTTCGTCTCGGCCGGGACCTTGTCGCCGTGCTCCTGCAAGACCTTCTCGGCCTGGAAGGCCATCGTGTCGGCCTGGTTGCGCAGTTCGATCGTCTCGCGCCGCTGGCGGTCCTCCTCGGCGTGCAGCTCGGCCTCCTGGACCATCCGCTGGATCTCCGCCTCGTTCAGGCCCGACGACGCGGTGATCGTGATCTTCTGCTCCTTGCCGGTCGCCTTGTCCTTCGCCGAGACGTTGAGGATGCCGTTGGCGTCGATGTCGAAGGTCACCTCGATCTGCGGCAGGCCGCGCGGCGCGGGCGGGATGCCGTCGAGGATGAACTTGCCGAGCGACTTGTTCTGCGCCGCCAGCGGCCGCTCGCCCTGCAGGACGTTGATCTCCACCTGCGTCTGGTTGTCCGACGCGGTGCTGAAGGTCTGCGACTTGCGCGTCGGGATGGTCGTGTTGCGCTCGATCAGCGGCGTCGCCACCCCGCCGAGGGTCTCGATGGAGAGCGTCAGCGGCGTGACGTCGAGCAGCAGCACGTCCTTGACCTCGCCGCCGAGGACGCCGGCCTGGATCGCCGCGCCGATCGCGACCACCTCGTCCGGGTTGATGCCCTTGTGCGGCTCCTTGCCGAAGAACTGCTGCACCTTGCGCTGCACCGCCGGCATCCGCGTCTGCCCGCCGACCAGCAGGATCTCGTCGACCTCGCCCTTGCTGTACTTGGCGTCGTCCAGCGCGCTCTGCATCGGCGGGATCGTCCGCTCGATCAGGTCGCCGGTGAGCTGCTCCAGCTTGGCGCGGGTCAGCGAGATGTTCATGTGCTTCGGCCCGGAGGCGTCGGCGGTGATGAAGGGCAGGTTGACCTCGGTCTGCTGCAAGGTCGAGAGCTCGATCTTGGCCTTCTCCGCCGCCTCCTTCAGCCGCTGGAGCGCCATCCGGTCCTTGCGGAGGTCGATGCCCTCCTGCTTCTTGAACTCGTCCGCCAGGTAGTCGATCACCCGCTGGTCGAAGTCGTCGCCGCCCAGGTGGGTATCGCCGTTGGTCGCCTTGACCTGGAAGACGCCCTCCGAGAGGTCGAGGACCGAGATGTCGTAGGTGCCGCCGCCGAGGTCGTAGACGGCGATCTGCTCGTCCTCCTTCTTGTCCAGCCCGTAGGCCAGGGAGGAGGCGGTCGGCTCGTTGATGATGCGCTCGACCTCGAGGCCGGCGATCCGGCCGGCGTCCTTGGTCGCCTGTCGCTGGCTATCGTTGAAGTAGGCCGGGACGGTGATTACCGCCTTGGTGACCTTCTCGCCCAGGTATGCCTCGGCGTCGGCCCTGAGCTTCTGCAGGATCATCGCCGAGACCTCGGGCGGCGAGTAGGTCTTGCCGCCCAGCGTCACCTGCACGTCGCCGTTCGACGCCGCGCTGACCTTGTACGGCACCAGTTTGATGTCGCGCTGCACCTCGGGGTCGCTGAATTTGCGGCCCATGAAGCGCTTGATCGAGAAGATCGTGTTCTCGGGGTTGGTGACCGCCTGGCGGCGCGCCAGCCGGCCGACCAGCCGCTCGCCCGAGGGGCTCATGGCGACCACCGACGGCGTCAGGCGCTCGCCCTCCGCGTTGGGGATCACCGTCGGCTCGCCGCCCTCGATCACCGCCACGACCGAGTTGGTGGTGCCGAGGTCGATGCCAATCGTCCGTGCCATGTCGTTCGTCCTCCGTCACAGTTGATAGTTGATAGTTGATAGCTGGTAGTTGATTGTTGATAGTGGTTGACGCCGCACCGAATGGCATCTGCCGCTCCTCGCGTCCCCTATCAACTATCAACTTTCAACTCCTCACTCGTCGCGCCCGCGCCCTCACGCCTGGGTCTCGGCCGCCTGGGGCTCGCCGACGACGACGATGCTCGGGCGCAGCACGCGGCCGTGCATCGTGTAGCCCCGCTGGTATTCTTGCGCCACCACCGTGCCGGTCCCGCCAACCGCCTCGTGCAGCGCGGGGTCGAACGGCTGGCCGACCGCCTCGATCGGGGCGACGCCCTGCCGCTCCAGGATCTGCCGGAACTTGCGCTCCACCAGGCGCGTGCCCTTGACCCACTCGCTGTCGGCCTCGTCGGCCGGGACGTGTTGCAGCGCGCGCTCGAGGTCGTCGAGCACCGGCAACAGCTCGCGGATCAGGGCGGCGTTGGCGCTGCGCAGCCACTCGCCGCGCTCCTGCTCGGTGCGGCGCCGGTAGTTCTGGAACTCCGCCGCCAACCGCTTCCAGCGGTCCTCGAAGTCGTCCGCGCGCGCCCGCGTCTCGGCCAGCACGTCGGCCGGCGCCGCGTCCGCCGGGCCGTCGGCGCGGGCCGGCTCGTCCGGCCGCTCCGGCGTCTCGGCCTGCGGGTCTCGCTCGTCCTGCATCCCGTTCAAATCTCCTCCTTGCCGGCCGCGCAGCGCCGCGCATCCGCGGGCGGCGCTCCCGCGCCGCCTACTGCCGCGTGTCGCCGCCGGCGTGCAGCCAGCCGACGAGGTCGCTCATCAGGTCCGCCACATAGCGCACCGTGCCGATCGACCGCTCGTAGGCCATCCGGCGCGGGCCGACGACGCCCACCAGGCCGATCACCTCGCGGCGCACGCCGTAGGTCGCCACGACGATGCCGTAGGGCCGCAGCTCGTCCGACACGTTCTCGCCCCCGATGAAGACCTGCACGTCGTCGGCCGGGCGGAGTTGCGGCAGCAGCGCGCTGAGGAAGGCGCCGCCCTCCATCAACTCGACGATCTGGCCCGCCGCCTGCCCGCCGGCGAACTCGGGTTGCTGCAACGCATGCTCCAGGCCGGCGTGCTGCATCTCGACGGCGGACGCCGTCTCCAGCCCCCGCAAGATATCGGCCACCTGCTCGGCCGCGAGACGCGCGAACCCGGCCTCCTCGGCGGCGCCGGAGGCGACCTCGGCCGCGCCCTGGCCGGCGAAGCGCGCGGTGAGCCGGTCGGCCACCTCGCGCAGCTCGGCCTGGGCCAGCGGCTCGGGCCACTGGACGACCGCCTGCTTGACGGCGCTCGCCTGGGTCACCAGGATCAGCAGCACCAGCCGCTCCTGAATGCCGACGAGTTCGAGGTGCTTCAGCCGCGCGTTCTGCGTCCGCGGCGCGGTGACGACCGAGACGTGGCCGGTGGTGTGCGCCAGCGCGCTCGCCGCCAGTTGCATCCACCCTTCGAGCTGGCTCTCGACCTGGCGGAACTGGTGGCGGATCGTCATCTGCTCGTCGGGCGCCAGGTAGGGCTCGCCGATCAGGTGCTCGACGTAGTAGCGGTAGCCACGGTCGGTCGGCACGCGACCGGCCGAGGTATGCGGCTGCTCGATCAGCCCCGCCCGCTCCAGTTCGACCATCTCGTTGCGGATGGTGGCCGAGCTGACGGCGAGGCTGTAGGTCTCCACGAGCGTCTTCGAGCCGACCGCCCGGCCGCCCGCGACGTACTCGTGGACGATCAGGCGGAGCAGCCGCTCCTGGCGCCCGGTCAGTTTCTCCACGCCGGTTCCCCCTCTTAGCACTCAGCACACCGGAGTGCTAACGCATCAAGGATAGCAGTTGACAGGGAGCGTGTCAAGCACTTGAGTCGGGTCGTGTAAGGGTGCGCCGCCCGCGCTACCCCGGCGGGCGCCGGCGCACATCGGCGGTCGCGAGGTAGACGTAGAGCGCCAGGTTGACCGGCGTCGGGACGCCGAGATCGCGGCCGAGGCGGACGACCTCGCCCTGGAGCGCCTCGGTCTCCAGCCGCCCGCCGCGCTCGAGGTCGCGCTGGAGGGAGGTCTTCATCGCCGCCGGCAGGCCGTCCACGAAGGTCAGCACCCCGGCCGCGGCGTCGGGCCCCAGGGCGACGCCGCTGGCCCGGCCGGCCGCGACCGTCTCGTCGAGCGCCGCGGCCAGCAGTTCGCGCGTGTCGCGCCGGCCGCGCACCTCCCCCACCGGCAGCCCGGTCAGCGCGGTGACGCCGGCGAGCGGGGAGAGGAAGATGAACTTCTGCCAGAGGGCCAGCAGGGTGTCGGGCGCGAAGCGCGCCTCCAGCCCGGCCGCGACGAGCGCGGCGACGACCGCCTCGGCGCGCGGCCGGCCCTCCGGGACGAGCGCGCCGAGGGCGATGCGGGCGAAGGGGCTCGGCTGCTCGATCGTGCCCGGCGCCCCGATCGTGGCCTCGATCTGCGCCGCGCCGGCGAGGACGCGCGCCGCGCCGTAGACCTCGGCGAAGGCGGCGTGGTTGGAGACGCCGTTCTGGAGCGTCAGGATGGCGGTCTCGGGTCCGTCCAGCGGCGCG
>DASSSV010000509.1:0-6436 GCA_035708265.1 Thermomicrobiales bacterium | reverse complement strand
GTCCCGGACCTGTCGCAGGTCCAGCCCCCAGCGCGCCAAGTCCGCCGCCATCTCGGCCATGTTCCCACTCCCGCACGCCATGTGCCAATGGCACGGAGTATACCGTGGCACATGCGGGTTTCATCAGCGCCTCAGTTTAGGATGTCGAGCCGGCCGTAGGTCTCGACGGTGGCGGCGACGAGCGCCTCGACCTGATCGAGTTGCGCGACGTCGCAGGGCCGGCAGGCCGCCTCGCCGCCCGCCTCGCGGATCTCGCGCACCGTCGTCGCGCCGCCGTCGTCCAGCACGTCGCAGATCATCACCCGCGCGCCCTCGCGCGCGAAGGTCTGCGCGATGCAGCGGCCGATGCCGCGCGCCGCGCCGGTGACGAGGGCGACTTTCCCTTGCAAGCGCATGGTTCCCCCTTGGCGAGTCGATGGTTGATAGTTGGCAGTTGATAGCGGCGCTCGCCCGAGCACTCGTGGCCCTGACCGACGAACTATCAACTAACAACCATCGACTCTCAACTCGCCTCACACAGGCGTCGAGCAGAGCACGGTGATGAGCCGCAGCACGCGGTACGCCGACGGCATGTCCGGGCGCGTGAAGCGGACGGTGCGGCCGTCGACGCGCTCGACGTCGTCGATCATCGCGGCGAGGTCGGCGAGGACTGGGCGCGCGAGGCTCACGTCGACGTGGACCGGCGTGGCGACGGCGAGCGGGCGGACCGCGGGTCGCTCGCGCACGGCGCGGGCGGCGGCCTCGCGCAGCCGCGCCCGCGCGACCCGCGGGTGCAGGCTCTCCGCGGCCAGGTGCGCCCGGCTCTCCTTGACCTCGACGGTGATGACCTCCGGGCCGAAGAGGTCGCGCGCCTCCACCGCGACCGTCTGGTCGCCGGCGACGAGGAGGACCGGCACGCCGTAGGCGCCGGCGACCGCGGCGTTGAGGCCGAGTTCGCCGTAGGACTGGCCGTTCACGACGATGTCGAGGATTGTGCCGGTGAAAGTGTGACTCAACGCGGCCGGGTGGGACCCGGCGCGGCCGTGGACCCCGACGAACATCGCGGCGTCATAGCCGCGGTCGACGCCGTCGACCATGCCGAACATCTTCGGCTTGCCGCGGCTGAAGGTCGCGCGCTCGTCGAGGTCTTCGGGGATCATGTTGCGGTAGGGGCCGTGGACGTCGGCCACCGTGACCCGGGCGTCCGGGTCGGCGTCGTAGATGCCGGCGACGACGGCGTTGGCCTCCTGGGTCATCAGGCGACGGGCGCGCTCGTACTCGGGGTTGCCGCGCGCCCCCTCCTCGCTGTGGACGACGCCCGCGATCCCCTCGATGTCCACCGTGACGAAGACCCGCATCGCTCCCTCCTTGCGAGGCGTTAGGCGTTAGGCGTTAGGAGTCTGTGCGTGGGCGCAGCCGGTTGGATCAGCATGCGCCCGGCCCCGCGATTCTAACGCCGCCCCCCGCCGTCCGTCTCCTAACGTCTATCCCCTACCGCCTTACCTCTAACGCCTAACGCCTCAGTTTCGGGTCGAGCGCGTCGCGCAGGCCGTCGCCGAGGAGGTTGAGGGCCAGGACGGTGAGCAGGATGGCGAGGCCGGGGAAGATGGCGACGTGCGGCGCGAGTTGCAGGAACTGCCGGCCGTCGCTGAGCATCGCGCCCCACTCCGGCGAGGGCGGGCGGATGCCGAGGCCGAGGAACGAGAGGCTGGCCGCGGTCAGGATCGCCGTGCCGAGGCGCAGCGTGGCGATGACGAGCGCCGGGGCCAGCGCGTTCGGCAGTAAGTGGACGAACATCAGCCGGCGGTCGTTGGCGCCGAGCGCGCGGGCGGCGGTGACGAAGTCCTGCTGCTTCAGCGAGAGGATCGAGCCGCGCAGGACGCGCGCGAAAACCGGCACCGAGAAGATGCCGATGGCGACGACGACGTTCTGCGCGCCGACGCCGAGCACGGCGATGATCGCGATGGCGAGCAGCAGGCCGGGGAAGGCGAGCTGGATGTCCAAGAGGCGCATCGCCAGGCCGTCGAACCAGCCGCCGTAGTAGCCGGCCGGCACGCCGATCAGGACGCCGATCGCGACGCCGAGGAGCGTGCCGAGGAAGCCGACGGTGAGCGAGATCCGCGCGCCGTAGATCACGCGGCTGAGGATGTCGCGGCCGAAGTCGTCGGTGCCGAAGAGGTGCTGCAAGGTCGAGCCCTGGAGCAGGTGATCGTAGTCCTGCGCCACCGGGTCGTACGGCGCGATCACCGGCGCGCCGACGGCGACCAGGATTAGCAGGAGCAGGACCACGCCGCCGGCGAGCGCGAAGTGGTTGTGCCGCAGGCTGTCCCAGGCGTCGCGCCAGAGGCCGCGCGGCGCCGGGCTCAGCGGGTGCTCGGCGCGGACCAGGGCGGGTTGTGCCGTTTCAGCCATCGTCAGCCCTTACGAATAGGTGATGCGCGGGTCGACGCGCGCGTAGATCACGTCCACGAGCAGGTTGACCAAGACGAACTCCAGCGCGAAGAGGAGGAGCGCGCCCTGGACGATCGGGAAGTCGCGGTTGTTGATCGAGTTGATCAGCAACAGCCCCAGGCCGGGGTAGGAGAACACCGTCTCGGTCACGACCGCGCCGGCGAGGAGGCCGCCGAACTCGAGGCCGAGGATGGTGATGATCGGGATGAGCGCGTTCTTGAGCGCGTGGCGGACGATCACCGCGCGCTCGCCGAGCCCCTTCGCGCGCGCCGTGCGCACGTAGTCCTCGCCGAGCACTTCGAGCATGCTGGAGCGCGTGACGCGCGCGATAATCGCCGACGAGCCGGTGCCGAGCGTCAGCGCCGGCAGGATCAGGTGGCTGATCCCGCCCTGGCCGAAGGACGGCAGCCAGCGGAGTTTCACCGCGAAGAGGAGCATCAGCATCAGGCCGAGCCAGAAGGAGGGCGTGCAGACGCCGAGGAGCGCGACGACCATGCTGGTGCGGTCGAAGAGCGTGTTGTGCCGCACCGCCGCGACGACGCCGAAGACGAGGCCGAGGACGACCGAGACGGCCATGCTGGCGGCGGTGAGTTTGAGCGTGGCGGGGAAGCGCGCGGCGATCTCCTGGCTGGCCGGCACCCGCGAGACGGTCGAACGGCCGAAGTCGCCGTGGACGGCGCGCTGGAGCCAGAAGGCGTATTGCACCGGCAGGGGCCGGTCGAGCCCCCACTGGTGGCGCAGGAGCGCGACCTGCTCGCCGGTCGCCTCCGGGCCGAGCGTCATGCGCGCGGGGTCGCCGGGCACCAGGCGCATCATGACGAAGACGAGGATCGACACGCCGACGAGGATCGGCACGAGCGCGATGAGCCGGCGGATGACGTAGCGCAGCATCGGTCCCCCTGGCGAGGCGTTAGGGGGTAGGCGTTAGGCGTTAGGGGCGCGGGGAAGGGCACGAACCGTCCTGAAACGCGGCTCTCGGCCCCTCGCCCTTACCGCCTCCGCTCTGACGCCTCCCCCTAACCCCTAACGCCTACCCCCTAACGCCTACTTCGTGTAGTGCGCCGTCCGCATGTAGACGATGCCGTCGGGCTGGAGGGTGACGCCGCCGGCGTTGTCGCGGTTGGCCGCGAAGTAGGTCGGCGCGTAGAGGAAGATGTTCGGCGCTTCCTCCACGATCAGCTCCTGCGCCTTGGCGTATGCCTCCTTGCGCTTGGCGTCGTCGGTGAACTGGAGGCCCTGCTGGATGTAGTCCTCCAGTTGCGGGTTGGTGTAGAAGGAGGTCGTCGAGCCGGCCGGCGGCCACTGGGTCTTGCTGTAGAGCGGGCGGATGCCCCAGTCGGCGTCGCCGGTGGAGGGCGACCAGTTGCTGACGAGCATCTGGATCTGCGACTGGTCCACCGGCTTGGCCGTCTCGGCGGTCAGCGCGGCCGACTCCATCTGCACGACCTCGACTTCGACGCCGATCCGCTTGAGCTGCGCCTGGACGGCGACCGCGCGGTTCTTGCTGGCGGCCGAGGTCCACAGCGTCGTCTTGAAGCCGCTCGCCAGGCCGGCGTCGGCGAGGAGCTGCTTGGCCTTCGCCGGGTCGAACTCGTAGGACTTGACCTTGTGGTAGCCCCAGACGCCCGGCGCCAGCGGGGAGTCCATGATCCAACCCTGGCCGAGGTCGGCCGCCTTCAGCACGTCGGTCTTGTTCACGCCGTAGTTGAGCGCCTGGCGGACGCGCTTGTCGTCGAAGGGCTTCTTGGAGTTGTTGAGCGTGATCCAGTAGACCGAGATGCTGTCGTTCTCCTGGACGACGACGCCCGGCTGGTTCTTGAGCTGCGTCGCCTGCGGCGCGTTGAGCGGGCCGGCGAACTGGGCGTCGCCGCTCTGGACGGCGATGGCGAGGGCGCTCGGCTCGGCGATGCCCTTGATCGTCAGCTTGGAGACGGCCGGGCCGATCTCCTTGCTCCAGTAGCCCTGGTAGGCTTCGAGCGCGATGTGGTCGCCGCGGACCCACTCGACGAACTTGTAGGGGCCGGTGCCGACCGGGTGGGTGCCGAAGTCCTGGCCGTACTTCTGGAAGGCGGCCGGGCTGGGGATGCCGCCGGCCGGGTGGGCGATCGTCGCGACCATCGCCGCGAAGGGCTCCTTGGCGACGAGTTTCACCGTGGCGTCGTCGACGGCCTCGACGTGGTCGATCACCGCGCTGAAGTAGCCGTGGCGCTTCAGTTTGGCGTCGGCCGCCAGCACGCGCTCGAACGCCGCCTTGACCGCGGCGGCGTTGAAGGGCGTGTCGTCGTGGAACTTGACGCCCTGCTTCAGCTTGAAGGTGAACTCCTTGGCGTCGGCGGACGGCTCCCAGGATTCGGCCAGCAGGTTGACCAGGCGCATCTTCTCGTCGAGGCTGACGAGCCCCTCGTAGATGCACTTCATCGTGCCGAGCGAGGCGTTGCTGGTGGAGTCGTGGACGTCGAGCGTGTCGGGCTCGACGTTGACGGCGATCAGGAACGGCTTGTCCACGAACTTGGCCGCCGTCGGCATCGGCAGGCTCCGGGCGGCCGCCGGCGAGCCGATGAACTGCACGATCGGGGTGGGGCTGCCGGCCGCCGTCGCCGCGCCGCCCGCGGCCTTTGTCGGCGCGCCCGGCGCGCTGGTGGCGGTGGACGCCGCCCCGCCGCAGGCGGCGAGGATGCCGGAGAGCGCCGCCGCGCTCGTGCCGACGGCGACGAGGCGGAGGAACTGGCGGCGGGGCAGGCCGCGCCGCTGCCATTCCTCGTACAGGGCACCAAATTGATCGACCCGGTTCACCGATCCCTCCTCTGGTCTCCGCGTGGCCGTCCCTCGACGGCCACTTCCCAGGCTGCCGCGGCGCGGCCCGGCGACGGCGCGTGGGTGCTCGCCTCGGCGTGAGCACCGGCGATGTGCCGCCGTCCGGGGTGGATTTGGATAGGGCCGCTGACCATCGGGGTCATGGCCGCCGCGAACGATACCGGGTGGCCGCGAGTATGTCAAGCGGGCGGAGACGGAGGACGGAGGACGGAAAAAGCGCGCGGCGACGGCAATCGCCCGCGCATCGCGCGCCGGTCTACGCTATGATGGCCCGCGCGACGGCCCGCGCGATGGCGCCGCGGGCGTGGATCGCCGGTTCGACGGAGGAGGGAACGATGGCTGCTACGTCCCCGGTGGCGTCCCCGGAGGAACTCGCCGCGCTGGCCGACCTCTTTCTCGTGCGCAAGGACATCGCCTTCCTCAACCACGGCAGTTACGGCGCCTGCCCGCGACCGGTCTTCGAGGCGTACCAGGGGTGGCAGAATGAGCTGGAGCGCCAGCCGGTCGAGTTCCTCGGCCGGCGCGTCAAGGGGCTGCTGGCCGAGGCGCGCGCGGCGCTGGCCGAGTTCGTCGGCACCGCCGCCAATAACGTCGTCTTCGTGCCGAACGCGACGACCGGCGTCAACGCGGTCGCGCGGTCGCTCGCCTTCGCGCCGGGCGACGAAGTCCTCGCCACCGACCTCGAATACGGCGCGATCGACCGCACCTGGGGCTACTACTGCGAGCGACAGGGCGCGCGCTACATCAGGCAGCCGATCGCGCTGCCGGTGACGACGGCCGAGGTGTTCGTCGAGCAACTCTGGGCCGGCGTGACCGAGCGGACGCGCGTCATCGCCATCAGCCACATCACCTCGTCAACCGCGCTGATCTTCCCGATCGCCGAGGTCTGCCGCCGCGCCCGCGCCGCCGGCATCCTGACGGTGATCGACGGCGCGCACGGTCCGGGGCAGGTGGACCTCGCGCTGGACGACCTCGGCGCCGACTTCTACGTCGGCAACTGCCACAAGTGGCTCTGCGCGCCGAAGGGGGCCGGCTTCCTCTTCGCCCGGCCGGAGCGCCAGTCGCTGCTGGAGCCCTTCGTCATCAGTTGGGGCTACCACGCCGAGCGGCCGGGGCCGTCGCTCTTCATCGACCACCACGAGTGGACCGGGACCAACGACCCGGCCGCGTACCTGGCCGTGCCGGCGGCGAT
>DASSSV010000508.1:0-3660 GCA_035708265.1 Thermomicrobiales bacterium | reverse complement strand
CGCCCGCCAACTTTTCCCTCCACTCACCGAGGCTGTCCGGGCGGGCGAGATCCCCGTAGAAGACGAAGTGCACGGGGATGCTGTTCGCCCAGGGCGCCGCCACGACGTGGCGCCTCAAGCTCCAGCGGAGCGCATACTCCCAGTCCCGTTCGAGCATCGCGGGGATGTCGAAGGCCGGCTCTCGTCCGTGCGCGATCACCAGTTGCAGCATGTCGCCCCTACCCCGCGTGCCGGAGCCCGGCCGCGCCGCGCGCGGCGTCGAGCGCCGCTGGCGTCTGCGCGCCGACGATGCCGTCCGCCGTCAACCCGTTCACCCCCCGGAAAGCCATGGCCCCGGCCCGCGACTTGAGCATCGGTCGCCCCTTTCACGCTTGACGCCGGTCGTGCTCCGGTCAACCGGTCGCGGCTTTCCCGTACCCCTCGAACGTGCGGCGGAGGTCGGCCACCTGCAACTTGCCGTCCTGGCGGAGGATCGTCGCCAGCGGCGCGTAGTGGTGTTCGACCCCGCGAGGCTCGCGCGGCTCGGGGCGATCGGGCGCGCCGGGCCACTCCACGCCACCAGTCGCGGTCCGCGCCGGGATCAGCCAGTAGTCGCCGGTGCGATAGGTGACGCCGGCGTCCTGGAACTGGATCTGGATCCCATCCTCCAGCGCGAGCCACCCGTGGTCCCCCTGCCCCTCCACGATCGTCGCCGCCCCGTCGGCAGCCAGGGTCAGCCCGCCACGGTTGCTGTCGCCGGCCCGGTAGTCCCAGCGGCGCAGCAGCGGGTGCTTCGAGCTGTCCTCGGTGTAGGCGGGGAGCTCATCCGCCCCCGCGGGCACGCGGAGCCGCACCCGCGGGCCCTCTCGCTCGACGGCGATCACGCGGGCCAGGCGGCCGGGGCGGCCCCCGAGGACCGTGTCGTCGTCCAGGATCTCCACCCAGTCGTCGGCCCGCAAGCCCGACCGGTCGTCGCGCCACGGGTACGCCAGGGTCGCGAGCTGGTCGTCGTCGGCACCCGCGAGCATGCGGATCGGGAAGACCACCGCGCCGTTCTCACGCGACCACTTGAAGGTCGCCCCCGGCCGCACCGCCGCGCCGTCCGCGGCGTCCGACCAGGCCGGGCCGCCCGTGTGGACCTCCACCCGGTAGAGCTGGTTCTCGACGCCCCGGTAGCGGGCATCCGGCGGCACGACGCCGGCGGCGAGCTCCGCACCCGCCGCCTGCCCGGCCCGCGCCCGGAGCTGGCCCCGCGCGCGGGGCTGCCATTGCTCGACCCACTGCGCCCAGTCCCGCTCGGCCGCGGCCGGGTCGGCCGGGAAGTCGGCGACGCCGGCCGGCTTGGTGTCCGTCACCTTCGCCTGCCACACCACTTTGGCCCGCGCCGCCGTGTCTGCGCCGCCGAGGGCCACCTCGCGGATCGTGTCGTCCTCGGCCGCCGTGATGGTCCGCTCCCACACGTCGAGATAGACCAGGAACGGGGGCGCAGGGAGGTCCGGGGTGGGGTACTCCTGGTTGTAGTAGTCGAGCGCCGCGGCGCTCCCGTCCGCGCCCACGGCGAGATCATTCTCGCAGAGGATGCCGTCAACGTAGTAGTGCCCGGCGTCGATCGAGAGCATCGCCTGCCTGGCCTCGCTCTTGATGACGATCTTGAAGCTATCGCCGGGGCCGGCGGCCGGGCCGAGGATGTCGGCCGCCAGGGTGCGCAGATAGTGCAGCAGGATGGCGGTCTGCTCGTTCCAGTCCGCGTCGAGCAGCACCCGGCCCTGCTGCAAGAGCACCCGGCTCAGGCGCTTGTCCGCGGCGAAGGTGTCGCGCGAGAAGTCCCCGTACATGCGGCCTCCTAGCTGACGAAGACGATCCCGGCCTCCGCGCCGGCCGGGGTGTACTCGGCGAGGCGCGTGCGCAGGTTCGCCTCGCGCTGCGGCTGGAACAGGTCGTGGTAGACGCCCAGCTCGGACTCGTCGTCGGCACCGCGCCGGATCTCCTCCGCGCAGGTGTCGGCGAGCCGGCAGTAGGTGGGCGTGCCGTAGCGCGTGCTGACGAAGTCCGGCCGCACCCGCGCCGCTGCGTCGCGCCGCGCCGCCGCGACCTCGGCCGCGGACGGCGCCCCGCCGCCGGCGTGCAGCGCCGCTTTGGCGGCTTGCTCGGCCAGGTCGGGCTGGCAGTGGTAGCGGCGGGGCGTACGTGAGCCGGGCGGGACGGAGCAGAAGCGCAGCCAGCCGCGCTGGCGCCGCTCCACCTCCACGCGCGCGGTGAAGATGCAGTTGTCGGCCCGCGCGATCTCGCGCGCCAGGACGCGCCCGATGACGGTGCTGCGCGCCGCAGTCAGGACGGCGTTGGCCCCCTGCTCGTAGGCGCCGCCCAGCGCCTCGCCGTCGGGCGTGGCCGCGTCCACGATGCTGTCGGCGACGGTAATCGCGACCGGCTCCAGCCGCTCGTCGTCCTGCTCGACGCGGATCGAGCCGACGATGCTGTGGGCGATCGTGACCCGCGCCGACACGTCGGCGAGTTCCAGGCTGGCCCCCTCGCCGTGGTGCGGCGCACCGTCGTCGCGTAGCGTCCAACCGGGGACCAGCGTAGAGTGCCGGATGACGATGTTCGCGGGGTCGCCTTCCCAGGCGGCGGTCTCGCCGTCCGCGGCCGGGCCGTCGACCGCCAGCCCACGCCCGGCGACCAGGATGCCGTCGAGGATGAAGCATGCGGCCGGCGCGCAGCGCACGCGCAGGGCATCGGGGCCGCCCTCGTCGTAGTCGAGCAGGCGCAGCGCCGGGCGCGCGCGATCGGCCGCGCGGACCTGCAGCGTCTGCCCCGGGCGCAGGTCGATCCGGCGCAGTCGCTCGGTGTGGACGCGGCTGCCGGCGATCTCGATCACGGCGTGGAGGGGATCTTCGCGCCGCCACCGCTCCAGCGCCGCGTGGAGGCTCGCGCCGGCGCCGACCGGGTAGATGGTCGCGGCGGGGTGCTGCGCGAGCGGCCGGTCGTACTCGCCGCCGCCGAGGTCGCCGCTGAAGCCGTACCAATAGGCCACGCGCACGCCCGCGCGGGGCAGCTGGTCGGGCGGGAAGGCGATCCGCCCGAGTTCGGGGTCGACCGCGACTCTGTCCCGCGGCGGCCGGTAGTGCCAGCGCGTCAGGTCGGCAGCGACAATCGCGTCGACCGGCACCGGCTGCGGCGCACCCTCCCGGGGCCAGCTGGGGGCCCAGATGGCGAGGCTCTGGCCCTCGCCGTAGTAGTCGGCCGGGCGGCGCGCGAGGGCGCGGCGGCGGATCGGGACGGGGAGCCAGTCGCCCGCCCCCGGCTCGTCGGCGGCCATCCCGCGGGCGTAGAGGGGCGTCGCGTTGCCCAGCGGGCTGAAGGTGTAGCTGTGCGGGTGCGTGTCCTCCAGGTTGTACGCCGGGCTGTCGGTCACCGGGTAGGGGCGGAGACGCCAGACGAAGAGGCCGACGCCGGAGAGGTTGTAGCGGCCCGGACTCCGGGGCGAGTCGACGCCGCGCACGTCCGCCGTGTGGGCGAACTCGTCGAACGGGCCGCCGAGGCGGTCGAGCGCCTCCCCCCGACGCAGGTCGGCGGCGCGGGCCCGCCCCGGGCGCGCATCGTCGAGATCCGGCGTTCGGGCGAGCGCGCGGGCGAACTCGACCGCGCGCACCGCCTCCCAGCCGGCCACGTCGCGGGCGAGCG
>DASSSV010000507.1:0-22943 GCA_035708265.1 Thermomicrobiales bacterium | reverse complement strand
CCCCGTCGCGGTCGTCGGCAGCGACGAGCGGGGCGCGCGCGCCCTGGCCGCCCACGACTTCGCCACGCCGACCGTCCTCGTCGTCGGCAACGAGACCTGGGGGATGAGCGCCGCCTTCCGCGACCTGTGCGACGCCGTCGTCGCGATCCCGATCGGCGGCTCCGCGTCGTCGCTCAACGTCGCCTGCGCCGCGACGGTCCTGCTCTACGAGATCGCGCGGCAGCGGCGCGCGCCGCGCGGCGCCGTGTAACGCCGGGCCCACCGCGACGTATCTTCTGCTGGGGGCGCGACGGCCGGTCGCGCCCGGTGGCGCGGCGCCCGCGCGGGAGAGGCGGAGACGACCGGTGCACGACGGACGGGGCGAACAGGAGATCATGCGGGTGCGCGAGAGCGGGCGCACGCTGAAACTCTGGCTGAAGATGCTCGGCACGCTCGGCTTCTACACGATCCCCTGGCGCTCCCGCTGCTGGATCCTCACCGACCGGCGCCTGATCCGCCACACCGGCGTGATCAACATCGAGGAGCGCTCGATCCCGCTCAAGAACATCCAGGACGTCAACTACGAAGCCACGCTCCTCGGCCGCATCCTCAACTACGGCAACCTCGACGTCGAGAGCGCCGGCCAGGACGACATCGAGGCGATGGTCAACGTCGGCAAGGCCGCCGCGTTCCGCACCGCGATCTTCGACGCCATCGAGCACTTCGGCGCCGACGACTACCCGGGGAGACGCCAGCCATGATCTTCCGCCGCCGCCGGCCCGACGACGACGCGAAAGCCGCCGAGGCGGGCAAGGCCCTGGTGAAAGTCGCCTCCGCCGGCAACGAGGCGGAGGCGCAGATGTGGCGCGAGGTGCTGGAGCACAACGGCATCCCCTGCATGGTGCGCGCCGTCGGCGACCTCTTCGCCTACCTCCCCTTCAACAGCCAGCACGACCTTTACGTCGCCGCCGCCCAGGCCGACCGCGCCCGCGACCTCCTCACCGCCTATAATGACGACCGGGGCGACCTCGCCCCAGACGACGAGGACGCCGAGGGCGAGCCTGCCGCGCACGACGAGCCGGGGCGCTAACGCCGGGACGGCGCGCGGTCATACCTTCATTGGGGCGCGAGGGGGACGACGGTCGAGGGGTATGGATCCACTCTTCAAGCAGATCCTGGTCTTCGCCGTGCTCGTCGTCTACCTCGTCGCGCGGGCGTAGCGCTATGGTGAGCGAGTAGCGCTGTTCTTGGGTCCACGGGCGCCATCGCGGCGCGGGTGTCAGGCAGGGGGCGGAGCGGCACGGATACTGCGCCCCGAGTCCCCGCCCGCGCCGGCCGGGTGGGGCCGGGGCCGCAGCCCGGTGGCGTGAGTGGCGAGTGGGAGGGATGAGCGATGAGCGACGGCGCGCGCCGGGGCGGCGAGCAGTTTCCCTCGCGGGCGCGGCTGGCCGCCCTGTGGCGCCGGGAGCTGGCCGGGACCGACCGCTACCCCCGCTTCCTGGTGGCCGCCTCCTTCCTCGCCACCTTCGCCGCGGCGCGCGCGGCGACCCACCTGCTGCGCCGCCGCCAGTCGCCCGCGGCGCGGGAGCCCCACCGGGGCGGCGGCCTCCGGGTCGGCCACGTCCACGTCCACCATCTGGTCGGCGGGATCGCGCTGCTGCTGCTCACCGGCTACCTCGCCGTCGCGCGGCCGCGGGCGCTCCCGCGTGAGCGGCTGGCGGTCCTCTACGGGGCGGGGGCGGCGCTGACGCTCGACGAGTTCGCCTTGTGGCTACGGCTGGAGGACGACTACTGGGCGCGCGAGGGGCGCGAGAGCGTGGACGCGGGGGTGCTGGCCGGGGCGGCGTTCGTCGTCGCGGCGC
The DNA here is from genome assembly GCA_035708265.1 of Thermomicrobiales bacterium. Lineage (GTDB taxonomy): Bacteria > Chloroflexota > Chloroflexia > Thermomicrobiales > CADCWN01 > DASSSV01. The sequence goes on along the minus strand of DASSSV010000507.1, from coordinate 21,102 downwards.
TCGGCCGGCCGTTCGCCGGCGCGGTGCTGCACGAGTGGCGCGGGTGAGGGGGCGCTGGCGCGGCGCACGGGTGCGCGCGAGCCACCCGATCGTCGCGCGGGGCGGGGCGCCGCGCCATCGCCGGCCAAGACAATGGCGTCGTCGCGCCGTCGACTACCGCGTGGACGCGACTTGCCGGCGCGTGATCGCGGACTGGCGCGACCTCGTCCTCGTCGCGGACGGGCGCGCGACGGGAGATACGGGTACCCTTTCCGCCGCACCGCCGGTCCCTCGTCCCAGTCCGCCGGGCGCCCTCTGGGCGTGGGCTTCGTGGCGGGGTGCCCGCGTGCGGGCCTGCCATGCAGCCGCGGATTTATTCGCCTGTCCCCCGCCGCCCCGCCGCGATCAGCCGCTCGCCGTGGCGGCGCCGACGGCGCGCGCCGTCCGGCTCGGCCGCGCGGGCGGCGGCGAGGTCGGCGAGGCGCGCCTTGGCCGCCTCGATCGCGCCGAGCAAGGTGTCGAGCGCGTCCTCCCAGGACACCTTCAGGCCGGTCGTCGCCAGGCGCAGGCTCGTCGGGCCGATCGTCAACGCGCCACCGAAGGCGCGGCGCAGCGCCGCCTGGTCGAGCCGCGCCGTCGGCACCGGGCGCAGCAGGAGCGTCCCGTCCCGGTACGTCACCGCCTCCAACCCCAGCGCGACCGCGCGCAGTTTGATCGAGGCCAGGTAGCCGAGCGCGCGCACCTCGTCGGGCGGCGACCCGAAGCGGTCGGCCAATTCGCGCAGCAGGTCGTCGAGGTCGGGCTGCGTCCGCACCGCCGCGATGCGCCGGTACTCGCGCACGCGCGTCGCCGGGTCGGCGATGTAGGCGTCCGGCAGCAGCGCCGTCAGCGGCAGGTCTAGCAGGACCGGGCGCTCCTCCTCCACCGGCACGCCGGTCTTGCGCTCCTCCACCGCCGCCGCCAGGAGTTGCACGTAGAGGTCGAAGCCGACCGCGGCGATGTGCCCCGACTGCTCCGCGCCGAGGATGTTGCCCGCGCCACGCAGCTCCAGGTCCTTCATCGCGATCTTGAAGCCCGCGCCGAGCTCGGTCGCCTGCTGGATCGTCTCCAGCCGCTCCTGCGCCTCGACCGTCATCGGACGGCCGGGATGGTAGAACAGGTAGGCGTAGGCGCGCGTGCTGGCGCGCCCCACGCGCCCGCGCAACTGGTGGAGTTGCGTCAGCCCGTAGTGCGGCGCGTCGTCGATGACGATCGTGTTGACCGTCGGGATGTCCAGCCCCGACTCGATGATCGTCGTGCAGACGAGCACGTCGTACTCGCGCCGGAGGAACGCGAGCATCACCTTCTCGAGCTGCCCCTGGTCCATCTGCCCGTGCCCGAGCACGATCCGCGCCTCCGGCACCAGTTCCCTGAGCCGCGCCGCGACCATCGGCAGCGTCTGCACCCGGTTGTGGACGAAGAAGACCTGCCCGCCGCGGTCGAGCTCGCGCAGGAGCACCTCGCGCACCAGCGTGTCGTCGTAGGGCGTGACGAAGGTGCGGATCGGGTAGCGCTCGTCGGGCGGCGTGTCGATCACGCTGAGGTCGCGGATGCCGGCGAGCGAGAGGTGCAGCGTGCGCGGGATCGGCGTCGCGCTCATCGTCAGCACGTCCACCGTCGCCCTGAGTTTCTTGATCCGCTCCTTGTGCGCCACGCCGAAGCGCTGCTCCTCGTCCACGATCAAGAGGCCCAGGTTGTGGAAGCGCACGTCCGACGAGAGGAGCGCGTGCGTGCCGACGACGATATCGACCGAGCCGTCGGCTAGGCCGCGCTTGACCGCCTCGCGCTCCCCGGCCGGCCGCAGCCGCGAGAGCATCTCGACGCGCGCCGGGAAGGTGGCGAGCCGCTCCTTGAAGGTGCGCGTGTGCTGCAAGGCCAGCACCGTCGTCGGCACCAGCACCGCCACCTGCGTCCCGTCGTTGACCGCCTTGAACGCCGCGCGGAGCGCCACCTCGGTCTTGCCGTAGCCGACGTCCCCGGCGACGAGGCGGTCCATCGGGCGCTCGCGCTCCATGTCCGCCTTGACGTCCTCGATCGCCCGCAGTTGGTCCTCGGTCTCGACGTAGGGGAAGGACTCGGTCAGCTCGCGGTCCCAGGTGGTGTCGGGGCCGAAGGCGTGGCCGGGTGTCGCCTCTCGCGTGGCGTAGAGCGCCAGCAGCTCGTCGGCCATGTCCGCCACCGCGCGCTGCACCCGCCGCTTCGTCCGCGCCCACTCGGGCGAGCCGAGGCGGTTGAGCTGCGGGTCGTCGCCGCCAGGGCCGGTGTAGGGCGCCACGCGGTCGGTCTGGTCGATCGGGACGTAGAGCTTGTCGTCCCCGGCGTATTCGAGGACCAGGAACTCCCGGCTCGGCGCCGGCCCGCCGCCCGGCGCGGCCTCGCCGACCGCCATCGTCGCCATGCCGGCGTAGCGCGCGATGCCGTGCTCCAGGTGGACGACGAACTGCCCGGGCGTCAGCGAGCGGGCGAACGCCTCGTGCTGCGCGGCGGTGCGGCGCGAGGGCCGGCGCGTCAGGCGCACGGTGCCGAAGACGTCGTGGTCGGAGAGGACCGCCAGCGGCGGCAGGCTTTCGGACCCGTCGCCGGCGTAGACCCAGCCGTCGCGCAGGTCGCCGTGGACGATCGCCAGCGACGGCAACTCGGCCGGCAGCAGGCCGTCGGCCAGGAGCGGGTAGAGGTCGCGTTCCAGCAGCAGGTCGCGCAGCCGCCCGGCCTGCTCGGTGACGATCACCGTCCGCCGCCCGGCCTGGCCCGCCGCGGCGAGGTCGGCCGCGAGCTTGTCGAGCCGCCCGGCGTACTGCGCCGGCTCGTGAAAACGCTCCCAGCGCAGCGGCGTCTCACCCGCACTCTCGCCCAGATCCAGCCGCGCGTGCCCCGCCAGCGCCCGCGCGATCTCCTCGCCGGTGTGATAGGGGCGCAGCAGGCCGCGCGGCAACTCGCCGCCCGCCTCGAACCCGGCGCGCAGCTCCTCCGCCTGCGCCCGGAGCTGGTCGGCCGCCAGGCGCACCGCGTCCGGCTCGTCCACCACGGCTAGCGCCGCCGATCCCAGGTAGTCCGCGAGACCGGCCGGAGGCGCGCTGAAGTACGGCGCGAGGATGTCCTGCACCGGCGGAACCTCGGCCCCCTCCAGCATGTCCAGCAGGCGCCGCCACTCCGCCGCGACCTCCGGCCGGAGCCCCGTCGTGTCGGCCGCCAGCAGCCGCTCGCGCGCCGCCTCCCGCTCCCAGAGTGGCAGGTCGCAGGCCGGCAGGATCGTCAGCGCCGGCAGGCGGCCGGACGAGCGCTGCGTGAAGGGGTCGAAGGGCCGCAGCGAGTCGATCTCGTCGCCGAAGAGTTCGATCCGCACCGGCTGCTCGTACCCCGGCGAGAAGACGTCGATCAGGCCGCCGCGCCGGCTGAACTGTCCCGGCTCCTCCACCGTGACGACCGGCTCGTAGCCCAGCGCCAGCCAGCGCGTCAGGCTCGCCCCGATGCTGAACTCCTGCCCCGGCCGCAACTCCTCGCGGTGCGCGGCGAGCGCGGCGGGCGACATCAGTTGCGCGGCGAGCCCGCGCACCGCGGCGACCAGGACGAACGCGCCCTCGCGCTCGCCCGAGGCGACGCGCAGCAGGCGGTCGAGGATGGCGATGCGCCGCCCGGCGTCGGCCGGCTCGACCGGCATCTGCTCGTAGGGTAGCGCGTCCGGCGCGGGCCAGAGGACGACCTCGTCGTCCACCGCGAGGTAGGAGCAGAGGTTGGCGTAGAGGTGCGCCGCCACGTCCTGCCGCGAGGTCACGACCAGCAGCGGGCGGTCCAGGTCGCGCGCCAGCGTCGCCAGGACGGCCGGTCGCGCCGCCGCGGGCACGCCGGCCAGCGCGCGGGCCGCTCCCGGCCCGGCGCGCTCCAGGTCGCGTGTCAACGCGGCGACCTCGGCGTCGCGGCCGAGTTCATCGAGCAGAGGGGTGAGCAGGACGGTCATGCGTGTCGCTTCTCGCCGTCGCCCCCGCGCGGGCCCGTCCCGCTCGCGGGCAACACAAAATAAGCCGGATCGTGACGATCGGCCCCGTGATGCCGGCGTCGCGCGCCGGCAGATCTAAGTATACCACCCGCGGGGACTGGCGTTGAAGCTGTGGCCGCGGAAACGGGCGCCTACCGGCGCACGAAGCCCGCCTCCGCCGGCTGGGTTCTGAGGCCGCCTGCGCGGCCTTCGTGCCACGGAGCGGCCCCCAGCCCCGGCTTCAGCCGCCCGGCCCCGGCCCTCACCGGGGTCGTCCCCTACCGGCATTCGCCCGGCTGCTCTATCATAGGCGGAGAGGCGTGGCCCCACCCGAGCGGGCCGCCGGCCGCGCGCGAGGGGAGCCCGGCGCGATGATGCCCGACAGCGTGGTGATCTTCCTGGCGATCGTCTCGATCATCGCGGGCGTGGCGCCCCTGATCGCCGTCTTCGTGCTGACCAGGCCGCGCCCGGATGCCGAGGACGAATTCGACCAGGAAGAGGCCGGCGAGGCCGAGACCGAGCCGGGTCGGGCGCCCTGACGCGCTCAGTCGCCGCCGTAGAGGCACAGTCCGGCGCCGACCGCCGCGCCCCGCCGAGCGGCGAGGTCGCGGTAGAGCGCGAGGACCTGCCGCGTCACGCCCGCCCAGGAGTGGCCGGCCGCGGTCGCCAGCGCCCCCGCGCCCAGGCGCGCGCGCAGCGCGTCGTCGCCCAGGACGCGCGCCAGCGCCCCGGCCAGCGCCTCGCCGTCGCCGTAGGGCACGAGGAAGCCGTTCTCGCCGTCCTCGATCGTGTAGGCCAGCCCGCCGACGTGCGAGGCGACGACCGGCGTGCCGCAGGCCATCGCCTCGACCGCCACCAGGCCGAACGACTCGTAGCGCGAGGGCACGACGGCGACGTCCGCCGCGGCGTAATACTCCGGCAGCGCCTCGTGCGGCCGCGGGCCGTGGAAGTGGATGCCGTCGGCGACGCCGCGCGCGGCGGCCCGGTCGCGCAGCCCCGCCAGGTCCGGCCCCAGCTCGCCGCCCCGCAACTCCCCGCCGACGATGTCCAGCCGCGGCGCCACCGGCCCCCGCCAATCGGCGCGCAGCCGGGCGAAGCCGTCCAGCAGGAAGCCGATGCCCTTGACCGGGTCGATCCGCCCGACGTAGAGCAGCGCCGGCGCGTCGCCGAAGCCGAGCGCCGCGCGGGCGGCGGCGCGGACGCGCGGGCGGAAGAGGTCGAGGTCGATGCCGCAGCCGATCGTGGCGATCTTCGGCGCGCGCATGCCGTACCACCAGACCATCTCGGCGCGCTCGCGGGCGTTGGCCGCGACGATCGCGTCGGCCCGCTCCATCACCTCGCGCTCGATCGCGATGCGCTGCGCCGACTCGCCGCCGTCGGCCGCGCCGGCGGCGCGGGCGGCGTCCTGCTTCAAATGGCCGAGCGTGTGGAACATCTGCACGACCGGCACGTCCCAGTAGCGGCGCAGCAGGTGGGCGACCCAGCCGGAGAGCCAGTAGTGGCCGTGGACGACGTCGTAGCTCACGCCGTCGCGCAGCGCGAAAAGGGCCATCTCCGAGGCGAAACCGGGCAGCAAGTCGAAGAGCGCATTCTTGTCCACCGGCGCGGGCGGGCCGGCGCTGACGTGGACGACGCGCACGTTCTCGTCGCAGGGGACGATATCGGGGACGTCGGGGTCGGCGCGGCGCGTAAAAATATCGACCGCGACACCCAGGCGACCGAGCTGCCGGCTGAGTTCGCGGACGTAGACGTTCAGGCCACCGGCGTCCTTCTCCCCCAACCGCGCCAGCGGGGAGGTGTGGACGCTGATCATCGCGACGCGGCGTATCGCCCCGAATTCACCGGTGCCACGGCCGTTATCCAGTACCACGGGCTGCGCTCCTTCCGTCCCTGGGCACGCGCGGCCGGCCACCGCCGGCCGGCCGGAACCCATAACGCCAGCAGGTGAGCCGGTATTCCGGGTGGCGCCCGCGCCCGCGGTTGAAACCGCGGCTAGGGGCTCGCTGGCGCTCGCCACGAAGTCCGCCTCCGCGGCCTGGGCCGGGCCATGTCCTAACCTGCGCGGGCGGGTTTCGCGGCGGCGCAGCCGCCTCTAGCCGCGGTTTCAACCGCGGGCGCGCCTCAACGCCCCACCTCCTCGATCAGCCGCGCGGTTTCCATGTTCGCCGCGGGGTCGCAGCGCGCGGCGAGTGCGCGGCAGCGATCACGGACCGCTTCGGAGCCCAGCAAGCGGTCGAGCGCCGCGGCCACCGCGCGGCCGGTGAAGCGGCGCGGCGGGAGGGCGGCGCCGACGCCGAGCCGGCGCAGCCGGGTCGCGTTGTCGGGCTGGTCGTGGCTCATCGGCATGACCAGGTGCGGGAGGCCGGCCGCCAGCCCCTGCGCGGTCGTGCCGATCCCGCCGTGATGCACCAGCGCCGCCGCCCGCGGCAGCAGCGTCCCGAGCGGCACGTACTCGCGATGGACGACGCCGGCCGGCAGCCGCGCGGGAACCTGCTCGCGGTGGCGCGTGAGCAGGATGGCGGGGCGGCCGAGCGCGGCGCTGGCCTCGACCGCCGCCGCGAAGAAGGTGCGCGCGTGGACGTTCGCCGATCCCGGCGTGAAGACCAGCGGCGTCGCCCCCTCGCCGGGCTCTGGTAGGGACTCCCCGCCGTCGGCGCCCGGGTCGGGCGGGTCGAAGAGCGGGAAGCCGGTCAGGCAGACGCGGGGCGGCCAGTCGGGCTGGGGCGGCGCGAACCAGTCGGGGAAGAGGCCGAGCACCCGCTCCGGCGAATTGCACCAGCGGTAGAGGAGGTCGCGCGCGGGCGCCAGACCCAAACTCTGCCGGAAAGCGTTGACCGGCGGGGCGAGCAGCCGGTCGACGACCGCGACGATCATCCGGTGCAGCGCGACCTGGAACGGCGCCGGCAGGCGGTCGAACGCCGGGCTCGCCGAGGCGGGCGGCGCGGCCCGGCTCCAGAGCAGCGCCGGCGCCAGGTGGTGCGTCACCAGCCGGAAGCCGAGCCGCTCCTGCGCGACGCGCGCGCCGAAGCAGACCGCCGAGGCGAAGACGACCGTCTCGCGCGGGTCGTGCCGCGCGATGATGTCGTAGAGCGGCGCGACGTTCGGCAGGATCACGCGTCGGGCGATCACCCCGAAGCCGCGCGTCGGGTGCCAGAGGTCGGGGTCGCGCATGATCCGCTCGGCGTCCTCGCGCCCGCCGAGCGCGATGAAGTCGAGGCCGAGCGCACGCGCCGGCTGCTCGAACAGGCCGTTGGTCACGAGCGTGACCGCGTGCCTCCGCTCCCGCAGCGCCAGCCCGATCCCCAGCAGCGGGTGGACATCGCCGGCGCTGCCGAGCGTCGCCAGCAACACGCGCACGCGCCGACGCCTCCCCGATCCCCCTCATCACCGGCGCCGCCCGCGCCGGCGCTCATTCCGCTATCAACGATCAACCGTCAACTCTCAACTACTGCCGCCTGCCGCCTGCCGTCTGCCGCCTTCGCCTCCCGCACGCGCTGCGCCAGCAGCCAGAGGCCGCCGGCCAGCAGCGTGTGCCCGCCGAGGACGACCGGCAGCGTCGCCTCGCGGGCGGCCGCGGTGAACTCGCGCGCCAGCGGGTCGGCGATCAGGTCGGGGCGCAGCAGGTCGGAGGCGAAGCGGTCGGCGCGCGAGAGGTGCGGGACGAGGTGCGCGAAGAGCGGGCGGGTGTCGAGGATCGCCGCGTCGCCGAGTTCGGCCAGGTGGCCGAAGAAGCGCGCCGGCCCGACGTCGCGCAGCAGCAGGCCGAGCAGCGAGCGGACCTCGCCGCGCTCCTGCCGACCGCTGGCGCGCATCCCCTGCTCCTCGACGAAGAGGCGTTTGAGGAACCAGAGGTCGCGCGTCACCTGGTTCCAGAGCTGCGTGTTCAGCCGCCCCGCGACGAGCAGCGTCCGGTAGGGATCGGACATCGTCCGCTCCACCGCCGCCAGCGCGGGGAGGTCCGGCGCGCGCGCGTCGAGGTAGGCGCGCAGGCCGGGCGGCACGCCGGGAGCCAGGCGCAGGAGGGCCAGGTCGGTCGGCGTGTCGATGTCGAGCGTGCCGGCCAGCGTGCGCTCGCCCGGCACCCGCGCCAGCCCGGCGTCGTGGTGCAGCCGCCAGGCGAGGTCGTTGTCGGTGTGGATCGGCGCGGTCTGGAAGACTGCCGCCGCCGGCCGGAAGCCGGCGTAGTCGGACGAGAGGTAGTTGTTGGCGACGACCTGGCCGGGCGTCTCGATCGCCGCAACGATGTCACCGAGGTCGGCCGGACCGAGGAGCGGCGTGCTGCCGCCGCCCAGATAGACGACCGCCGCCGAGTCGAGCCGGCGCACGACCTCGCGCAACTGCTCGCCGAAAACGATCGTCGCCGGCGTCCGCACCAGGAGCGCGCGGCCGGCCAGCGCATCGGCCAGCTCGTCGTCGTTCGTCACCAGCACCAGGCGGCGGAAGAGGTCGACGGCCGCCGCGTCGGCGAAGAGTTGCCGGGTGACCGCGCGGTGGGCGCCGTCGACCAGCGTCTCTGGCTCGCTCTCGCCGCCGCGGCCGTAGAAGACGATCAGGTCGGGCCGGGTCGCTGCGCCCACGGGCGCCCTCCTGCTCAACCGCGCCGGGCGCGAGGCACAGGCGGGCGGGGCGCCGGCCGCGCCCGCCCGCGATCGCGCCGCCGCGCCCCGCCCGCGCTACACGGGCTGGATCAGCCCGTAGTCCCCGCTCTTCCGCCGGTAGAGGACGTTCACCTGGTTGTCGTCGGCGTTGAGGAAGACGTAGAAATCGTGGCCCAGTAGTTCCAACTGGTCGATCGCCTCGGTGCTCGACATCGGCTTGAGCGCGAAGCGCTTGGTCCGCACGACCTGGTCGCCGTCGGACCACTCGTCCGGCTCCTCGTCGATGGCCTCCACCTCGAGCGCCGCCGTCTCGGTCGGTGCCAGCTCCGCCACCGCCGCATCCTCGGCCGGGGCGCCGCGCTTGCGGGCGACGCGCTTGCTGTGGTAGCGCTGGATGCGCCGGCACATCTTGTCGACCACCAGGTCGACCGCCCGGCGCGGGTCGGAGTTCTGCTCTTCGGCGCGGAGGATCGCGCGGCCCCTGGCGATCGTCAATTGGGCCTTGATGCGTTCGCCGCCGGTGCGCGGGTGCTCGTGATTCAGTTCGAGCTTCGCCTCGTCCACCCGGTCGAGGAACCGGTCCAGCTTGCTCGTCCGCTCCACGATGTAGTCGTGCAAGCTCGGGCTGACCTTCAAGTCCCGCGCTTTGACCTGCACATCCATCGCGCGCCTCCTTACACTCGCAGGTACCTGCCAGCAGCCTCGATGATAACAAATCTGCGCCACCGCGCCACTCCTCCCCCCGTTTCGCGCCGCCGGGGCCGCTATGCTATGGTGGGCGCGGGGCCGGTCGGCCGGCGGAGAGGAGTGACGACGATGGCGTTCAACGTCAAGAAGCGCGGCAAACTGACCTACTACTACCAGGGCGAGCGGCCGGTGCTGTCCTCCCTGGTGACGGAAGACCTCGGCGACGGCGACCTCAAGATCTACTTCGCCGGCCTGACCGGCGGCTACTCGGCCAAGTCGGTGCTGAACCGGGACGAGCTGGTGACGATGGACCCCCACCGGGAGATCCCGCTCGTCTTCCAGAGTTGGGAGCACTGGCTGCGCGAGGCCGGCATCTGCCAATCCCTCAAAGACGTCGATTTCATCGAAGTCCACGCCTTCGGCTGCCAGCCGAAGAGCCCCAACCCGCTGGTCGACCCCATGGGCTACGCCCAGGAGCAAGAGCGGCTGCGCAAAGCCTATGCCGAGGCGTACAGCGCCTTCTTCGCCGACACCCTGCCCGACAACGGCGTGCCCGCCCGCTTCACCGTCCACCTCGTCGACGTCCCGGACCGGGCCGCCTCTTACGAGTTCTACAGCACCGCCCTGTTGCAAAGGGGGTTGCGGGGATAAGCGCCCTCACCCCCCATCCCCCTCTCCCAATCCTGGGAGAGGGGGGGCCGCGCCCAGACCGGGTGCTGTCCTTCGAGCGATCTGGCCAGGAGACGCCCTCTGGCTGTTCCCCGCCAGGTGACCGGTGAAGAGCACCACGATGTCTCAGCGAGGGCTCCTCCCTCTCCCAGGATTGGGAGAGGGGGGCCGGGGGGTGAGGGCCACAGGAGCCACGCCATGACCGACACGCCAACGCAACCAACGCCAGCGCCCGACCTGATCCTGGAAGGTGGACACGTCATCGACCCGGCGAACGGGCGGGACGGGGTGCTCGACGTCGGGATCGCCGGCGGCCGGGTCGTGGCCGTCGGGCCGGACCTCCCCGCCCCGGCCGGCGCGCGGGTGCTCGACGTCGCCGGGCGCTACGTCACGCCCGGGATCATCGACCCGCACGCGCACGTCTGCGTCACCCACCCCCGCTCGGGCCTGTCGCTCGACCCCCGCGTCAACACCTTCTCCTCCGGCGTGACCACGGTGGTCGACGCCGGCACCGCCGGCTGGCTCGACCTGGCCGACTTCGTCGAGCGCGTCATCGCCACCGCGAAGATCCGCGTCCTCACCTTCGTCAATATCGTCGGCGCGGGCATGGGCGGCGAGTGGGAGCACGAGGCGGCCGAGATGCGCCCCGCGCTCGCCGCCGACGTCGCCAGAGCCTTCGGCGACGTCGTCGTCGGCATCAAGACGGCGCACTACTGGGCGCGCCGGCCGTTCGACGCCGCGCACCGCCCCTGGACCGCGGTGGACCGCGCGCTGGAGGCGGGCGCGCTGGCCGGCAAGCCGGTGATGGTCGATTTCTTCCCGGCGCCCGAGCGGCCCTACTCGGAACTGATCCTGGACAAGCTGCGCCCCGGCGACATCCACACCCACGTCTTCGCCCAGCAGTTCCCGATCCTCGACGACGCCGGCCGGGTGAACGACTTCATGTTCCGCGCGCGCGAGCGCGGCGTGATCTTCGACCTGGGCCACGGAGCCGCCAGTTTCTGGTTCCGCCTGGCCGCTCCGGCGATCCGCCAAGGGTTCGTGCCTGACTCGATCAGCACTGACCTCCACACCGGCAACCTCAACGGCCCGGTGATCGACATGCAGACGACGATGAACAAGGTGCTGGCGATGGGCGTGCCGCTGCCGGAGGTGATCGCCCGCTCGACGGTCGCGCCGGCGCGCTGGCTCGGCCACCCCGAACTCGGCACCCTCACCGTCGGCGCCGAGGCCGACGTGGCGGTCTTCGCGCTGGACGAGGGCGCGTTCCCCCTGGTGGACTGCGGCCACGCCACGCTGACCGGCTCGCGCCGGCTGCGCTGCGTGCTGACGCTGCGGGCCGGCGAGGTCGTCTACAACCCGCACGGCCTGGGGCTCCCCTACTGGGAGGAGGCCCCGGCCGAGTACTGGACTTTGCGCTGAGTCACTGGCAACGAATTTGCGAAGCCATTAAGGGAGGGAGACGGCGGCGGCGAGTCGTCCTTCCCTTGACGATTGGGCTATAATAAGAGCACCGACCGGCTATCCTGGGAGGAGTGGCACCCGCCGCAGCAAGGCCAGGATCCTCCCACCGCCGGCGCGGACGCATCCTCGACGGGCGCGGGCCCCGCAGGGTCTTCGCGGTCCCCCGCCCCGCCGCCGGCGCCTCGTCGCCGCACCGGGCACGCAGTTCGGTCAGCCGCAATCCGGGCCCGCAGGGGGCAAGTCAAGGCAATGGAGGAGACCATGGGTAAGCTGCGAGTCCTGTCACACCTCGGCGACTCGGCGGTCTCGTGGGACGCCGAGCAAGCCGCGACAGGCGACCCGGTCGCCGAAGAGGCCGTGCGCGAGGCCGAGCGCATCTTCGCCGCCGAGCGCGCGCGGGGCGCCACCGCGTTCCGCGTCGCCCCCGGCAAGCCGGCCGAGCGGCTGGACCGCTTCGACCCGGAGGCCGAGGAGATCGTGATCGTGCCGCGGGTCAGCGGCGGGAGCACGAGCGGCGGGTGTTAGGCCATGAGTGGGGGGGAGGCCGCCCTGCTCCTCCTCGCCGCCTTCGTCGCCGCCTGCCTGATCTGTGTGCTGCGGCCGCCCGAGCACCTGCTCCGGCGGCTGGGCATCCCGATCGAGCCGACCGGCGAGGAACGGCGCGTGGCGGAGCAGCGGGCGAAAGCCTTGCTGCGGCAGATCCTGGGCGCTGACGACTACGAGCGCCTCCTCAAGCGCGGCTACCTCGAGATCCCCAGCCCCTCGATCGCCGGGCGCGTCTACCGCGTCCCGTACTTCCAGGGCATGGTCGAGGTCATCGAGGGCGGGGTCTCCACCATGCGCCTGTGCGTCGTCCCGCTGCGCTGGGTGCCCGACCCCGACGTGGTGCTGATGCACAAGCTGATGATCGAGGGCGACGAGGCCCGGTACATCCGCGTCGCCAACCGCTTCCCGGCCGGCTACTCGCGCCTGGTCGTGCCCGACCGCTGGGAACTCGGCCGGCGCCACGGGGCCCCTGACGAGACCCCGACCCGCCACGCCTGAGCCACCGCGCGCGACCCACCGGCCGGACCTACCCGGCCGGCGGGCCCGCGCGCCCCGCGCCGTCCCGCCCCCCGTCGTTCGTCACCGTTGCCCGCGCGGCGGGCTCACCCGAGGGGGGCGGATGGTCGAATCGAGGCGACAGCGCCACGCCACCGAGCCGCTCTACAATATCAAGGCCGTGGTGCAGAAGACCGGCGTCCCGGCCGACACCATGCGCGCCTGGGAGCGCCGCTACGGCGTGCCGCATCCCCACCGCACCCTGACCGGCCGCCGCGTCTACACCGACCGCGACATCGCGATGATCCGCTGGCTGCGCGACCAGACGGCCGCCGGCACGGCGATCAGCCAGGCGATCCAGCAACTGCGCGCGCTGGGCGACGCCGCCTTCGCCCCGCCCGCCCCGGCGCGCGCCACCGAGGCGCGCGGCTTCGGCGCGCTGGTGCAGGGCCTCCTCGACGCGCTCCTCGCCTTCGACCGCGCCGCGGCGGAGGCGGTCATCGCCGAAGCCTTCGCGCTCTACCCCGTCGAGGACGTCTGCCTGCGCCTCTTCGGCCCCGCCCTGGCCGAGCTCGGCGAGCGCTGGCGGCGCGGCGAGGCGACGGTGGCGCAGGAGCACTTCGCCGCGCACCTGCTGCGCGAGCGGCTGACCGGTCTGCTGCGCGCCTACCGCCCGATCGCCGGCCGGGGGCTGGCCGTCGCCGCCGGCGCGCCGGGCGAGCGCCACGACCTCGGCCTGCTGACCCTGGCGGTCTTCCTCGTCCGCCGCGGCTGGCAGGTCGTCTACCTCGGCGGGGACGTGCCGCAGGCCGACCTGCTCGCCACGGTCATCCGCCTGCGCCCCGACCTCGTCTGCCTCTCGGCCACGACCGAGGCCACGGCCGAGACCCTCCGGGCCGCGGCCGAGTCACTGGCCCGCCTGGAGCCGCCCCCGGCGGTCGCCTTCGGCGGCCGCCCCTTCAACGCCGCCCCCGCCCTGCGCGAGTCCGTGCTCGGCCACTACCTCGGCCCCGACGCCCGCGACGCCGCCCGCCGCGCCGACGACCTCCCCTCCTGACTGCGGGAGAAGCCAGACCCACCGAGGGTGCCCAGCGTGAATCACGCTACGGCGGGGAGTTGTCTCCGGCCGCGAGCGTGCGGTAGTATATATACGTCGTATATACGAAGAGGGAGAGGTAGCGAGGATGCCCGACTGGCGGACCCCGGTATTCGATTGGGATCCGTGGGAACGCGGCAACGGCGACAAACTGATCGCCCGGCATGACGTCTATCCCGCCGAGGCGGAGCAAGTCTTCTACAACGGGGCACTCGTAATCCGCCAGGGCAGCAATGCGCAGGGGGAGCCGCGCTATTACGTCTACGGTCAGGACGACACGGGGCGCTATCTCTTCCTCGTCTGCATCCTCCGGGGCGCACTAGTGCGAGTGTACTCGGCACGCGACATGACCGAGCGAGAGCGCCAAAACTATCGCCAGCGGCAGCAGAGCGGACGCCGCTGAGCGGCACAGAGAGGCACGAGCATGGCAGAAGAGAGAGAGGATCTGCCGCTGGTGACGCCGGAAGATGGGCCGGAGTTCACCACGGAGGCCGAAGAGGCGGAGTATTGGTCTGAGCACGACAGCAGCGCGCTCATGCTCAAGGGCGAGGATGTGAGCGAAACGCCACCCGCCGAGTTGCGGGTGGGGCCAGGGCGAGAGAGGTCGCGCGCCCGCGCGCGGCCGGAAGGCCGCCGGATGAAGCTCGTCTCGCTCTATCTCCCGGAAGATTTCGTCGTCGGGATGAAGCAACTCGCGGGGGAGCGCCATGTGCCGTATCAGGCGCTCATGCGCTCCTGGATCAGCGAGCGGCTGGCGCAGGAGACCGCCTGGGCGCAGTTGCTGGGTGGGCCTGCGCCGCCCCGCCTGCCGTACCTAGAGTCGCTGCTCCGCCACCTGCTCGCGACCCAGCGCGCTCAACTCGCCGCGGTTGAGGGGCTGGTCCGCGCGCTCGGTGAGCGCACTGACCCGCCCGAAGGCGCCGAGCCGGACGCCGAGCCGGACGCGACACGCGAGGCGCGCCGGAAGACGCGGGCGCGCTGAGCCGGGGCGGTGGAGACGAACGCACCGCGGGACGCGCGGAGAACGCAGAGATGACAATGAAGTCTGCGTTCTCCGCGTGCTCCGCGGTGCGTTCGTCGCCCGCCGCGTGCCGTATACTCTGCCGGCGCCGGCGGGGCGGCCGGGGGCGGGAGCGAGGGGGGCGATGGAGCGGGCGGCGCGGTGGCAGGTGGGGCTCGGGCGCGAGAACGGCGTCGCCTTCTGGGCCGTCGCGCTGATGGAGGCCAGCTACTCCACCTACTCCCTCCTCTGGCCGCTCTACATCGCGCAGCTCGGCGCCGACCCGGCCCGCGTCGGCGTCATCATCGGCGTCCAGGGGCTCCTGCGCCTCGTCTTCCTGGCGCCGAGCGGCGCCCTCGTCGACCGCCTGCCGCCGGTGCGGCTGATCGTCCTGGCGCGCAGCCTCCACGTCGTCGGGCTGCTGCTGGCCGTCGCGATGCCGGCGTGGTGGCTCCTCTTCGTGCCGCTCGTCTTCATCTGCGCCGCGACCGCCGGCTTCCCGGCCATCTCCGCGGTGATCGCCGGCGCGGCCGGCGGGCGCGATCAGGCCCGCGCCTTCACCCTGATCTACACCGTCGGCCCCGCCGTCGCCGCGATCGTCGCCCCCACGCTCGGCGGCAAGGCGGCCGAACTCGTCTCGCTGCGCGCGGCGCTCCTGGTCGGCGCGGCGCTCTCGGCGGGGAGCATCGTCGTCTTCAGCCGGCTCGCCCGCCGGCCCCGGCCGGCGCACCAGGCCAGCCCGCCCTCGTACCGCGAGGCGCTGGCCCACCGCCCGCTGCGGCACGTCTGCCTGCTCGAACTGGCGACGCTGCTGATCCTGACGACCGGCATCACCCTGGTGCCGAACTACCTGCACGACGTCCACGACCTGACCTTCGACCTGATCGGGCAGCTCGGCTCGGTCGCCGCGGTCGGCAGCATCCTCCTCAGCGTCGCCGTCACTCGCCTGCCGCCCCTGCGCCAGCCGCTGCTCGGCGTGACCGTCTCCACCGGCGCGGCGACGCTCTTCTTCGGCGGCCTGCTGGTCGCCGGCAGCCTGCCGCTCTTCGCCCTGGCGTTCCTGCTGCGCGGCGGCTACATGGTCGCGTGGTCGCTCTACTCGGCCGCGCTCGGCAAGGTCGCGCCGCCTCGGCTGCACGGGCGCGCCTTCGCGCTCGGCGAGATCTTCAGCGGTATCGGCTGGGCGGTCGCGCCCTTCCTGGCCGGCCCGCTCTACGAGTGGCGCCCGGCCGCACCGCTGGTCGTCGCCCTGGCGGCCGGCGTGCCGCTCGTCGCCGTCCTCTGGCTGGCCGCCCGGCGTGAGCGGACCGCCGCGCTCGCCGCCGACCCGGAAGACCTGGCGGCCGACGCTGACGAGCCGGCCGGGCGCGCGGCCTGACCCCTCACTCCGGTTGGAACGCCACCATCGGGATGGTCGCCAGCGTCGCGGCCGGGCCCGCGGACTCCGGCTCGGCGGTCCACCCGAGCCGGCGCAGCACCCATAGCGCGATCGGCGCTTCGAGCGGGTGGGCGGCGACGAAGAACGTCGCCACCGCCGCGGCCTCCTCGGGCGGGAGGAGGCGGCAGCGCGGGACGTAGCGTTCCCGCCCGACCTGCACCTCCAGCGCCCCGCCCGCCCGGACGTTGCGATACCAGTCGGCGCGCGTCCCCCACCCGGAGACGACGATGCTCTCGCGCGTCCGCGGGTCGTGCCAGATCACCTCCAGCACCGTCTGATAGACCCGCCCGCTCTTCCGCCCGCGATGCGTGACCTGCAGGAAGCGATGGTCCAGCACCCACCCCAGCCGCCGGCGATAGAGCGCCCCGGGCAGGCGGAAGAACCAGCGCAGGCCGCGCGGCGGCCCCGACTGCGGGCTATCGGCAGACATAGCGCCCTCCTGGCTCATGGCAACGCGAGACGGTCGCCCACCTGTGTACGCCCGCGCGCCGCCGGCGTCAAGTCGGAGTAGGGAGTAGAGAGTACCAACCATGTCACCACCAACTGTGTTGACCTACCGAAGCCGCCACTCACCACTCCCAACTCCCTACTCCCTACTCGATCTAGCCCATCGGTCCCGGTTCCCCGCCGGACCCCGCCCCGCGCCTTGCCCGGCCCCGGGCGATACGCTAGACTGGCGCTGGAGCGTGCCCGCTAACGCAGGGATGTCCAGTGAACGACACGCCGCCGTCCCGCCCTGGAGCGTCCGCGATGACCGCGCCGCGCCGTACCCGGCCCCTGGCGGCGATCGACATCGGCACCAACTCCATCCGCCTCCTCGTCGCCACCTCCGAAGTCGACGCCCTGCGCCTCCACCCGGTCCTCGACCGCACCGTCACCGCCCGGCTCGGTCAGGGCGTCGAGCAGACCGGCCTGCTCGACCGCGAACGGCTGCTGCGCGTCGTGACCACCGTCGAGGAGTTTCGCCAGGCCGCCGCCGCCCACGGCGCCGCGCCGATCATCGTCGCGGGGACCAGCGCGGTGCGCGACGCCGCCAACGGCGCGGAGCTGCGCGACCGCATCGCGCGCACCAGCGGCCTGACGATGGCGATCATCGACGGCAAGCGCGAGGCCGAGCTGACCTTCATCGGCGCGACCGCGGGGCACTCCCTGGAGGGCACGATCCTCGTCGCCGACCTCGGCGGCGGCAGTCTCGAACTGGTCGTCGCCCGTGACGGCGCGATGCTGGCCCGGCGCTCCCTGCAACTCGGCTCCGGCCGGCTCGCCGAGCGCTACCTGACGACCGACCCGCCCGACCTGGCGGCGATCGCCGCCGTCGAGCACGAGACGCGGCAGATGCTCGCCCCCCTCGTCGCCGGCTGCCCGCCGCTCGACCGCTGCCTGATCGCCGGCGGCACCGCCGAGAGCCTGCCGATCCTGACGCCTAAGCCGGACGGCAACATGTCGCTGACCCTCAGGCGGCTCAACGGCGCGGTCGCCATGCTGATCGCCTCGCCCTCGGCACAGCTCGCGCGCGAGACCGGCCTCGACCCCGAACGCGTCCGCACCTTGCCGGCCGGCGCGGCGATCATCGGCGCGATCCTCTCGTCCTTCAGTCTCGACACCGCCGAGGTCACGCGCGGCGGCCTGCGCGAGGGGCTCATCCTCGACTATCTGCGGTACCTGAAGCGACTCGGCAAGTTGTGACGTGGGAGCGTGGGAGCGTGGGAGCGTAACCACGGAGACACGCGTCCCACGCCCAACGCTCCTCCGCTCCCACGTTCTCACGCTCCCACGGTGCACTATGCGGCTGGCCGTCCTCTCGGACATCCACGGGAACCTGGCGGCGCTCGACGCCGTGCTGGCCGACTTGGCGGCGCGCGGCGGCGCGGACCAGCTCGTCGTCGCCGGCGACCTCTGCCTCGACGGCCCCCTGCCGGCCGAGGCGCTCGACCGCGTCCGCGCGCTCGGCTGCCCGGTCGTCCAGGGCAACACCGACCGCGACCTCGCCCGGACCGGCGAGCCCGCCGACGGCGACCTCGCGGCGCTGCTGGCGTGGACGCGCGACCGCCTCGGCCCCGAGCGGCTGGCCTACCTGCGTGACCTGCCCTTCGCCCATCGCGTCACACCGCTGGGCGGCGGCGCGGCCGTGCTGGTCGTCCACGCCAACCCGCGCAACCTCGACGACCATCTGCGCCCGCTCGCCCCGGAGGCCGCGATCGCGCCCCTGCTGGCCGGCGTGCCGGAGGACGTCGCGGTCGTCGCCTTCGGCCACCTGCACATCCCCTACACCCGAGCGGTCGGCCGGCTGACGCTCGCCGACATCGCCAGCGTCGGGCTGCCGAAGGACGGCGACCCGCGCGCCGGCTACGGTCTGCTGACCTGGGACGGCGCCGCCTGGGCGGTCGAGCAGCGCCGCGTCGCCTACGCCGTCGACACCGTCGTCGCGCAACTCCGCGCGGCCGCCCCGCCCGGCGTGGACGGCCTCGTCCACATGCTGCTCAGTGCGCGTTACCCGGACATGGCGCGGGCTCGCGGTGGGCACGATTCCCATCAGGCGGCCGGGGGGGACGCGGCGCCGACGGCCGGCGCCGAGCGCGCGACGAAGGGGCACCGCGCCGCGCTCGACCCCGACGCCCCCTTCGGTCCCGCCGCCGACCGCCTGCTGCGCGAGAGGCTGGCGACGATGCTGGCCCGCGCCGAGGCCATCCGCGCGGCCGGCGACGACGTGGCCGAGGCGGTCCACGACACGCGCGTCGCCGGCCGGCGCCTCCGCGCCGCGCTCGACGCCGCGGAGCCGGTCTGCAAGCCGAAGCGCTTCCGTCGCTTCTACAGGGCCGTCGTCGCGCTGGCGGACGCGCTCGGCGCCGTGCGCGAGGACGACGTGGCGCTCGCCTGGCTGCGCGAACGCCTGCCGGGTCTCGCCCCGGGCGAGCGGGAGGGCGTCGCCCGTCTCGTCGCTGCCGTCGAGACCGAGCGCGCCGCGCGGTGGCGCGACTTGCTCGCCGCGCTCGACCGCTGGCGCGTCGGCGACCCGGGCGCGGCGGTCGCCCGCCTCGTCCGCCGCAAGGCGCGCGAGGGGCGCGGTGGGGCGGCGGAGACGGTGGGCGAGGCGGCCGAACGTGCCCTGGCCGCGTGCCGCGCCGACTTCGCGGACCACCTCGGCGCGCTCGACCGCCTCGCCGCGACTGAGGCGCCGGGCGACCCCGACGCCGTCCGTGCCCTGCACGCGCTCCGCGTCGCCGCCAAGCGGCTGCGCTACACCCTCGAACTCTTCGCCCCCATGCTCCCCGGCGACGCCGACGACGCGCTCGCGTCGTTGAAGCGCCTGCAAGCCGACCTCGGCGACCTCCACGACCGCGAGGCGCTCGTCGCCCGGCTCGTCAGGGACGTGCGCGCGCTGGCGGCCGAGGAGGCCGCGGCGCTGGCCCGCCAGGCGCTCGCACCGGGCGAACGCGACGCGCGGCTGGCGGCGCCGCGCGCGGGCGTGGCCTTGTCCCCCGGCCACTTCGCCTTGCTGATCGCGGCGGCCGACGAGTGGCGCGAGCGTCGGGCGACGCTTGCCGACGACGACTTCCGCGAGCGATTACGGGCGCTCGGCACGACGGAAGGCGGCCGGCGGCCCTGACGGTGGTATGCTGGAAGGGACGGACGAGGCGGTTGCTGCCTGGCCGGGGTGTCGCTGGAGGCGACCTGGGCAAACGCGCTCGCGCCTCGCCTGGTGAATTGCGCACGCCGTAGTACTCGGCCTGCGGGCCGGGTGAGGATTGAAACCTGGCCGGCCATGTCCGCGAGCACCTGGCCGGCGTCCGCGCGGCGCTCGACGGCGGGACGGCCGGGGCGTCCGCGTCGTAGTACAGCCCGGAGGCGACGGCCGGGAGGACGGGCCGCCTTGGAAGCCCGACCGGGGGCGAGACCATGGCACAGGTAAAGCAGAGCGCGCCGCCCGCGGAGGCGGCCGAGGTCGGCGCGGCACCCGACGTGGACCTCCGCGACCCCGCGCTATACATCAACCGCGAGTTGAGCTGGCTCCAGTTCAACGAGCGCGTGCTAGAGGGAGCGCTCGACGAGCGCAACCCGCTCCTCGAACGGGTGAAGTTCCTCGCCATCTACAGCTCCAACCTCGACGAGTTCTACATGACCCGCGTCGCCGGCCTGCGCGACCAGCTCGCCACCGGCACCGTGATCGAGGCTGGGCGCGACGGCCTCTCGCCGCGCGAGCAACTCGACCTGATCCACCGCGTCGTGCGGGAGCACTCGCGCCGCCAACGCGCCCACCTGCGCGACGTCCTGACACCGGCGCTGGCCGCGCAGGGTATCCATCTCCTCGACCACGACGCCCTGCCGCCCGCGACCCGCGCCGACCTACGCGCCTACTTCGAGCGCGAGGTCTTCCCGGTCCTGACGCCGCTGGCGGTCGACGCCGGCCGGCCCTTCCCGCACATCTCCAACCTCAGCCTCAACCTGCTGGTCGTCGTGCGCGACGAGACCGGCGACCGCTTCGCGCGCGTCAAGGTGCCGCCAGTCCTGCCCCGGCTGATCCCGGTGCGCCCGCCCGCGGCCGCCCCCGCCGACGCCCGGCGCCCGGCTGCGCCGGTCCCGCCGATCACCGGCGCGCTCGCGCCGCCGCCGGTCGCCTTCACCTGGCTGGAGCAGGTGATCGCCGCCAACGTCGGGATGCTCTTCCCCGGTAAGGAGGTCGCCGGCGTCTACTTCTTCCGCGTGACGCGCAACGCCGACTTGGCGATCCGCGACGCCGAGGCCGAGGACCTGCTGGAGACGGTCGAGGAGAGCCTGGACCGCCGCCTCTTCGGCTTCGTCGTCCGCCTCTCGGTGCAGGCCGGCACGCCGCCCGAGATCCGCGACTGGCTGGCGGCGCAACTGCTGGCTGCGCCGGGCGAGATCCACGTCGTCGACGGCCCGCTCGGCCTGAGCGACCTGCTGCAACTCCACCGCCTCGACCGCCCCGACCTGAAGGACCCGCCCTTCGTCCCGCGCGTCCCGCCCGACTGGCCGCGCGACGGCGCCGACGTCCTCGACCTCGTCCGTCGGCGCGACGTGCTGCTCCACCACCCCTACGACTCCTTCGCGCCGGTGATCGACTTCGTCCGCAGCGCCAGCGGGCCGCAGGTGCTGGCG
>DASSSV010000506.1:0-9514 GCA_035708265.1 Thermomicrobiales bacterium | reverse complement strand
AACAGCATGTTGCGCAGCACCTCGGTCGTCATCACGACGACCTGCGCGCCGGCGTTCTCGCTGACGTCGCCGGTGAGCAGCCCGACCTCGTCGCCGTAGACCTGGCGGAGATCGCGGAACTTCTGATTGGAGAGCGCCTTGATCGGCGTGGTGTAGAAGACGCGCCCGCGCCGCCGGATGCCCTCGTAGACGCCCAACTCCGCCACGACCGTTTTGCCCGTCCCAGTCGGAGCGGCGACCATCACCGAATCGCCGGTGAGGAAGGTGCGGATGGCCTCGACCTGGAAGGGGTCGAGCGCGAAGGGATAGAAGGCGGCGAATTGGGCAATCTGCCTGTCGATCTCGGCGCGGTCCACTGGCCTCGTCGTGCCTCCCCCGGTCGGCGCGCCGCGGGAGACGCGCCCGCGCCGCGCGCTAGCATCGCGCAATTGTACATCGCGACGCGCGGCCATGTCGCCGGCGGGGACGATGAGCGGCGCCCGCGCGATGCGGGCGCCGCTCGAGGACGATCGCTCCGGGGCCGGTCGGGTCAGCGCACGAAGCGCACGTAGAGGCTGTTGTCGCTCCAGCGGACCACGGCGTAGAGGGTGTTGCCCACCCCCGCCGTGGCCGGCGGCCCGACGAGCTGGCCGCCCAGGCTCAGCCAGTCGGTCCAGGTGACACCGTCCGTGCTGGTGCGCGCGTAGAGCGTCTTGTCGGTGCCGGTGGCGAAGGTGTAGAGCGTCGGGACGCCGCCGGTCGGGGTGTAGGACGCCGCGGCCGGGGCGGCGGTCAGGATGCCGCCGAGGTCCTGCCAGGGGGTGAACTCCACGCCGTCGGCGGACGAGCGCTGGTAGAGCGCGCTGTCCGAGCCCTTGGCGAAGACGTAGAGCGTGCCGTTCAGGCCGGCCGCGGCCGGGGCGTCGGTCAGGATGCCGCCGAGGTCCTGCCAGCCGCTCCAGGTCGCGCCGTCGGTCGAGCGCATCACATACAGGGCGTTGTCCGAGCCCTTCGCCAGGACGTAGAGCGTGTTGCCGACGCCGGCCGCCGCCGGCGGGGCGGTCAGGATGCCGCCGAGGCGCGTCCAGCCGGTCCAGTTCGCCCCGTCGGCCGAGGACATGACGTAGAGCGCGGCGTCGGAGCCCTTGGCGAAGACGTAGAGTTTGCCGTTGGCGCTGGCGGCGGCGGGCGCCGCGGTCAGGATGCCGCCGAGCGAGCGCCAGGAGGTGAAGGCGACGCCGTCGGCCGAGGAGCGCACGTAGAGGGCGTGGTCGGTGCCCTCGGCGAAGATGTAGAGGCTGCCGTTGAGCCCGGCCGCGGCGGGCGCGTCGGTCAGGATGCCGCCGAGCGGCTGCCAGCTCGACCACCCCGGCGGCGCGGGCACGCCGGCGCCGGTCAAGGTGACGCTCTGCGGGCTGCCGGTCGCGTCGTCGGCGAAGACGAGCGCGGCGCTGCGGTTGCCCGTGAAGGCGGGCGCGAAGGCGACGTCGACGGTGCAGGTGGCGCCGGGCGCGAGGGTGGCGCCGGTGCAGCTATCGCTGACCTTGGCGAAGTCGCCGCTGTTGGCGCCCCCGATGGTCGCGCTCGTCACGGCCACCGACGCCTGGCCGGTGTTGGTCAGCGTGACCATCTGCGGCGCGCTGGCCGAGTGGACTTCCTGGTTGCCGAAGGCCAGCGCGCTGGCCGAGAGGCCGACCGTCCGCTCGGCGAGGACCGCGACGCTGTTGTTGAAGAGGGTGGCGTACACCAGGCTCGTGCTCGCGTTGACCGCCACACCGACCGCCGCTGTGGGGAGCGGCACCGTCGCGGTGACCGCGTTCGTGCCGCCGTCGACGACGACCAGGCTCCCACCACCCACGGTGGGACCGGCGAGACTGGAAATAGTCGCCACGTACACCGTGTCGGTCGTCGCGTTGACCGCCACGCCGATCGGCGCCCCGGTGACCGGAACGGTGGTGACGATCGCGTTGCTGCCACCGTCGAGGACGACGAGGTTCCCGCTTGCGGAGCTAGGTCCCGTGGTCGTCGCGGTCGTGACGTAAACGCGATTCGTGGTCTGGTCGACCGCCACGCCGTAGGCGAAGCCACTCGTCGCGCCGAGCGGGACGCTCGTGACGACCGCATTCGTCCCGCCGTCGATCACCGCGAGGGCGAGAGTCGGGCCGGACTGATACGTGGCGTAGATGCGGTTTGTTCCTGGGTTGACCGCGAGGCTGGTGGCGGAGCCGGGGAGGGAGACGGTCGTCAGCACGGTGTTGGTGCTGCCATCGATGACCGCGACGCCCGAGGTTCCGCCACTCACGATCGCGTAGACGCGGTCGGTGCTCGGATCGACCGCCACTCCGAACAGGGTGAAGTTGCTGCAGCAGGTCGTGTTGACGGAAACCGTCGTCGCGACGGCGTTGGTGGCGCCGTCGATGACGACGACGTGGGTCGTGTACTGACAGGTCGGGCTGCAGGTCGACGACGTGTACGCCGTGTAGACGCGGTCCGTCGTGGGGTTGACCGCCACACCCTGCAGCTGGCCGGTCGCGCCCGCGATCGGGATCGTCGCGACGACGGCATTGCTGGTGCTATCGATGACCGAGATCGTATGGTCGGCCGTATTGGCCACGTAGACACGGTTGGTTGTCGCGTTGACGGCTACCCCGTAGGGCTGGTTGCCGACGGGGATAGTGGTGACGACCGCGGGGGCGGCGCGCCCGCCGAGGGCGCTGAAGCCGCTGATCGCCAGCCCTAACGCTACGAGGAAAGCCAGGATCCCTTGCGCGCACCTGCGCCATACCATCGTCGACTCCTTTCCGTCGCTCCTCCCGCACGGTACACGGGTTCCTCCCCCCGGCGCCTCACCGGCGGGCCGTGTGCGGACCTTCTTCACTTGTCTCGGGATTCACGCTAACACGGGGGGCAGCATCGGGCTATAGCCCAATCGAACACCCAAAAGTACTTCTGCACCGGCTCAGGCACCATAAGTTCGCCCAGCAGACACGTTTGGCGACCCTCACGGCGCCAGCGTGGGGGTTTACCCCCGCGTCCGTTCGCGCGAGTTCGGCATCGCGAAGGTGTTCGTTCGCCGCGCCGGCCCGGGGCGCGGTCAGCGCGCGGCGAAGCGGGCCGGCCGGAAGGGGGCGAGGAGTGCGGCCGTCTCACCGCCCGCCAGTTCCTCCGCGACGAGGCGGCCGAGGAGCGGGCCGAGCGTGACGCCGCTGTGGGTGACCGCGACGTAGAAACCGGCGAGGTCGGGCGCCGGCCCGACGACCGAGACGCCGTCGGCCGGGACCGGGCGCACGCCGATCCTGGCGGCGGCGAGGCCGGCGCGGGCCGCGGCGGGCCACCAGCGCGCCGTGCGCGCGAGCAGCTCGGCGCAGGCGGGCGGCGGCGGGTCGAGCGGGGTGTCGGCGTCGATCGTCCGGTCGAGCGTCTCGGCGTGGCCCATCAGCACGCCGCCGGTGGCGTCGGGGCGGAAGGCGATCTCGGGGGCGTGGCAGACGTGGCGCGGCGCGGGGCCCGGCGCGGAGACGGCGAGGAGGCCCGGCACGCGCTCGATCGGCAGTCGTACCCCGGCGAGCGCCGCGACGTCGGCCGCGGCCGGACCCGCGCAGTCCACGACCGCGTCGGCCGCCAGTCGCGCGCCGTCCGCCAGCCGCACGCCGCCGACGCGCCCGCCGGCCTCCTCGATCCCGACGACGGCGCTCTGCGTCAGCACCGTCGCGCCGCGTTCTTTCGCCGCGGCGACGAGCGTGCGGACCAGCAGCGGCGCGTCGACCCAGCCCTCGCCCGGCGTGAGCCAGACGCGCGGCACGGCGGCCGGGTCGAGCGCCAGCCCGGGCTCCAGTTCGCGCGCCACCCGCGCCGTCTCGACGGCCTCGACCGGGTAGTCCCAGGCGCGCAGGCGCTCGGCGTTGCGGGCGAGCGCCGCGTCGCCCTCCGGCGTCGTGGCCCACTCCAGCGCCCCGGTCGGGTGATACCAGGGCGCCGCGCCGAACTCGCGCGCGAGCGCGGCGTGCTCGGCCATCCCGGCGGCGTTGAGGTCGTGGTAGGCGCGCGGCGGCTTCTGGTGCGCGTTGAACCAGGCGAAGCTCGACGCGCTCGTCCCCGCGCCCGGCTCCGCGGCGTCGACCAGCGTCACGCGCGCGCCGAGCCCCGCCAGCCGGTACACGACCGACGCCCCGACCATCCCCGCGCCGGCGACCACGATCTCGCGCGCCACGCTCCCCTCCTTAGTAGTCGGGAGTCGGGAGTCGGGAGTCGGCAGTACCGGCTTTCCCACCGTTGACCGGTTGCTCTACGGTAGCCGCCACTTCCGACTCCCGACTCCCGACTCTCTACTCCGTTCACCAGGCCGACCAGCCGCCGTCGACCAGCAGCGTGTGGCCGGTCACCAGGTCCGACGCGGGCGAGGCGAGGTAGACGACCGCGCCGACGACGTCCTGCGGCTTGCCGATGTAGCCGAGCGGGATGCGGCTGACGATCTCCTGGTAGTAGCCCTCCTCCGCGAACATCGGCGCGGTCAGCGGGGTCTCCAGGAAGGTCGGGCCGACGGCGTTGACGCGGATGCCGTAGGGCGCCCACTCGATCGCCAGCACGCGCGTCAGGTTGACCACGCCGGCCTTCGCCGCGCCGTAGGGCGCGCGCTTGAAGTAGCCGACGACGCCCATCTGCGAGGCGATGTTGACGATCTTGCCGCTCTCGCGCTTGATCATCTCCTTGCCGACCGCCTGCGAGGTGAAGAAGAGGCCCTTCAGGTCGATCGCGAAGATCTTGTCCCAGTCCTCCTCGGTCACGTCGACGGCGTACTTGGGGATGTTGATGCCGGCGTTGTTGACCAGGATGTCGATGCGGCCGAAGCGCGCGAGCGCCTGCCGGACCATCTCGTCGATGCTGGCGAGGCTGGTGACGTCGAGCGGCACCGCCTCGGCCTCGACGCCGCTCTCGCGCGCGGTCTGCGCGGTCGCCTCGGCGGCGGCGAGTCGGTCCGGCAGTTCGGTCACCACGACGTTCGCGCCGGCCTGGGCCAGCGCCAGCGCGGTCGCCTGCCCGATCCCCGTGCCCGTGCCGGTGATCACGGCGACCTTCCCGTCGACGCGCATGCTGGGGAATTCCACGGCGCACCTCCCGGGGGAGTCGTCAGTCGTCGGTCGTCAGTGCGCAGGTGGGCCCTCGCGAGGAGCGCCCCTGCCGCACCAGTATAGCCCCCCGCGTTGACCCGGCCAACCGGGGCGGCTACGATGCTCCTGCCGGCGGCCTGGCCCTCGGTTGAAACCGCGGCTAGGGGCTCGCTCGCGCTCGCCACGAAACCCGCCTCCGCGGGTTGGGGACGCAACCCCCTCGTCTTAGTCCGCACAGGCGGACTTCGTGGCGAGCCGCGGCGAGCCTCCAGCGACGACTTAGTCGTTGGCGCGGGCGAGTTCTGCCGTCTGCCGTCTGCCGTCTGCCGACTAGCCCGGGAGGGACCGATGAACGGCGCGCAGATCCTCGTCGAGATGCTCAAGGCGTACGGCGTGCGCCACATCTTCGGCGTGCCCGGCGACACGACGATGCCCTTCTACGACGCGCTCTACGCCGCGCGCGACGAGATCCGGCACGTCATGGCGCGCGACGAGCGCGCGGCCGGCTTCATGGCCGACGCCTACGCGCGGCTGGCCTACGTGCCGGGCGTCTGCGAGGGGCCGTCGGGCGGCGGCGCGACCTACATCGTCCCCGGCGTCGCCGAGGCCAACGGCTCGTCCATCCCGCTCGTCTGCTTCACCACCGACGTCCCGCTCGCCGACGAGGGCAAGGGGACGCTCACCGCGATCGACCAGCAGGCGCTGCTGGGGGCGGCGGTGAAGTGGAGCGCGACGGTGAAGCGCGCCGACATGCTGCCCGACGTCGTCCGCCGCGCCTTCCGGGCCGCCACGACCGGGCGGCCGGGCGCGGTCCACGTCGTCCTGCCGGAAGACGTGCTGGTCGAGGAGGCCGCCGCGCCGCGCATCGCCGCCGAGCCGGCCTGCACGCGCTACCCGGCCTACCGCACGCGCGGCGGCGCGGTCGAGACCCGCCGCCTCTACGACCGGCTCGCCGCGGCCGCGCGCCCGGCGATCGTCGCGGGCGGCGGCGCGGTGATCTCCCAGGCGTGGGAGGAGTTGACCGCACTGGCCGACCTCCTGCACATCCCGGTCGGCACGAGCATCAACGGCAAGGGCGCGATCGCCGAGGATCACCCCTGGAGCATCGGCGTGATCGGCGGCAACGGCGGGCGGCCCTACGCCAACGCCCTGCTCGCCGAGGCCGACACGATCCTCTACGTCGGCACCCGCGTCAACTCGCTCGTCACGCTCGGCTGGACCACGCCCGGCCCCGAGACCGACAAGACGCTCCTCCAGATCGACGCCGACCCGCTGCAACTTGGCAACAACCTCCCGATGGCCGAGGCGGTCTGCGGCGACGCGAAACTGGTGCTGGGCGACTTGGCGGCGCTCGCGCGCGCCGATCGCGACGCCCCCGGCGCGCCGCCCCCGTGCAGCGCATGGACGCGGCAGGAACTGCGGGCGCGCGCGGCGGCGTGGTGGGACGAGTTCGAGGCGAAGGCGCGCTCGGACGCCTACCCGGTCAAGCCGCAGCGGATCTTCCAGGCGCTCGAACGGCTCCTCCCGCCGGCCCACGTCGTCGTCGCCGACCCCGGCACGATGACCCCCTTCACCGCGGGCGCGTTCGAGCTGCGCCGCCCCGGCCGCTCGGTGGTGATCCCGCGCGCGCACGGCGGGCTCGGCTACGCCATCCCCGCGGTCGTCGGCGCGAAGCTGGCCCGGCCGGGCGAGACGGTCGTCGGGCTCTGCGGCGACGGCTCGTTCGGGATGAGCGGGACGGAGTTGGAGACGATCGCGCGGCTGGGGCTGCCGGTGACGCTGATCCACTTCAACAACGGCGCGTTCGGCTGGATTAAGATGCTGCAGCACCTCTACTACGACGAGCGCTTCTTCGGCGTGGACTTCACGATGGTGGACTACGCCAAGATCGCCGAGGGCTTCGGCCTGCGCGGCGTGCGCGTCGAGCACCCCGACCAGCTCGAGGACGCCATCGGCGCGGCCGTCCGCGGCGCCGCCCCGACCTTCATCGACGTCCAGACCGAGTCGGAGCTGACCGAGGTCCCGCCGGTCCACGCCTGGCAGCGCGCCCTGGCCGGGAGGGTACAACGGTGAACGGCAAAGTGGCCTTCGCTCTGCTAGACTGAGCGTAGCGGAAGCAGGACGCATTCTCCGTCGGTCGCGAGACTTGCGGCAGAAGTGCAGAGTATCAGCATGAGCAGCCGTGTCAGTGAGCGTGGCCAGATCACGATTGACCGGGAGGCGCGCAGGGAACTCGGCGTCGAGCCCGGGATGATCGCGTATCAGCGGGTGGTGGACGGCCATCTCGAAGTGCTTTTTCTCCCCGCGCCTCATCGGCGATCGCTCTACGGGGCGTTGCATCGAGAGGGCGAGGAGCCCCAGGTGCTCACGAGAGACCAGCTCGAAGAGGCGGTGATGGAGGCGATCGCCGCGGAATTGGAGGAGGAGGATCGGGCGCGGGGCGAGCATGACTGAGCCGCTGCGGGCGATCGACACCAATGTTCTCCTGCGATATTTATTGCGAGACGTTCCGGCACAAGCGGAGCAGGCCGCACGGTTGATCGATTCGGGGCAACCGCTCGGCCTGACGGCTGTTGCGTTGGCCGAGGTCGCCTGGATGCTAACCGGACCACGCCATGGTCGCGACCGCGCATTGGTCGCACACCTCTTGATGGACTTGCTGGCGCGCGACAACATCGTACCAATCGGATTCGACAAGAGCGAGGCGCTGGCCGCACTCTTGGCCTGTACCCCGCCGACTGGAGCGGCTAGCTTCGGTGATGCCCTCATCGCCGCGTGTGCTCGTAGCATGGGTGTGCGCGAGATCTACTCGTTCGACCATCACTTTGCCCGAACGGGATTGAAGACTGTTGTACCCGCTTGAGCGTAGTGCCGTTTCCATAGCCGCGGTGAGGACGGCTGAGGATTGGCAGCGATGAATGATCCCGACGACCTCCCCCTCGATGCCGCGACGCGCGCCGCCGCGATCGCGGGCGTCCTCGACGCGGTCGCGGCGCACTACGTCTTCCCGGATGCCGCCAAGCGGATGGCGGAGGCCGTCCGCGCGCGGCTGGCGGCCGGCGAGTACGATGGCCTGACCTCCACGCGCGCCTTCTGCGAGGCGCTGACCGCGCACCTGCAGGCGGTCTGCGGCGACCGGCACCTGCGCGTCGTCTTCGACGCCGAGCCGCGCCCGCCGCGCGGCGGGGAGCCGGCGCCCGAAGAGCGCGAGGAGGCCCGCCGGCTCGGCGCGCTCCGCAACTACGGCTTCGCCCGCGTCGAGCGCCTGCCCGGCAACGTCGGCTACCTCGACCTGCGCGCGTTCGCCTCCCCGGAGGACGCGGGCGAGACGGCGGTCGCCGCGATGGCCCTGCTCGCGCACACCGCCGCGCTCGTCGTCGATCTGCGACAGAACGGCGGCGGGCACCCCGGCACGATCGCCCTGCTGACGACCTACCTCGTCGGGCCCGAGCCGGTCCACCTCAACGACATCCACTGGCGCGAGGGCGACCGCCTCCAGCAGTGGTGGACGCTCCCCTACGTGCCCGGCCGGCGCTACGGCGACAAGCCGGTCTACGTCCTGACCAGCGGGTTCACCTTCTCGGCGGCGGAGGAGTTCGCCTACAATCTCAAGCAGCTCGGGCGCGCGACGCTCGTCGGCGAGGTCACGCGCGGCGGCGCCCACCCCGGCAACCGCCGTTTCCAGATCACGGAGCACGTCGTCGTCGGCATCCCGACCGCCCGGTCGGTCAACCCGCTCAGCGGGACCAACTGGGAGGGCGTCGGGGTGGAACCGGACATTGCCGTGCCGCGAGGGGACGCGCTACGGGTGGCGCACGCCGCCGCGCTCCGGGCCGTGCTCGCTCGCCTGGGCCCCGACCAATCCCGCCCCGCGCGCGAACTCGCGCGGGAGGCGCGCGCCGCGCTGGCCGAGCTGGAGCCGGGCGCGCCGGGGTGAGGGGCCTGGGGCACCGGGCAGCGCACGAAGACCGCCGGCGCGGCCTGACGCTGTCCGGGCGGCTCTGCGCCATCCGATACGGCACCCGCGGGCGGTAGGGGCGATGCGCCGCGTCGCCCGCGTGGGAACGCCGCCCGCGCCACGGGCGCTGGCTGGGTGGCGGGCGCCCGCGTCAACCGGGCGACGCCGCGCGTCGCCCCTACCACACCCACCGCGCCCTCGCGCCGGATGCCGATAGCCCGGCGCAGGCCGGGCTTCGTGGCCGCAGGTCTTCAGGCGTGGCTTTAGCCGCCAGCCCCCCCGCGCGCCTCAGTCGCCGTCCTGCGCGCGACGCCAGCGCGAGGTGTCCTGCGTGGCCATCGCGATGTAGCCGACGAGGAGGATCAGGGCGAAGGCCCACCACTGGATCATGTAGCCGAAGTGCGGGCCGTCGTCGAGCGTCAGGTCTTCGTCGGGGATCGGCAGCGCCTGGGTGGCCTGGCCCGTGGGC
>DASSSV010000505.1:0-8723 GCA_035708265.1 Thermomicrobiales bacterium | reverse complement strand
GTCTTCCTTCGGCTTCCAGCTCACGAACTTGTACGGCCCGGTGCCGTAGGCTTCGCTGGCGACCGTCTGCGGCCCCTTCGCGGCCCACTTCGGCGGCACCATCGTCATGTGGAAGCCGGACATGCGCGCCAGCAGCGCCGGATCGGGCGAGCTGGTCTTGATGTTGACCGTGTACTCGTCGACGATCTCGACGTCCTTGATGATCGAATAGGTGCTGCGCGCGTCGCCGGGGGTGGCGTCACTGAGCGGGCGCAGCACGCTGTAGCGCACCGCGTCGGCGTTGAAGGGCTCGCCATTCTGGAACTTCACCCCCTGGCGCAGCTTGAACTGCATCGTCAGCGGATCGAGGCGCTTCCACTCGGTCGCCAGCGCGGGGGAGATCGTCATCAGGTCGCGCTGGAACGCCACCAGCGGCTCGTAGATGTGCCGCAGCTTGGCCTCGTCGGTCGTGGCGACGTGGAGTTGCGGGTCGATGCCGTGGGTGGTGAGCTGGTCGATGCCGTAGCAGATGACCAGTTGATCGGGTTTGTTGCCCACCGGCTTGCCCGCGGGCGGGTTGTCGTACTCGGGGATCTCGATGCCGCGCACCGCCGCCGTCGGCTGCTGTCCGCCGGTCGGGGCCGCGGTCGCGCCCCCGCCGCCGGAGGCCGTCGCCGGCGCATTGGCACCGCCGCCGCACGCCGCCAGCAACGCCGCCGCGGCCGCGGCCGCGGCGGCGCCGATGAACGAGCGCCGGGTGAGGTGCAGGTTGATGCTGCTTACCCGGTCACGGTACTCGCGTCCCTCGTCGGACATCGCACTACCCCTCCATCGCTACGCGGCCCTGTATCCCTCCGCGCCGTCCCCTTCGGGATGGCGCCGTGATACCGATCGTGGCGAGGCGCGTCTGCGCGGCCGGACGCCACGCCCGCGCCCCGGCCGTCGGGCCGGGGCGGTGCGTGGTTATCGTCTTCCGGGGCGCCACCCGAAGGCTGGCGGGCGGGCCCGGCGTGCCGGCGATCATGGGGCGCTCCTGTGCGGTCGTCGGGCCGATCGGGCCGAACCGTCGGAGCGGGGTGCTGGCTTTGACGTAATACGTGAATGACCTGACGAGAGGCATTATACCCAGCCCCCGCCCGGGCCGTCAAGGAAGGGCGCGGGCGGCGCGGCGGGCCGGGCGGCCGCGGCCGCGGCTGAACACGCCCCGCAGCGCCACCAAGGCCGTCCGTGGGGACGAGCCGGTGGAAGGCGCGCAGACGGGTTTCGTGGCCGACAGCCCCCGCGGCCTGTGACTGACCTCACACCCCGGTGTGACCGCGGTCATACCGGTTGGGGCCTCCCGACCGCTACGCTGGGAGCAGATCGAACGGTGTAGCGATGTGGGAGGGAGACGATGAACGCGCGGGCGATGCGGGCCGACGTCAACCGGCCGGACGACGACGACCTGGTCGGGCGGGTGCGCGACGGCGACGCCGACGCCTTCGCGCTGCTGGTCGAGCGCTACAAGCGCCCGGTCTACGGGCTGGCCTACCGGATGCTGGGCAACGCGGCCGACGCCGAGGACGCCGCCCAGGAGACCTTCGTCCGCGCCTACACCCGCCTTTGCACCTACCAGCCGGACGGCCGCTTCGGCGCCTGGCTGCTGGCGATCACCTCGCACTGGTGCATCGACTTCCTGCGCACGCGCGGGCGGCGCGGCCCGACGGTCGCGCTCGGCCGCGTCCCGGAGACGGAGCGCTTCATCAGCCAGAGCGACGGGCCGGAGGAACACGCGCTCCGCGGCGCCGGCTGCGACGAGGTCCAGGGCTGGCTGGCGGAGTTGCCGCACAACTACCGGTTGGTGCTGACGCTCCGCTACTTCCACGAGCTGTCGTACAACGAGATCGCCGCCACGATCGGCGAGCCGGTCTCGACCGTGCGGATGCGCCTCTTCCGCGCCCGCGCGCTCTTCCAGAAACTCGCCCAGCAGGCGCAGGCACGCGAGGCCCAGGCGTGGTGCGCGCTGGAGCACAGCGCCGCTTGAGAGGACTAAGGACTACTCTAGTTTCCGCTAACTGAAGGGCATCCCGCCAGTCGATCCTGTACAGTCTGGTTGCTCGGGCCGGACCGTCAGGAGGAGCCAGGGGATGCCGGATGCAGTGTACCAGGTCATGACGATGCTCTGTGCGCTCGTCGCGCCGTTGCCGATCGGGACGAATTTGGGGCTGCTGCACCTGCTGTGGATGCTGGTGAGCGGGCGGCTGCTCGACGCGCGCGGGGCCGTCTTCCCCGCCCTGGGCGAGTGCGGCCTGGGGGCGGCGGCGAGCCGGCGGGCCTGGACGGCGCTCGGGCAGGGGGAGTGGGCCAGCGCGGACTTGCTGGCGCGCTGGGCGAGGGCGCTGCGGGCGGCGGGGCGCTGGCAGCCCCGCGCGCACGGCGGCTACCGCCCGGTGGCGGTGGACCTGACCGGCTTCTGGCGCCCGCGGCTGCGGGGCTGCCCCACCACCCACTACCACGGCGCGGCCGGGCGGGCGCTGCCGGCCATCCCGCTCGGGATCGTCGCGCGGATCGGGGCGGTCGGCGCGCAGCGCCTCGCCCTGCCCCTCGCCTTCGTGCGGGCGGACGCCGCCGACCCGGCGCCGGGTGCCCGCGCGCAGCGGCTCGTGCGCGAGGCGGTGGCGCGGTGCGCGGCCGACGACGCCCTGGTCCTCGACGCCGGCTTCGGGCTGGCGCTCCTGCAGGAGGCGGGGGCGGCCCGCTACGTGGTGCGGCTGGCGATGAACGGCACCGCCCGCCGGGCCGCCCCGCCGCCCTACCCCGGCCGCGGCCGGCCCGCCACGCGCGGGCCGCTCGTGCGCCCCCTGCCGCGCACCTATCGCGGGCGGGTCATCCTCGCCACCCCGCCCGACCGGGCGGAGACCTGGCGCGAGGACGGCCACCTCCTGCGCGCCGAGGTCTGGGCCGAGCTGGTGCTGCCCGAGGGCGACGCCGCCAGCCCGCGCTTCACCATCGTCGCGGTCCACGACCCCCGCCACCGGGAGCCGCTGCTGCTCGCCACCCCGCTCGCCCTGCCGGCCCGCGCGGTGCGCGACCTCTACCGCGACCGCTGGCCGGTGGAGCAGCTTCCCCTGGCCGCGAAGCAAATGCTCGGCGCGGCCCGCCAGTTCGTCTCGGCCCCCGAGACCTGCCAGCGCCTCCCCGAACTCGCGCTCCTCGCCGGCGCGGTGCTCTCCTACGTGGCCGCGACCGCGCCCGCCATCCCGACGGGCTTCTGGGATCGCCACCCGCGGCCGACGCCGGGGCGGCTGCGCCGCCTGCTCGCCCGCACGCCTTTTCCGCACGACTTCCCCTTACCCGCCCGGATTCGCGCGAAAGCGGCCGTCACCGCCCACCTGCCGAAAGGGTTCTGGGGCCAGCGCCAGCGCCCAGCCTCCATGCCACCCGCAGCGGGCGCGCCTGACACGCTGCCAGGGCTCGCGCCCGCTGCCCGACTTACCGGAAACTAGAGGACTAAGGACTCGGGACTAAGTAGGGTCAGGAGGGCATATGGCCATCCCGAATGCCACGCGCCCGCCTCACAGCCACCTAGTCCTGAGTCTGGCGTTGATCGCGTGCAGGAGGTTCCGGCGGCGCCGGTTGAAGCGGCTGCGCCCGGGCACCACCGGGAAGCGAGGCCGGCGCTCCCGCCAGCGCTGGACCAGCGCGGTCTCGGTCGCCCAGCCGCGGCACTCGCCGAGCAGCGCCATGGCGATCAGCTCGCTGTCGCTGCACGCCGGCGCCGGCCCGCTGGCCGGCTCGTATGCGGGGGGCAACTGACGCCACAGCTCGTCCACCACCACGTACACCCACAGGCAGAAGTCGTCGAAGTCGGCTATCATCGTCCTACCCCTCCTCGGCGTGCGGCCGTGCCTCAACACCACGACTCGAATCGCCAGGGGGGCTTATTGTCAAGCGAGCGAACTAGCACAACGGCCGAGTCCTTAGTCCTTAGTCCTTCCGCCCGAGTAGGGCGAGCGCAGCGAGCGCGTAGAGTTTCGTCGCCTCGAGGACCTCGTCGACGCCGACCCACTCGTCGGGCGTGTGCGCGGTCGAAGGGTCGCCGGGGCCCATGATCAGCGTCGGGATGCCGGCGCCGGCGAAGTGCTTGCCGTCGGTGGCGGCGAAGAAGCCGGTCAGGACCGGCTCTTTGCCGAGGTAGCGCGTCGCCTCCTGCAGGGCGCGGCCGACCGGCGAATTCGGGTCGCTCTCGATCGCGGTGCGCCCGCCCTTCAGCGTCACCTCCACACGCAGGCCCCGCTCGCCGGCCAGCGCCCGCTCGGCCACCTGCCGGATCTCGTCGGTGACCTCCTCGGGGTCTTCGCCAGGGAGGATGCGGCGGTCGATATGGATGCTGCAGCGGTCGGGGATCACGTTCGTCTTGACGCCGCCCTCGACGATGCTGATCGTCGCGGTGGAGTGCGGGAAGTAGGGGTGCGTCCGCGCCTCCAGCACCGGCCAGAGTTCCTCGCGCAGCGCCGTGATCACGCGGGCCATCCCCTCGATCGCGTTGACGCCTTTCCAGGGCGTCGCCGCGTGGCCGGTCGCGCCGTAGACCGTCACGCCGACCGCCGCCGCGCCGCGCTCGCCGACGCAGATCTCCCCGAGCGTCTGCTCGCCGACGATGGCGTAGTCGGCCTCGACGTGGCCCTCGCGCACGATATAGCCCGCGCCCTGGTTGCCGCCGGTCTCCTCGTCGGCGACCGTGGTGACGATCAGCGCGCCGTCGAGCGGCACGCCCGCGCGGGCCAGCGCGACCCCCGCCATCACCTGCGCCGTCACGCTGGCCTTGTCGTCGCCCGCGCCGCGCCCGTAGACGCGCCCATCGACCCGCTCGCCGCCGAACGGCGGGTGCGTCCAGGCGGCCTCCTCGCCGATCGGCACGACGTCGACGTGGGCGTTGAAGGCGAGCCGCGGGCCTTGCCCGCCGCCGAGCGTGGCGACGAGGTTGATCTCGTGCTCGGTCGGGCCGACGACGGTCGTGGCGAAGCCGGCCCCGGCCAG
Organism: Thermomicrobiales bacterium; assembly: GCA_035708265.1. GTDB lineage: Bacteria > Chloroflexota > Chloroflexia > Thermomicrobiales > CADCWN01 > DASSSV01. Next base: position 3,725 of record DASSSV010000505.1, on the reverse strand, counting down.
TTTCTCCTCGCACAGCCGGATCGCCCCGCGCACGTCGCCGGGCGGGTTGACCGAGGGGACGCGCACGAGCGCCTGGAGGAAGGCGATCGTCTCCTCGGGGTCGATCGCGGCCAGGACCTGCTCGGCCTGCGCGCGGGCGATGCTGGTGTCGCGGCTCATCGGGCCCTCCTCTCCTCGCTCCACGTCGTCGTGCCTATTCCCCCATCGGTGCCGGGCGCAGTATAGCGCGGCGAGTGACGAGGGGCGAGTGATCAGTGACGAGTGATGAGGGATGAGGGAGTGCCGGGCGATGAGCGCGATGAGCGGGTGGGCGCCGCTTCGGGGGCTGGGGCCGCCTTGACGGCGCATCGTGCCCCGCTATACTCGCCCGGCCCGCGACCGGGGATGGCCGCGCGGGCGGGCATCACAGCGCATTGCGGCGCGAGGAGGACGACGATGGACGCGCTGGCCCTGCTCCGCAGCCAGGCGGCGACGGCGGACGGCATCATGACGCAGGTCGCCGCGAACATCACCGCCGAGCGGGCGGCCTGGACGTTGCCCGGCTCGACCACCAACCCGATCGCGGCGATCTTCCTGCACGTCTACACCGTCGAGGACCGCTCGGTCCACCGCTCCCTCGGCCAGCCGCCGGTCCTGGAATCGGGCGGCTGGCGCGAACGCCTCGGCTACGACCCCGCCGCCCCCTGGTCGCCGGAGCTCCGTCCCGACCCGGACACCTGCCGCGCCTACGCGGCCGAGGTCCGCGCCGCCACCGTGCGCTACCTCGACGAACTGGACCCGGCCGAACTGGAGCGGGAGGTCGACTCGCCGTTCGGCCGGCGCCCGCAGGCCGACCTCCTCACCCTCTTCCTGGTCATCCACAAGACGACGCATATGGGCGAGATCGCCGCGCTGCTCGGTTGCCAGGGCGTGAAGGGCTTCCCGTTCTAGCCGGCTCGCCGCACACGGAGAAGCGGGGCGCGCCGCGGCGAGGCGGCACGTCCCGCTCTTGCCGGTCAGGTGCCCGCGCGCGTGGCGAGCGGCGAGGCGGCCAGCGCCGCGGCGAGCGGGTCGGTCGCGGCGCCGGGGCGCAGGGCCGCGCGGCGCAGCGACTCCTGCACGATCAGCACCTCGCGCACCGTCGCCTCCGGGCGCCGGCGGCGGAAGAGGGCGTGCTGCGAGCGGTGGCAGAGCGCCGCGCGCTCCTTCACGTCAAGCAGCTCGGGCGAGAGGTCGAGGAGCCAGTCGGCGGGATCATCCTGGTTGAGCAGGCGCTCCAGGTGCTCGTCGCCGCCGGTCGGGTAGTAGGCCGCCCAGGTGTAGAGCGCGGTCGCCGCGTGCGGCGCGCCGAGGTCGGCGAAGGCGGCCGGGTCGGCGGCCTCCGCGAAGGCGCGCAGCGCGGTCTCGTGCGTGTAGAGGTGTTGCGGGTGCCCGTACTCGCCGTTGACGCCGTGGGTCAGGATCACGTCGGGGCGGACGGCGCGGATGACCGCGACGAGCGCCCGCGCGAACTCATCCGGCTCGGCGGCGATGCGGAAGAGCCGGCGGGCGGGGTCGTCGTGCGCCGGGTCGAGCAGCGGGTCGACGTACGGAAGGAAGGTCAGGTCGCTGGCGCCGAGCGCGGCGGCCGCGCAGCGCAACTCCGCCTCGCGCGCCGCGCCGAGTTGGTCCCGCGTCGCCACCGGCGGCTCGCCGACCTGGCCGCCCTCGCCGCGCGTCACCGACAGGATGTGGACGGCGAACCCGCTTCGCGCCGCCCAGGCCAGCGTCCCGCCGGCCAGCATCGTCTCGTCGTCCGGGTGCGAACCGACCGCGAGCAACACTCGCGAAGTGAGAAGTGAGAAATGAGAAGTGGGAAGTGGGTCGCTCTGATGATCCGCGCTCATTCTTGCCGTCCTGTCGTTGTGGGCTTCCCCGCTCGCGCATTCTTGACGATCGTGGTGAGGATGGCGACGATCTCGTTGGCTTCGGTGATGAGCGGCACCAGACGTTCGGCCGACGCAACCTCGCACGCATTCAGCAAGCGCAGCCAGTAGTGCGTCTCGCGGGCCACTTTCAGCGCAATCGCGGCTTTGGCGATGGAGTCTGTCCGACTGTATCCGCCGCGCCCTTCCTCCAGATTCGGCCCGATCGACGTACCGGAGCGCAAGGCCTGTCCCGCTAGCACACGACCGGCACCGCCCTGTGCGGCGAGATGTTGGTACACCTTCACGATGCGGCGGGCAAACTCGAATGTCCGCTCGTAGATGTCCTGCACCTCCCGGCCATCAGTCCGCCTCATCGCCGCCCCTGGCTTTTCTCAGTTCTCATTTCTCACTTCGCCCAGCGGCTCCTTCGCGGGCAACCCGCGACCCCGCGGGTAGGCCGGGGGCGTCGGCGCGACCTTGTCGATCAGCACGACGACGTGGTTGGGGAGGTCGGGGAGGGGGACGGGGTGGCTGTCGCGCACGCGGCCGCCCAGCAGCGCGGCGGCGCGGCGGCCGACGGCGAGCTCGGCCGCGATGTCGCCGGCCTTCGGCGCGAGGAGCAGGCCGCCGACCCGCGCGAAGGGCAGGCACCATTCGAGCAGGGTCGGCAGGCGGGCGAGGGCGCGCGCGGTGACGAGGTCGAACCGCTCGCGCCACTCCGGGTCGTGCGCGGCCTCCTCGGCGCGACCCTGCACCGCGCCGATGCCGCGCAGCCCCAGGTGCTCGATGACGTGCCAGAGGAAGCGGACGCGCTTTCCGGTGCCGTCGAGCAGCGTCACGCGCAACTCCGGCAGCACGATCTTGAGCGGGATACCCGGCACGCCCGCGCCGCTGCCGACGTCGAGCAGGGTCAGGTCGGCGCCGGGCACGGCGCGCTGCCGGGCGCGGATGGCCGGGACGAGGGTCAGGGCGTCGAGGAAATGGAGCGTCTGCACGCGCGCCGGGTCGGTGATCGCGGTGAGGTTCATCCGCGCGTTCCAGTCGAGCAGCGTCTCGCCGTAGCGGCGGAAGCGGTCGAGTTGGGCGCCGTCGAGGTCGACGCCGAGGGCGCGCGCGCCGGCCTCCAGGATGGCGAGATCGGCGAAGGCACCCTCGCCGGCCGGCCCGCTCTCCCCGCGCATCACCCCTTCCCTCCGCCGGCGCAGCCCCAGCGCGCCGCCGGCGTCATCATAACGAAGCCAACCGCCGGGAGCCAGGGCGCCGGGCGGCCGAGGCCGCGGCTGGGGGCGCCTCACGGCGCACGAAGGCCGCCGGCGCGGTGATCCTCGTCCCACCCGCGCCGGCGGGTTTCGCGGCCCACACAGACGATGACGCGCCCCCTGCCGTCGCCGGCCGAATCCGCCCGCATTCCGGCGCGGCGCTCACCCCGTCAGCCGGTCGAGCAACGCCAGGTGTTCGCGCACCTTCGCGTCGTCCCGGCTCTGCGCGTACCAGTTGACGTATTCGAGCAGGTTGAAGCGGTAGTAGGTCTCCTCGCGCTCGCGGGCGGCCGGCACGAGGCGGAGCAAGGCGAAGTACGCGGCCGTCGCCGCCGCGTCCCCGCGGACGAACGGGTTCATGCGCAGGCGCGCGAAGTCGAAGAGGGGGTCGCCGTAGCGGGCGTAACTCCAGTCGATGATGCCGGCCAGCGCGCCGCCGGCGACGAGGATGTTGTGCGGGTTGAGGTCGCCGTGGAGCAGGCGGTAGGACTCCGGCTCCGGCAGCGCCGCGACGCGTGCGCCGACGACCGCGAGGGCCCGCCCGAGCACCGCCGTGTCGATCAGCGGGTGGGCGCAGAGC
>DASSSV010000504.1:0-11712 GCA_035708265.1 Thermomicrobiales bacterium | reverse complement strand
GCGGCCCGGCGCGGTCGGGAAGGGCGGCGAGGGCGGGTAGATGAGCGCCCCCATCGCCTCGCGGCCGAGTTGCCCGAGCTGGACCGCCGCGCCGGCCGGGGCCAGGTCGGGGTGGTACTCGAAACGGGCGTAGTCGAAGAGTTGCACCGTCCGGCTGACGCCGTCGGCCAGCGTCGCCCGATATTCCTCGCTGAGCGGGTAGCCGAAGACCGCCGCGCCACCATGCTCCTGCCAGTAGGCCAGGAAGGCGCCGCGCAGGTAGTGGCCGGTCTCCGCGACGTAGACCTCGCCGGCGGGCGGCGCGCCTGCCGGCGGCGGCAGCGACGCGGTCGGCGGCGCGTCCGGGTCCGCCGCCTCCCGCTCGACCGCCCCAGCCGGCGCGACCGCGGCCAGCGCCAGCACGGCCGCCAGGAACGCGGCGAGGAGCGTGGAGAGACGAGCCGGCGGTCGAGGCCGCGCCATGAGGCAGGTCCCGGGTGCGGGCACATGTCCCGCGACCCCCAACCCGCGCAGGCGGGTTTCGCGGCGAGCGCAGCGAGCCTCCAGCCGCGGTTGCGACCGCGGGCGCGTCGCGTCGTGGCGAACGCCTCGCGCCATCGCGTGCTCCGATCCCCTAGCGCTCGGCCAGGTGCCGCCCGCCGGCCTCCAGGTAGCGGCGCACCCGCTCCTCCTGCGGCACGCTCGTCACCACCGTCACCACGTCACCCGGCTGGAAGACTGTGTCGCCGTGCGGGAAGGTCACGACGGCGCCGCGGCGGCAGGCGACCAGCAGCGTCTCGGCCGGCAGCGCCAGGTCGCGCACGGCGCGCGTGGCGAGCGGCGAGTCGGGCGTGACGGTCACTTCGAGGAGCGTGCTGCCGAGCGCGATCGAGTCGGTGCGGCGCACGCTGCGGTGGAGCGCCTCGCGGTAGGCGCGCAGGATGCCGCCCACCGTGACGACGCCGGCCAGCCGCCCCCCCTGCTCGGCGTCGAGGACCGGCGCCCAGGCGAGGCCGTCGCTCGTCATCGTGTCGAGCGCCGTGTCGAGCCCGACGTCGGGCGCGAGGCCGCCCGCGGCCGGGCCCATCGCCGCGCCGACAGTCGCCGTCTCGCGCTTCGCCTCGGGCTCGCGCGCGATGTCCTCCGCCGTCAGCATCCCCACGACCGTCCCGGCCTCGCCGACGACCGGCGCGCCGGTGACGCCGGCGGCGTGGAGGCGGGCCTCCGCGTCGTGCAGGCGATCGTCGGGGCGCAGCACGACGTCGGCCGGGCGCGCGGCGTCGCGCACGCGCAGCGTCGCCAGGAGCGGGAAGGCGTACTTGTAGCGGTGGGCGGGGGAGTCGACCCGACTCGGCAACTGGCTCTCGTAGATCGTGTTGTTGCCGACGACCAGCGTGGCGAGGCCGACGGCGAGCATCGCCGGGGCGAGGAGCGAGAGGTTGCCGGTCATCTCGGCGACCATCAGCATCACCGCCAGCGGCGCGTGCGCGATCCCGCCGAAGAGCGCCATCATCGCCACGATGGTGAAGGTCGCCGGCGTCGGCGGCATCCCCGGCAGGACGCCCGCGAAGAGCCGCCAGAAGGCCGCGCCGAGCATCCCGCCGATGACCATGCCGGGGCCGAAGATGCCGCCCGAGCCGCCCGAGCCGATCGACAGGCCCGTCGCGACGATCTTGGCGAAGGGGAGCAGCAGGACGATCCAGAGCGGGATCGTCAGCAGGCGCTGGTCCATGCCGAACTGTACCCAGCCGTAGCCGGTGCCGAGGATCTGCGGCACCTTCAGCGCGAAGAGGCCGACGAGGAGCCCGCCGAGCGCCGGCTTGAGGATCTGCGGGATGCGCAGGCGGCGGAAGATGCCGGTGATGCCGTAGAAGCCGCGCGCGTAGGCGAGGCCGACCGCCCCGCAGAGGAGGCCGAGCGCGGCGAAGTAGACGAGTTGGATCGGCTTGTCGAAGCCGAACTGCGACTGCGTGCCGAAGATCGGCTCCCAGCCGACGACCGCGCCGAAGATGGAGTAGCCGACGATCGAGGCGATCAGCGCGGGGAGGATCGCCTCGGCCTCGAGGTCGTTGACGTAGAGGATCTCGGCGGCGAGCATCGCGCCGCCGAGCGGCGCGCGGAAGATCGCGCCGATGCCCGAGCCGATCCCGACGGCGACGCAGATGCGTCGGTCGCTCGCGCTGAGGTTGAGCAGGTTCGCCAGCAGCGAGCCGAAGCCGGCCGAGATCTGCGCGGTCGGCCCCTCGCGCCCGCCGCTGCCGCCGGTACCGATCGTGATCGCCGAGGCGACGAGTTTGATCGGCGGGATGCGCGCGCGGATCTGCCCCGCCTTGTAATGGAAGGCGGCGATCGCCGAGTCGGTGCCGTGGCCCTCGGCCTCCGGCGCGAGCGTGAAGACGATCAGCCCGCTGACGAGGCCGCCGAGCGTCGTCACGACCGGGATCAGCCAGGGGTGGACGGCGGCCCGCACCCCGCCGTTCCCCTCGCCCCGCGGCTCGGGCGGCAGGAAGCCGGTGATCGGGCCGAGCGTGGCGTGGGTGACGAAGCGGATCGCCAAATAGAAGAGGATCGCGCCGACGCCGGCGACGATGCCGATCAGGATGGCGAGGCCGACCCACTTCGCCAGGAAGCGGCTGCTCTCGAAGCCCGCGCCGCCGGCCGCCCAGCGCCGACCGCGCAGCACCCTGGCCGCCAGCCGCTCCACGGCCGGGCGCCCCCCCGGCGCGCGCCGTCCCTCCGCCGCCATCGCCTCGCCGCCCTTTCCCCCGTTCGCTCGCCGGCCCGCCGCGCGCCAGCATACCCCCGGGGCTGCGATTGTTCAAACCGGCGGCCCCCGATCCCCCCAATACTGGGGGTAACCCGGCATCAACGCCGCGGCGATGGCGATGGCAACAGGCGCGGCTGCGGTCTAACCATCGCTCACCGTGGGATGCCGGCCGCGTTGCTTGGCGCGGGCCGCCGTGCCTTTGACGAAACGATGGTACCGGTCCTGACGACAGCGCCGACCGGGACAATCCGTGACCAATGGGTGATTGTCGAAGAGACCGCCGGCGGCATACTTTTGGGGAGGAGTGGCCCGCGCGGCGCGCCGCCGGGCATGAGGGTTGGCGACACGAGGGCGGGGGTCGATGGACCGGGTGGAGGAAGGGCGCGGCGCGCGGCAGGTGATGTGGTGCCTGTCCTGCGGCATCCCGTACGCGCCGGAGATGCGTTTTTGCAGCCATTGCGGGCAGTCGCTGGCGGCCGCCGCGACTGACAATGCCCCGGACGCCTTGCCGTCCGCGCCGCTCGCGCCGCCCGCGCTCGCGGTCGTGCCGGAGCCCGCTCCCGCCGCTGCACCCACCCCAGAAACCGAAACGACGCCCGCGAGCGCATCGGCGCCAGCCGTTCCCACTCCGATCCTCGCGCCGGTCGTGCCGCCGCTCCCCGCCGCGCCCCAGCCGCGTGGCCCGCTGTCGCGCGCCGCGCGCCGTTCCGGACCGGCTAGCGAGGCGGAGATCGAGGCCGCCGCCGCGGCGATCGTCGCCCGCGCCCTGGCCGCGCAGCAGGCGCAGTCCGCGCCGCCGGCCGGCGACTCGGCCGGGGAGCCAGGGGCGATCATGCCGCCCGAGCCCCAGCCCGACCTCGCCCTCCCTTACACGCCCGGCCCCGACCCCTACCCGCCGATGCTCAAGCCGAAAGACCGGGCCTGGCTGATGGCCGGGATCGCCCTCTGCGTCCTGGTCGTCCTCATCGCGCTCGTCTTCACCCGCTACGTCACGGTCGTGGCGCATTAGGATGTTGTATGACGGCGCCGGCCGGCGGTGGAAGGCGGCCGCGGCTATGTGAACAGGTGCTCCACGGAGATGGCGTGCTCGGCCGGGAGGAAGGGCGCATTGAGCGTGTCGCCCCGCCGCAGCACATCCAGCGGCGCATAGCGGCCATCCGCGCCGAGCGCGTGGCGGTAAATCGTCTCCTCGTCGGGGTCGATCCACCAGAAGTGCGGGACGTCGTTGCGCTCGTAGATGCGATACTTGATCTTGCGGTCGCGGTCGCGCGTCGTCGGCGACAACACCTCGACGATCAGGTCGGGCACGCCTCGGATGGCGTCTTCGGCCAGGACCTCCTCGCGCCCCGCCCGGATGAACATCACGTCCGGCTCGGTCATGGCGCCGTCGGGCAACACCAGCCCCGTCGGCGCGACATAGGGATGGCCGAGGCCGGCATTCTTTGCCCCGTATAGCCAGTGGAAGACATCGCCGACGATCTCTTGGTGCCTACGCGTGGGCGGATTGACCTGGTAGACCTCCCCGTCCAGCAACTCATAGCGCGGCCCACCTTCTGGGAGCGCCAGGAGATCGTTGGCAGTGACTTCGGGTGCTGTTGCCATCACGGCCTCCTTGCTGCGCGAGTGACGCGAAGATCCTTACTCCAGCCGATCGTCGGCTACGGCCCGAACACGATAATAGCCGCCGGGGCAGTTGAAGTTTACAATTCATGGTGAACGCCGTGTCAGCCGGTGACAGGTCCGCACACCTGTTGCGCTACACCAGGGGAAACGCCATGAGGCTGGAAGATTACTTCGACTTCCTCTCTCCAGACGACATCCGCATCAAGGGCACCCGCGTCGGGATCGAGACGGTGCTCTACGACTTCATCCACCGCGCCCGCACGCCCGAGCAGATCGCGGCTAGTTACCCCGCGCTCACCCTCGAACAGATCTATGCCACCATCCTCTACTACCTGCACAATCGCACGGCGGTCGAGACCTACCTGGCCGACTGGCTCGAATTCGGGCGGCGGATGCGCGCGGAGCAAGCCAACGACCCCGCTGCGCAGGACTTCCTGGCGCGCATGCGTCAGGCGCGCGCTGCTCTTGAGGAGGAGCAGGCACGCGCCGCGGCCGGCGATCGGGTCTGAGCGTGCGCTTCCTCTGCGACGAGAACGTAGGCTCCGCGCTCATCGCCGCACTGCGCCAGCGCGACCCAGCCCTCGTCATCTGGGCCGTCGGCGACCCTGGCGCACCGCCGCGCGGCACCGCCGACCCAGTCATTCTGCTCTGGTGCGAGGAGCAGGACTTCGTTCTCGTCACCAACAACCGGCGGACCATGCCGGAGCACTTGGCCGAGCACCTCAACGGCGGTCATCATACACCGGGCATCCTCCAACTCAACCCGGACATCGGAATCGGAGAAACGGCCGAGTTGTTGCTCCTCGCAGCCCACGCTTCATGGCCGGACGAGCATCGAGACCAGATCAAGTACCTCCCAGTCCTGTAAGGGCATTTGCTCCCACGTACTGACGACTACTTCTTTACTCAGCCCAAATGCCATCGTTCGACATTCGCATCGCGCGCCGGACAAGACGAATAAGTACGGCAACCGAATCCCCGCCAAAGAACAGGATCAACGCCCAAAGTGCAAACTTGACTCCTCCACCAAATAGCCAACCTCCCGCAAGGCGTACTGCGACGATCAGCGCTAGCCACATTCCGGCATACATCGCTCCTTCAAGCAGCCGAACCCACCATTTGTACAAGCCGCCGCGGTTCAGTGCGACCCGCAAAACCACGTCCAACGCGGCAATAGCACAGACTCCGGTAAAGGCGTTCCAGGCCAAAGTACACTCCTTCAGCGTAGGCGGCGAGTAATGGTTAGGTACCGAGTATGCGGGTTCCACTACTCGCCGCTCGGTCAGCTTCAGTTCCGCGCCGGTCTCCCCGTGCGCAGCATGGTCGTGATGCGCTCCTGGGTCTTGGGGTTGGCGAGGAGGCGCATGAAGGTCTCGCGCTCCAGGCTGAGGAAGTAGTCCTCGTCCACCCATTGCGGCGCGGTCAGGTCGCCGCCGCAGAGGACGCGGGCCAGCGCGCGGCCGACCTCGGCGTCGTAGGCGCTGATGAAGCGGCCGGCGAGGTATTGGTGGATGCCGACGGCGAGCGTCGCGTAGGCGCCCCGCCCGGCCGCGTAACAGTGCGGCCCCGGTGCGGGCGGGCGGTAGCCGGCCTCCGCCAGGTCGAGCGCCATCCGCTTGGCGGCGGCGAGCAGGCGGTCGCGGCCGAGGACGACGCGGTCGCCCGCGGCCAGGTAGCCGAGGTCGCGCGCCTCGGCGGCGCTGCCGCTCACCTTCGCCTGCCCCAGCGTCTCGAAGACCCGGCGCAGCGCGGGCGTCGGATCGGCGCCGGGGAGGCGCGCGGCCGGCGAGACGACCCGCCGCACCAACTCCTTGCAGCCGCCGCCGGCCGGGATCAGCCCCAGGCCGACCTCGACCAGCCCCATGTAGGTCTCCCCTTCGGCGCAGATGCTGGCCGCGGCCAGCGCGATCTCGACGCCGAGGCCGAGCGTCTGCCCGAACGGCGCGGCGACGACCGGCTTGGGGCTGTAGCGCAGGCGCTGGAGCAGTTCGTGCCCCTGCTGCAGGTAGGCGGCCAGCGCGACCGGGTCGCCGCTCATCGCGACCTTGCCGACATCGTTGAGGTCCACGCCGGCCGAGAAGTACTCGCCCTGGTTGCCGATCACCATGGCGCGCCAGTCGTCGTCGCGCGCCAGGAGCGCTAACCCCTCGTTGAGCAGGTCGCGCGCGTCCTGGCCGATCGCGTTGGCCTTGCTGTGGAGCTCCAGGCAGAGGACGCCGTCGCCGAGGTCGACCAGGCTGGCGCCCGGCGTGCCGGCGACCTCCCGCCCCGCCGCCTTCAGCGCCGCCAGATCGATGATCTCCGGGTCGCGCAGCACCGGCTCGTAGCGCTTCGTCAGGGGGCTGTAGGCTTCCAGCCGGCCGTCGGCGCGCCGGTAGAAGGACTCGTGGCCGGCGGCCAGCATGTCCATGACCCACGGCGCGACCGCGAGCCCCTCGCGCTCCATCCGCGCGACCGTGTCGGCCAGGCCGAGCGCGTCCCAAGTCTCGAACGGGCCGAGCTGGTGGGCGAAGCCCCAGCGCATCGCGTCGTCCACCGCGACGATGTCGTCGCTGATCTCCGGGATGCGTCGCGCGGCGTAGGCGAGCGCGGGGATGAGCGTCTGCTCGATCAGTTTGGCATGGCGGTCGCCCTCGTCGGCGCGCTGCACGATGAAGCGCAGGCGCTCGGCGAGGTCGCGGTGCCGGTTGGCCTCGGCGACCAGCGGGATCTCCACCTCGCGCGGCGGGCGGTACTCGAAGGTCTCCAGGTCGAGGACGTGGAACTCGCGCTTGCCGCCCGGCAAGTCCACGCGCTGGTAGAAGCCGCGGCCGGCCTTGTTGCCCAGCATCCCCTCGCGCACCATCCGCGCGACCGGCGCCGGCGTCTTGAACTCCTCGCGCGACTCGTCGTACGGCGCCGCGGCGCAGAGGTTGTCGGCCACGCCGGCCATGATGTCGACGCCGGCGAGGTCGGCCAGGCGGAAGGAGGCGGTGCGCGGCCGGCCGATCAGCGGGCCGGTCAGGGCGTCGACCTCCTCGATCGTGTAGCCGTGGTCGAGCGCGTAGCGGATGCCGTGCATCCCGGCGAAGGTGCCGATGCGGTTGCCGATGAAGTTGGGCGTGTCCTTGCAGACGACGACGCCTTTGCCGAGCACCCGCTCGCCGAACGCGCGCAGCCGCGCGACGACCGCCGGGTCGGTGTCGTCGGTCGGGATGATCTCCAGCAACTTCAGGTAGCGCGGCGGGTTGAAGAAGTGCGTCCCGAGGAAGTGCCGGCGGAAGTCCTCGGAGCGCCCGGCCGCGATCTCGTGGAGCGGGATGCCGGAGGTATTGGACGAGACGACGCTGCCCGGCTTGCGCGCCGCCTCGACGCGCGCCATGAGTTCCCGCTTCGGCTCCAGCCGCTCGACGATCGCCTCGACGACCCAGTCGCCCTCCTCGACCCAGTCGAAGTTGTCCGCGAAGTTGCCCGTCGTGATGAGGTCCGCGGTGGCCGCGCTGAAGAGGTTGGCCGGTCGCGCCTTGACCATCCGGTCGAAGCCCGCCCGGACGATGCGGTTGCGCACGGCCGGGTGCTCCAGCGTCAGGCCGCGCCGCTCCTCCTCCGGCGTCAGCGCGTCCGGCGCGAGGTCCAGCAGATAAACCGGGATCCCGGCGTTCGCGCAGTGCCCGGCGATCGCGGCCCCCATCGTCCCGGCGCCGAGGACCACGACGCGCTCGATCGTGCTGCCCGCCATGTCTCCCTCCCCCTGATGAAAGGACTAAGGACTCAGGACTAAGGACTAAGTGTGCGTTTGCTCGCGTTCGGCGTCGCGCTGCCGTTCGACGGCGGAGCGGAGGCCGGCGACGATGCGGGCGACCTCTCGGGCGCGGGCGAGGAGGTCGTCGAACTGGGCGTCGGTCAGGTAGCCGGCGTCGAGGGCGACGTAGAGCTGCGAGCGGACCTCCGCACAGGAGGCTTTGGCGGTCGACAAGAATTGGTGGAACTCGCGTCGCCCGCCCCGGTCGAAGCCCTCGGCGATGTTCGACATGATCGACACCGCCGCCCGCTGTATCTGCCCGGCCAGCCCATAATCTCGTGCGAAGGCTCCCTGCTTCGTGACTTGATACACCGCCCGCGTCAGCTCCCGCGCCTTCTGCCAGGCGATAAGATCCTCAAAGTATTCTACTTGCCTCCCCACCCTCTCGCCTCCACTCAGTCCTCAGCCTCCCACTTAGACCTTAGACCTTAGTCCTTAGTCCTCGTGCCTCCTCCCGGAGCACGCGCCGGAGCACCTTGCCGGTCGGGAGCTTGGGGAGGTCGTCGCGGAACTCGACGCGCGTGGGGGCCTTGAAGCTGGCGAGGTTGGCGCGGCAGTACTGGATCAGGTCGTCGGCGGTGGCGTGCTGCCCCGCCTTGAGCGAGACGAAGGCGAGGGGGCGCTCGCCGGCGTAGGGGTCGGGGAAGGGGACGACAGCGGCCTCCTGCACGGCGGGGTGGTGGTAGAGGACTTCCTCGACCTCGCGCGGCCAGACCTTGAAGCCGCCCGCGTTGATCATGTCCTTCTTGCGGTCCACGATCGTGTAGTAGCCGTCGGCGTCGACCGTCGCGATGTCGCCGGTGTGGAACCAGCCGCCGCGCAGTGCCTCGGCGCTCGCCTCCGGCTGGTGCCAGTAGCCGACCATCACGTTCTCGCCGCGCACGACGATCTCGCCCTCCGCGCCGGGCGACACCTCGCGGTCGTGCTCGTCGACCAGCCGGCACTCCACGCCGGGCAGCGGCAGCCCGACCGTCCCAGGCCGGATGCCCTTGTCGCCGACGTAGTTGCTGTGCGTCGTCGGTGCGGTCTCGGTCAGGCCGTAGCCCTCGCCGATCGCCACGCCGGTCAGCTCGCGGAAGCGCGCGAGCACCGCGGCGGGCAGCGGCGCCGCGCCGGAGCCGGCGACGCGCAGGCTGGAGACGTCGTAGCGCTCCGCGCCAGGCGTGTTGACCCAGGCGACGTACATCGGCGGCGCGCCGAGGAAGACCGTGCAGCGGTGGCGCTCGATCTGCTCCAGCACCGGGAGCAACTCGAAGCGGAGCATCAGCACGACCGTCGCGCCGAGGCGGATGGCGCCGTTCAGGCCGACGTTCATCGCGTAGATGTGGAAGAGCGGCAGGACCAGGAGCTCGACGTCGGCCGCGGTCATCTTCATCGACCCGACCGCCTCCATCTGCTCCAGGTTGGCGATGAAGTTGCGGTGCGTCAGCATCGCGCCCTTCGCGCGCCCGGTCGTCCCCGAGGTGTAGCAGATCACCGCCACGTCGCCCGGCGCGACCGCGGCCGGCTGGCGCTGCGGCGCCCCGCCGCCGACGAGGTCCGCCCAGGCCGTCGTCCCCTCCGGCGCGAGCCCCTGCCCGACGACGACCACGCACTCGACCGACGGCGCGCGCCGGACCGCCTCGCCGGCCTGGGCATAGAAGCCCTCGTAGACGACGAGCGCCTTCGCCTCGCTGTCGCCGAGAATGTAGGCGATCTCGTCGGCCTTGTAGAGCAGGTTCACCGGCACGACGATGGCGCCGAGGCGCAGCGCCGCGTAGTAGGCGACGACGAAGGGCGGGATGTTCGGCAGCATCAGCGCGACGCGGTCGCCGTGCCCGACGCCGCGCGCGGCGAGCCCGTCGGCGGCGCGCTCGATCAGCGCGTCGAGCTGGGCGTAGGTCACGGGTTGATCCTGGAAGATCAGCGCCGGTTTCTCGCCGTCCCGCCGCGCGACGTCGGCGACGAACTCCGCGAGCGTGGCCTGGCCGGACATCGTTCCCCTCCTGTGCCGTGAAGCGCGAAACGCCGGTAGCCCCGCCGCGCGTCATGATGGGTGGGCGTGCGGCGAGCCGTGCGAGCGATGGCGAGCGTCGAATTGTGGCGGCAGGGTGGGACGGCCGGGGCGGGCGAGTCTCGGTACCAGGCGATGAGGCGCGCCGGCACGATCCCCTCTACTGGGTAGTACGCCCGGCGCCCGCACGCCGTTTCGCGCCGGCTCCTGGGGCAGGTGGTCGGGACAGCGATGGCTGGCGGTTGAAACCGCACCTGAATGGTGCTGCACGCCGCGAAGTTCGACTGCGCGGACTGGGCCGGGGCTCTCGTCCCGACCCGCGACGAGCCTACAGCCGCGGCATCAATCGCCGGCGCGCTCGCCCGGAAATAGTACCAGCGTGCTACGCCGGCCCATTGTCGCCCGCGCGGCCCGGGACTATGCTGAGATGAGCGACGAGTGACGAAGGAGCCGGAGCTGCTGCCGTCTGCCGTCTGCCGTCTGCCAGCGGCCGAAACGTGCTAGGATAACGATGGACCGTTTGCGCCCCGCCCGACGTAGTATCTATGACGGGCCGTTATTCGCGCGCGAACCCGGCGCGGGCGCGCCGTGGCCGCCGGGGTCGCCGGGAGAGAGACGTTCGCAGATGGACCGCCGTCCCGCGCGACGGCAAGCCTTCGTCGCGCTGTTCCTGTTCGCCGCCCTGGTCGTCGCCGTCCTGACCGGCATGGCCAACCGGCAGCCCGACCCCGCGCAGCTCGCCGCGCAGGTCGTCACCGCGACCCCGCCGCCGCCCACGCCGACCGACACGCCGGTGCCGACGGCGACGGCGACCGCGACGCCCTCACCGACGCCCGAGAATACGCCGTTACCCGATACTCCGACGGCCGTGCCGCCGACCGCGACGCCGGTCCCCACGGCCACACCGCTCCCGCCGACCCCGACACCCCTGCCGCCGGTCGGCGCGCCGGTGCGCCTGCAGATCCCCAAGATCGGCGTCAACGCCGCGGTCGAATCGGTCGGCCTGACGCCGGACGGCGCGATGGGCGTGCCGCAGAACCACGACAACGTCGCCTGGTACAACCTCGGCCCCAAGCCGGGCGAGCCGGGCCAGGCGGTGATCGACGGGCACGTCGACTCGACGACCGGCCCGGCCGTCTTCTGGGACCTCAACAAACTGAAGCCGGGGGACCAGATCATCGTCGTGGGCAGCGACAAGATCGCGCGCAAGTTCGTCATCCGCACGATCGAAGCGTACCCGGAGGATCAGGCGCCGTTGCAGAAGATCTTCGGCCCGGCTCCCGGCACCCACCTCAACCTGATCACCTGCGACCAGAGCACGCCCTTCGACCACTCACGACACACCTACCTCGGCCGCCTCGTCATCTACGCCGACCTCGCGCCGTAGCGCGGCCCCCCTGTCCCCCCAATCCTGGGGGGAACCCATCTTCAACGCCGCAGTCGGGGGCCGCGGTCGTGCCGGCCCGGCCGGGCTGATCGCGCCCTCATCGCTACGATGTCCACGCTTGGTTCCCCCCAGCATTGGGGAGACTGGGGGGCCGCCCACGCCCCGCGCCCCACGCCGTCACG
>DASSSV010000503.1:0-20949 GCA_035708265.1 Thermomicrobiales bacterium | reverse complement strand
GCGTGTGGACGCCCTGGATGCGCATCCGCGCGCAGGCGTTGGTCTGCCCCGCCACGCACGTGCGGCAAACCCCGCACCAGAGCGCGTTGTCGCTCACGACCCGGTCGCCGGGCTGGAACCCCTGCACGCCCGCGCCCAGCTCGGCGACCTCGCCGGCCGGGCCGGCCCCCGAGATGTGCGGCATGGGGATGGGGCCGTACGCGCCGGGGCGCGCGCGGACCTCGCAATCCAGGGTGCGGTTCACGGAGACGGCCCGCACCCGCAGCAGCACCTCGCCCGGCCCGGGCACCGGCCGCGGCACGTCCGCGATCCGCAATACTTCGGGGCCGCCGTGCGCGTGGAAGACCACGGCTCGCATCGCCACACGCTCCTTCCTGCGTCGATCCGACGACTCGTCGGTCGTTCGTCGCCGGGGCCGCCGCGGGGTCGGGCCCGCGCGCCTCCCGCTCAGGCCCGACGGCGGCCCCCAGTGCCTGGCGCGCGCTCACGACAGCGTGGCCTCGACGACGCACGTCCCGGTTTGCGGCAGGGGGATGATGCTGCCGAGGCGGTATCCCGCCCCCGCCAGCAGGGCCCGGAACTCCCGCGCGGTGCGCTCCCGGCCGCCGAAGAGGACCAGCATGTGCAGGTCGAGCCCGTTCACGTCCGCGTCCCCCTCGTCCTCGGGCACGACGGCCTCGACCAGCAGCAGCCTCGCCCGCTCGGGCATCGCGGCGCGGCAGCGCCCGAGCAGGGCGACGGCCTCCTCGTCGTCCAGCAGATGGACGACCTGCGAGACCAGGTAGAGGTCGCCGCCGGCCGGGACCGCGTCGAAGAAGCTCCCGGCGACGATCTCGCAGCGGTCGGCGAGGCCCGCGGCGGCGAGGTACTCCGCCCCCGCGGCGGCCGCGGCGGGCAGGTCGCACAGGACGCCGCGCAGGTGCGGGTATCGCCGCAAGATAGAGGCGAGGACGACGCCGCTGCCGCCGCCGACGTCCACGAGCGTGCGCGCGTAGCCGAAGTCGTAGTGCCGCGCGAGCGTGCCGGCCCGCAGGTGGATCGCGCCCGCCATCGCCCCGTGGAAGGTGCGCGCGCACGCCGGATGCGCGTCGAGATACCCGAAGAAGTCGTCGTCGAAGACGCGGCGGAAGGCCGGCTCGCCAGCCTCCAGCGAGGCCAGGATGCCGCCCCAGGCCCGATGGAACTCTTCGCCCGTGAGGATCAGCAGATCCCGCAGCGAGTTCGGCGCGCGGCGCGTCAAGCACGCGCTCACCGGCGTCGCGGCGAAGCGCCCGTCGCCGGTTTGGGCGAACAGGCCCACGGAGGCCAGGAAACGCAGTACCCGGTGGAGCGTTGGTACGTCCACCCCGGCCGCAGCGGCGAGTTCGGCGCTCGACTGGGGCCCGGCGGCGAGCAGGTCGGCGATGCCGAGCCTGGCGACCGCGTAGGCGGCTTGGCCGAGCCACGGGCTGACGGCGATCCGCCAGATGGCCAGGACGGGCGGCACGGCGTCATCGATCCGGGGGAACCAGCCGCTGATGGCGCCCGGCGCCGCTGTGGTGTGGGGGGCTAACGCGCTGGACATGGCGTGCTCCTTCCTCTCGTGAGCCGGCCGCTGCGCCGCCGCCTTCCGGGTCGTCCCTGCCGGGCGGGGCACCTCCACTCTACGCGCGACGCGAGGCGTCGCCATCCGCGCTGGCGCTGAAATCTGGGCGATGATCTTGGTGGGGCGCGCACGGCGGCGTCTCAGTGCCAGCACTGAGCGCGATCGGGGCCGGGGGGATTACTCCGCGAGGGCGGCGAAGAGCTGGTGCTCGACGGCCCAGCTCGCGAGGCGCGCGCGGGAGCGCAGGCCGAGCTTGCCCAAGATGTGGCGGACGTGGGTCTCCACGGTACGCTCGCTGACGAATAATTGCCCGGCGATTTCGAGGTTGGAGAGCCCCCGCGCGACGAGCGCGGCCACCTCGCGCTCACGGGGCGTGAGGCCCGCCGCCTCGCCGGCCACCGGCGCGCCCGCCTGACGGCCGGCTGGCCCGGCTTCCCCGATCGCGAGCGCGGCGGCGATCGCCTCGTCCGGCGACATCCGCTGGCCTTGCAGCCGGGCGGCCTGCTCGAGCGCGGGCACCAGGGCGCCGGCCGCCGACGCGAGCCGGCCCCGCACTCTCGCGCTGGCGGGTATGACCGTCCCCCCCGTGCGCTGTCGTACCGCCTCGGCGGCCGTAGCCAGGCGAATGGCGCGCTCGGGCTGATCACGGGCGGCCGCCAGGTAGGCGCAGGCCTGCAGGCCGGCCGCGATGCCCGATTCGTCGCCGATTTCGCGCGAGAGCGAGAGTGCTTCGGCCAGCGCCGCGTGCGCGCGGGCGAAGTCGCGCTGGGCCGCGGCGACGTGGCCCAGGCTGACCAGGGGCGGGATCAGCCACCACGGCGCCGCCCGCTCGCGCGCCCCGGCCACGGACTCCTCCGCGAACGCCCGCGCGGCGCCGTCGTCGCCCTCTTCGTAGCAGGCGTCGGCTAGGGATCGGAGCGCGTGGGGGACGATCCGCCGCCAGCCGATGCCGGTGGCCCGCGCGAGCGCTTCCTCGGCGTACTGTCGTGCCGCCTGGCACGCGCCCTGCACCGTCGCCATGTCCGCCAGCGCGACCAGGGCCAGGGCCTCGTAGGCATGGTTGCCGGCCGCGCGGCCCAGCGCGATCGCCTCGTGCAGCAGCGCGCGGGCCGCGCCGTAGTCCTCGCGGATCCTCGCCAGTTGCCCGAGCATGAAGAGCGACGCGGCCGCCTGCCCGTCGTCTCCGAGGCGCCGCCAGAGCGTCAAGGACTCCTCGACATGGCGCTCTGCCGCCGCATAGTCGCCCTGCCCGAGGGCCAGGTCGCCGGCGCAGAACAGGCACCGGGCCCGCCAGGCGGGCGGATGCTCGCCGCCCGACAGCGCCAGGAGTTGCGCCAGCCAGGCGCGGCCCTCCGTCAGCATGCTGCGAAAGAACCAGAACAGCCCGAACGCGCCGCCCAGCCGCTGGCCCTGCGCGGCGTCGCCGGCCGCGATGAGCCAGCGCAGCGCGCCCCGGACGTTATCGTGCTCCGCCTCCAGGCGCTGCAACGCCTGGGGCTCACTCGGCCCGAAGAACGCGCGCTCGGCCCCGTGGGCAAACTCGACGAAGTACGCGGCGTGGCGGCGGGCCACGGCATCGCCCTCCCCCCGCGCGCGCGAGCGCTCCTGGCCGTACTGCCGCAGCGTTTCGAGCAGCCGGTAGCGCACCGGGCCGGGCTCGCCCGGGTCGACGAGCACCAGCGACTTGTCGACCAGCCGGCCCAGCAGCTCCAGCACGTCGTCCGCCTCGATGCCGTCGCCCCCGGCGACCGCCTCGGCCGCCTCGAGGGTCCAGCCGCCGGCGAAGACCGCGAGGCGGTCGAACAGCCGCTGCTCTCGCGCGGTGAGGAGGTCGTAGCTCCAGGCGATGGCCGCGCGTAGCGTCTGCTGGCGGGTCGGCGCCGTGCGGCTGCCGGTCGTCAGCAGGCGGAAGCGGTCGTCGAGGCGGGCGGCGATCTGGTCGACCGCGAGCAGCGCGACCCGCGCGGCCGCGAGCTCGATGGCCAGCGGCATGCCGTCCAGGCGGCGGCAAACTTCGGCGACGGCCGGGCCGTTGCGCTCGGTGAGCGCGAAGCATGGTAGCGCCGCGCGGGCCCGGTCCACGAAGAGCCGGACCGCCTCGTACCGGCGCAGCTGCTCGAGAGAAGCCACAGCCGGCGATTCGGGCAGGGCGAGCGAGGGGACGCGCCAGGCCGTCTCGCCCGCGATGCCGAGGGCCTCCCGGCCGGTGGCCAGGATGCGCAACCGCGGGCAGGCGCGCAGCAGGCGATCGGCGAGGGGCGCGCAGGCCGGCAGCAGGTGTTCGCAGTTGTCCAGCAGCAGGAGGATCTCCCTGGCGCGGAGCGCGTCCGCCAGGGCCTCGGTCAGCGGCCGGCCCGGCAGTTCGCGGACGCCGAGTGCGGAGGCCACCGCCTGGGGGACGAGCGCCCCGTCGGCGAGCGGGGCGAGGTCGACCAGCCAGACGCCGTCCGCGTGGCCGTCCACCAGGGCCCCGGCTACCTCGAGGGCGAGGCGCGTCTTGCCGATGCCGCCGGCACCGGTCAGCGTCAGGAGGCGCGTAGCGGCCAGCCGCCGCCGCAGTTCGGCCTGCTCCCGCTCGCGGCCGACGAAGCTAGTGAGTTGCAGCGGGAAGTTATGAGCCCCGCCCATGTCCCACCCCGGCGCTCTCCTTCGCGGCATCGGCCGGGCTGCACAGAGATTTCATCGCATTGTACTCGAAAGCCGCAGCGCCTTCGCGGTTCGGCCGGGGCGTCAGGCGGCGACGAGGCGGCACTCGTCTTCGGCCCAGAAGAGCTCACGCGGGCCCTCGCCAGGCGCGGCGTCGAGGTAGACCGTGGCGAGCGCCGCCAGCTCCGGGCAGCCGTCCAGCAGGCGCTCGACCTCGGCGCGGCGGCAGCGGCGACGCGCCTCGAGCAGGAACTCGCCGGTCACGGCCAGGTCCCAGCCGTGCTCGGCGAGGACGTAGGCGAGGCGGGCCAGGCGCGCCGCGCGCGCCTCCAGCGCGGCGGCGGTGTCGGCCAGGGTCGCGGCGGCGATGGGCTGCTCGGTGGCGGCGAGGCCGCGCAGGCGCAGCGGCAGCAGGTCGAGCGAGAGGAGGTAGTCTTCGGCGTGCGCGGCGTGCATGGCGTACTCTCCGGCGGGTGCTCCGGTCAGATCGCTTGGGGGTAGTATAGCACGGATGTTCGAGCGGCGGGACCGCCTCACGCCACCATGATCTGCGAGCCGGCCGGGGTCTTCTCGATCATGATCTGGGCGGGGAAGGCGTCTTTCAGCTCGTTGATGTGGGTGATGATGAGGATCGTCTGGAAGTCGCCCTCGATCGAGCGGATCGCCTCGACGATGCCGTCGCGCCCGCGCGCGTCCTGCGTGCCGAAGCCCTCGTCGATCACCAGCGTCTGCAATTTCGCCCCGGCGCGCCGGGTCAGGAGTTTGGAGAGGGCCACGCGGATGGCGAAGTTGACCCGGAAGGATTCGCCGCCCGAGTACATCGCGTAGTCGCGCTGGCCGGCCTCGTCGCCGATCATGATGTCGAGCGCCTCGACCGTGTCGCCCTTCTGCGTCTCGCGCTGCGTGCGGAACTCGACGCGCATGGTGTTGCCGGGCATGTTGGCGAGGATCGCGTTGGCCTCGTCCTGCAACTCGGGGATGGCCGCCTCGATGATCATCGCCTGGATGCCGCGCTTGCCGAACGCCTCGGCGAGCTGGCGGTAGATGCCTTCCTCCTCGGCGACGCGGGCGCGCTCGGCGCGCAGCCCGCGGCCCTCCTCCTCCCGGTCGGCCAGGCGCCTGAGCGCCTCTTCCAGCCCGCCGTGCCGCCTGGTCAGCTCCTCCTTCTCGCGTTCGCGCGCGATCAGGTCGAGCTTGCGGTCGCCGTACTCGTCGCGCAACGCCGGGAGGTCGGCCAGCCCGGCGCGCAGGTCGACGGCGCGCGCCTCGGCCGCCTCGCGATCCGTCTCCCGGCTGGCGAGCATCGCCTCGTCCTCGGCCAGCCGTTGGCATTCAGTGGCGAGGGAACCTTCGGCGTGCTCGAGATCGCTCAGGCGCTGCGCCGCAGGCTTCAGCGTCGCGACCTCCACGCGGACGCGCTGGTGCTCGTCGGCGTCGTAGGCGAGGGCGGCGATCGCCGCGTTGAGGTCGGCCAGCTCGCGCTGCGCGTCGTGCGCGAAATCCTGGCGGTCGAGCAGGTCGACGAGGCGGTCGCGCTCCGCCGCCTTCGCGGCGTACTCGTCGCCGGCGTCGCGCGCGGCCTGGAGTTGCGCCGTCACCTGTCCCAGTTCGCGGTCGAGCGCGCGCTGCTCCCGCAGCGCGGCTTCGATCCGCCCCAGTTGCTCCTGATAGGCGGCGACCTCGCGGTCGAGGACGGCGATCCGCTCGCGGTTGGCGCGGAACTGGTCGCCGAGCGACGTCCCCTCGGCCTGATACTCGTCGTGGATGTGCCGGCGCTCGCCGGGGCCGAGCGGGCGGCGACAGAGCGGGCAACTGGCGTCCGCGTCGGCGATCTGCCGCTGGCGCTCTTTGAGGCGCTCCATCTCGCGCTTGAGGGCGGCATTCTCCGCCTTCCGCTGCACGGCCTCCTCGGTCGCGGACGTGACGCTCTGCTGCAGCGTCTCGCCGCGCTCGCGCTCGGCCTGCAGCGCCGCCAGCCGCCCGTGCAACTCGTCGTAGCGCGCCTCGATCGCGGGCGCCTGCGCCTGCTGGTCGCTGAGTTCCTTCAACTTGTGTTCGAGGGCGTGCAGTTCCTGGAGCCGGAGGTTGCGCGCCGTCTCGACGCGCTTCTCGGCGTCGCGGTGCCGGCGCAGGAGGTCGTTGAGCCGGCCAAGCGCATCGTTTAGCGCTCGTTCGCGCTCCTCCACCGCCGCCAGCGCGGCGTGGTCGCGGCGGATCGTCTCGCCCTCCGCGATGATCGCCTGCAAGTCCGCGACGTGGCCGCGTTGGCGGCCCGCCCGCTCGCGCAGCGCCCCGGCCTCGCGCGCGTAGGTGTCGCGCTGGGCCTCGGCCTCGCGCGCCTGCGCCTCGCGCGCCTCCAGCGCCACGACGTGCTCCCGCAGCGCCTCCAGCGCGTCGCTCAGCTCGTCGACCTCGCGCATGACCGCGATGAGCCTGTTCGCGACCTCCGTCAGCTCGGCCTCGACGGCGGGGCGGCGGGCCAGTTCCTGGCCGATGAGTTCGAGGCCGCGGTCGATCTCGCGCCGCCGGCCGTCGCGCTCGCGGCGCAGCGCCTTCGCGCGCTCCTCCAGCTCGTCGTAGCGGGCCAGGCCGAGGATGTCGGCGAGGACCTGCTTGCGCTCGGTCGGGCCCTTGGTCGTGAACTCGTCGGCGCGGCCCTGGAGGACGAAGGCGGAGTTGATGAAGGTGTCGTAGTCCATCCCGAGCGCTTTGGTGAGGAGCGCCTGGGTCTGCGCCAGCGTGTCGCCGCTGATCGGCCGCCAGCCCTCGCCCTCGCCGGCGCCGTCGAGGCCGGGCGGGTCGCACGACGCGGGGCGAAGCTGGACTTCGAGCTGGGCGACGTCCTGGCTGCGCGCGCGCCGGCGGCGGTAGCGCAGGACGCGGTATTCCTGGTCGCCGAGGAGGAACTGGAAGGCGACGCTCATCTCGGTCGCGCCGAGGGTCATCAGTTCGCGCTCGGCGCTGGCACGGGTCTTGCCCCAGAGCGCCCAGGTGATCGCGTCGAGGAGGGCGGACTTGCCGGCGCCGTTGTCGCCGCTGACGCAGGCGACGCGCACCGTGCGCAGGTCGAGGGTGGCCTCGTCGCGGTAGCACATGAAGTTGCGCAAGGTCAGCCGGGTCGGGATCATCGCCCCCCTCTTCGTCTCGCGGATACACGCGAAAACCCGCCCGGCCGTGCGGACGGCGTTCGTACGAAGTATACCGCGCCGCGGGCGGGGCGCGCCCGCGGGGGGCCCGGGGCCTGAAGGCGCGGCTGGGGGCCGCTCCGCGGCACGAAGCCCGCCTCCGCGGGCTGGGACGTGGGCCGGAATCCAGGCCGCGCAGGCGACCTAGGTGCGCCTTGAGGCGCCCCCAGCCGCGGCTTCAGCTGCCCGGCCCCCGCCACTGGCCGCCCCGCCTCACGCCAGGAGTTCTTCCCCTTGCTCGCGCAGTTCCCGCGCGATCCGCACCAGTTGCGCGAAGTTGATCGCCCAGCCGACGCCGAGGACGCGGTCGGTGAAGAGGCGGTCGCTGTCCGGATTCCAGTAGGCGTCGCGCAGGCGGTCCCAGTTCGGCGGCCGGAAGTCGTAGGGCACCGGCCCGACGCGGCCGTGCCAGGTCCGCTCCTCGGGCGGCCGGCTCAGTTGCTCGCGCAGCGCCTGGAACGCCACCCAGAGCACCGCGAGCTGGACCAGGCGGAGTAGGAGTTTCATTGGCGTACCTCCTCACGTAGTCGGGAGTCGGCAGTCGGCAGTCGGAAGTGAAGGCTTCCGTCGAGCAGCCGGTCAGCAATAGTAAGCCGGTACTGCCGACTCCCGACTCCCGACTCCCGACTCGTCACTCCGGCAATTGCCGCGTCAGTTCGCGCAGGAAGCCGCCGGCGTCGATCACCAGGCCGGCGGTCTGGAGGCTGCCGCGGTCGAGCAGCTTCGTCACCACGGCCGGGTTGATGTCGACGCAGACGGTCAGCGTGGAGGCGGGCAGCAGGTTCCCCACGGCGATGGCGTGGAGCGTCGTGCCGACGAGCATCGCCAGCGCCACGCCGCCGTCGGCCTGGATCAGCCGGCGCATCGCCCGCTGCGCGTCCATCACGTCGGTGAGCACGTCGGGCAGCGGGCCGTCGTCGCGGATCGAGCCGGCCAGGACGTAGGGGACGTCGTTGCGCACGCACTCGTACATGATGCCGCGCGTCAGCAGGCCGCGCTCGACCGCCGCGCGGATGCTGCCGCAGGCCCGGATCGCGTTGATCGCGCGCAGGTGGTGCTCGTGGCCGTGCTCGATCGCCGCGCCCTCGCTGCCGGCGTCGAGCGAGACGCCGAGGCTGGTGCCGTAGAGCGCCGACTCGATGTCGTGCGCCGCCAGCGCGTTGCCGGCGAAGAGGACGTTGACGTAGCCGCGCCGGATCAGGCTCGCCAGCTCCGGCCCCGCCCCGGTGTGGACGATCGCCGGGCCGCCGACGAGCAGCGTCCGCCCGCCCGCCGCGCGCACCTGCCGGAGCTGCGCGGCCAGCTCGGCGATCGCCGCCGCCTTCGGGCGCTCGCTGCTCACCGCGCTGCTCATGAAGCTGAAGTGCGCACCCTGCGCGCCGCGCGACGGCGAGCCGAGCAGCGCCGGGTTGCGCGGCCGCTCCACCGGCAGCACCCGCACCCCCTCGTGCCCGACGACCACCGGCGTCCCGGCGCGCACGTCGGCCATCGGCACGGCGTAGGCGCCGGCCGGCGCGCCGTCCGCCCCCGGCCGCAGCGCGATCGCCAGGTCCATCTCGATCGCCTCGACCGGCAGCCAGCGCCCGCCGACGCGCACCTCGGTCGGCATGTTCGTCGTCGCGTGGAAGCCGGCCGGGAGGACGCCGTCGGCCGGGGCGGGCGCGGTGCGGGCGTCGCGCTCGTCGGCCGCGAGGAGCTGCGCGCCGAGGCGCCCGACCGCCTCGACCAGGGTGTCGAGCGCGGCGGGCGTCGCGGCGTGGAGCGCGATGCGCGCATAGCTCGGGTCGTACTTGTGCCGGCCGACGTCGAACTGCTCGATGTAGAACTCGGCGCTGTGGTCCATCACCAGGTCCATCACCTGGGAGAGGACGTGGGAATCGATGATGTGCCCGCGCAACTCGATCGTCCGCGCGTAGGGCAGCGGCGCGGCGCCGTTCGCCGCGTCGCGCCGCTCAACCGCGTCGCCCATGACCGGGTATTACCTTCCTTCACCCATCGCGCGCTCGGCAAGCACGCGCCTATCTCGCCCTAGTCTAGCACGCCGGGAGCATGGGAACCGCTGCATTCCCGCGCACGGCCTAGACTGCGGGCTGAAGGGCGCGGTGGTCGCGCCGCCGCGAGGACGCCTGAAGGGGGGACGCACCGATGATCGCTCAGCCGCATCCGCTGGTCCAGCGCCTGGACACGCTCTGGGTCGAGCCCGGGCTGACCTTCGGCCACGATCGCCGTCTGCTGACGGTCTTCCCGCTGCGCGGCGAGGCGCACGGCGCGCTCCGCTACGCGCCCCTCGACGCGGCGCTCGCCGCGGGCACGCTCGAGATCCGCGAGGCGGACCCGCCCTCGGTCAACCTGCTGCACGTCGTCAACCGCGGCGACCTGCCGGTCCTGATCACCGACGGCGAGGAACTGGTCGGCGGGCGGCAGAACCGTGTCACCAACAGCACGACGCTCTCGCCGCGCGGGCGGACGGCGCTCCCGGTGAGTTGCGTCGAGCGGGGGCGCTGGCGCCCCGACGCGGCCGGCTTCGCGGCGCACGAGGCGGCCTACCCGGCGCTCCGCCAGGCCAAGGTGATGCAGGTCCGCGACTCCCTCCGGGTGGCGGGGATACACCGCGCCGACCAGGCGGAGGTCTGGGCGAGCATCGCCGCGCGGCAGGCCGACCACGCGGTCGCGTCCGACACCGAGGCGCTGCGCGACCTCTACGACGGGCGGCGGGAGCGCCTGGACGACTACGCCCGCGCGCTCCCCGCCCCGCGCGATGTGGTCGGGCTGATCGTGGCCTACGGCGGGCGGATCGCGGCGCTGGAGGTCTTCGACGCGCCGGCGACCCTCGGCCGGCTCTGGCCCAAACTCGTCCGCGCCGCCGCGCTCGACGCCCTCGCGCTGCCGCCCGCCGCGGCCGTGGCGCGCGACCGCGCGTGCGGATGCTGCACCGCGCGCGGCAGGCGACGTTCGAGCAGTTCGCGTCGCCCGGGCTCGGTGTGGACGTGCGGGTAGCGGGGGGCGGCGTCGTCGGGGCGGCCCTGCTCCACGAGGCGATCGTCGTCCACGCGGCCCTCTACCGCGTGCCCGGCCCGTGAGTGGTCGGGCGCTATTCATCACTCGTCGTTCGCGCCCCGCCCGCCGCCAGCGCGGCGACTTCTCTGCCCGTAGCGGTGCCGCCGTCGCCCGCGGCGGGGGGCAGCGTACCGGCGAAGACGGCACCGCCCCCCGGGGCGTTGCGGGCGGTGAGGTCGCCGCCGTGGGCCAGGAGGCTGCGCCGGGCGATGGCGAGGCCAAGGCCCGCGCCGCCGGTGCGCCGGTTGCGCGAGGTCTCGCCGCGGTAGAGCGGGGTGAAGAGGTGCGGCAAGTCGCGCGCCGGGATGCCGGGCCCGGTGTCGGCCACGGTGAAGGTCACGCCGCCCGGGCCGGCGTGGCAGGCGACGCGCACGGCGCCACCGCTCGGGGTATGGCGCAGCGCGTTGTCCAGCAGGTTTTCCACCGCGCGCGTCAGCAGGTGGGCGTCGCCGTCGACGGTGCAGGGCCCCGGCGAGGCGTCGAGCGCCAGGTCCACGCCCTTCGCCTCGGCCTGGGGACGCAGGCCGTCGACCAGCCGGCGCAGGAGCGCGGCGAGGTCGAGCGGCTGGCGGTTCGGCGCCTGCTCCAGATACTCCAGGCGGGTGTAGGCGAAGAGGTCGGCGATCAGCCGCTCCAGCGCCGCCGCCTTCTCCCGCGCCAGCGCGAGGTAGCGCGCGCGCTGTTCGGGCGTGTCGGCGACGCCCTCAGCCAGCCCCTCCAGGTAGCCGCGCAGCGCGAAGAGCGGGGTGCGCAGATCGTGGGCGACCGCGCCGATGGTCAGTCGCCGTTCCTGCTCCAGCGCCGCCTGGGCCCCCAGCGACTCGCGCAGCGCGGCGCCCATCGCCTCGAACGCGGCGCCGACCTCGGCCACCTCGCGCACGCGCGACCGCGGCAGCGCGACGTCGAGGTCGCCGACGGCGATCTGCCGCGCGGCGCGGCTGGTGGCGGCCAGGGGCCGGAGGACCATGCGGCCGAGGAACCAGGCGATCGCGCCGAGCGTCGCCAGCAGCGTGGCAAACCCGACGAGCGGCACCAGCCAGAAGGCGCCGGGGCCGCTCGGCCGCGCGTCGCTATAGATCTCCGCCGTCCGCCGCGGGTTCGCGCCGGGGAGGGTCAGTTGCTGCACGGTGCGCTGACCGCCGCCGGCCGCGGCGAGCGGGTCGGCGGCGCTGCGGTAGACCTCGTGGCCGTCCTCGTAGAGCACGAAGGCCACGCCGCGCGTCGCCAGCGCGTCGCGCGTCGCGGCCTGCCAGGCCGCGTCGTCCCAGCGGTCCGCGCCAGCACTGATGAGCTGCTCCGCCTGCGCGTCGCCGCCCCACCAGCCCCGCCCCCCGTGCCACTGGGAGGCGGCGACGCCCGCCGTCACGCAGACGGGGATGAGGAAAGAGGCGACGAGCGCGAGCGCCAGCCAGCGGCGCAGCGGCAGCGTGAACCGAGGCATCACCCGCGCCCCCTCCAGTCGTCGGTCGTCGGTCGTCGGTCGTCAGACGGAAGACGGTAGAGGCCAGTTGGTTCGTCCGTCGTCCGTCCTCCGTCTCCTCATCACTCGTCACTCGCCACTCGCCGCCGCTCGCCCTCGAAGCGGTAGCCGACGCCCCAGACGGTCGTGATGTAGCGCGGGTTCGCCGGGTCCTCCTCGATCTTCTCGCGCAGCCGGCCGATGTAGACCGTCAGGGCGTGGCGGTCGCCGTACTCGCCCCAGAGGCGCTCGTAGAGTTGTTCGCGCGTGAAGACCTGGCGCGGGTGTTCGGCGAGCAGTTGCAGCAGCTCGAACTCGCGCGCGGTGAACGGCACCACGCGACCGTCCACGCGCACTTCGCGGGCGCGCACGTCGAGTACCAGGCGGCCGTAGTCGAGCGTCGCGGCGGGCGCCGCGTCGCCGCGGCGGGCGCGCCGGAGCACCGCTTTGACGCGCGCGACGACCTCGCCCGGCGTGGCCGACTTGACGATGTAGTCGTCGGCGCCGAGGCCGAGGCCGCGGATCTTGTCGCTGTCCTCCTGCCGCGCGCTGAGGAAGAGGACCGGCACGTCGCCGCGCTCGCGGATTTGGCGCAGGACGTCGAAGCCGGACGGGCCGGGCATCATCACGTCGAGCAGCACGCAGTCCACCGGCGCGCGGTCGAGCGCGGCGAGCGCCGCGGGGCCGTCGGGCGCGACGAGCACCGCGTAGCCGGCCGCCTCGAGGAAGTCGCGCATCAGCGCGACGATGTCCTCGTCGTCGTCCACCACCAGCACCGTCTCTCGCCGTTCCATCCGTGCCCCCCGTGTCGCACGCCTCTCCCCCCATTATGAGTGCCACGACGCCGCCTCGCCAGGGTTCCGCGGCCCCGACGAGGAAGCGTTAACGACCCGTTGAGCAATTGTTGACCATTGCGCCCACCGCGCGGTGACATCGCCGCCCTAGCCTGGAGGCGATGCGGCGACGGCCGCCGGGAGACCGGCGAAAGCGGCGGGAAGAGGACGAGCGATGAGTAGCGCCCGGGCGATGCGGAGCACAGGAGGCGGGATCGGCGCCAGCCGCGTGGAGAGGCCGCCCGGCCGGCTCGGCCGGGGGCTCCCCGCCCCCGGCCGGTCCCTGCCGGGGCGGGGGCACGCAGACGGCATGTGGGCGAGCGCCTCGACCTGCACGGCGCGATGGCACGGGACGGCGGCCGGCCAGGCGCTGCTGAGGGCCGCCGGCCTCTGCCATCGCGCCCTCTATCGCGCGAGCGGCGGTCGGCTCGGGCGGACGCTCGCCGGCGCCCCGGTGCTCCTGCTCACCACGACCGGGCGAAGGACCGGGCGTCCTCGCACGCACCCGCTCTGCTACCTCGAACTCGCGGGGCGACTCGTCATGGTCGCCTCGGCCGGCGGCGCGCCGCGCCACCCGGCGTGGTACCTGAACCTGCGCCGCGACCCGCGCGTGACGGTGCAACGGGGTCCGGTGATCCAGGCGATGGTCGCCCGCAGCGCGACCGGCGCGGAGCGGGCCTGGCTTTGGGAGCGCGTCGTCGCGCGCTACCCCGTCTGCGCGGAGTATCGGCGTGCGGCCGGCCGCGAGATCCCGCTCGTCGTCCTCGAGCGCGCAATGCCCGCATGACCATCGCGGCTACGTCGGCAGAGGCCCTGGAATCAGAGTAGGAAGGAGCGGATGCCATGCCGGATCTGACGAACACCCGCATCACCCGCCGCCGGGTCCTCGCCCTCGGCGCGTTCGGCGGCGCGGCGCTGCTGCTGCCCCGATCTGACCTGAGCGCTCGCGCGTCTGGCGCGGATGGACCCCGGACTATCACGGGCACGAACGACGGCGCGGCCTACCGCATCCAGATCCCGGCGAACTGGAACGGCACGCTCGTCCTCTATAGCCAGGGCAACACACACCATGCCACCCCTCTCGAGGTCGGCGATCCCGTCACCGGAGCGGGGCTGCTGGCGCGGGGCTACGCCCTCGCCGGCTCCGCCTACAGCGCGGAGGGCTATGCCGTCGCCGCCGCGCTCGACAACCAGATCGCGCTGCTCGACCTCTTCTCCCGCCGCGTTGGCACGCCCGACCGCACGATCGCCTGGGGCGACTCGCAGGGCGGCTTGATCACCGCCGGGCTCGTGCAACGCTACCCCAAGCGCTTCGCCGGCGCGCTGCCGATGTGCGGCCTCGTGATGGGCGGCGTGGCGGCGCTCAACCTCTTCCTCGATCTGCAATTCGCGCTCAAGACCTTGCTCGCCCCGGACGACGCCGGGCTGGAGGTCGCGCATTTCACCGACGTGGACGCGACCATCCAGCGTACGCTCGACCTGCTCTCGGCCGCCCAGCAGTCACCCGCCGGGCGGGCGCGCGTCGCCCTCGCGGCGGCACTCGGCCAGATCGCGGATTACGGCCAGGCGCCACCGCATCCGGCGCCGACGGACTACGCCGCGCGGGCGCGGAATCAGGCCGATGCGCTCGGGTACTACGTGGTGCGCTTGTGGACCGCTACGCGCGCGAGCGCCGAGCAGAAGGCCCGCGGTAACCCCGCCTTCACCACCGGCGTGCGCTACCGCGACCTCTTCGCGCGGGCCGCCCAGCGCGACATCGCCGAGACACTCTATACCGTGGCGGGGCTCGATCTCGACGCCGACCTGCGCGCGCTGGATGACGCCCCGCGCATCGCCGCCGACCCGCGGGCGCTCGAATATGTCCGGCGGTTCATCGTCCTCGATGGGAAGGTCGCCATGCCCATCTTGACCTTGCACACCATCGGCGACCCCGCCGCGCCGGTCGCGGCCGAGCGGGCGTATGCGGACGCGGTGCGGGCGGCGGGACATAGCCACCTGCTCCGCCAGCTCTACGTGGACCGCGAGGGGCATTGCACCTTCTCGCCGGCCGAGCGACTGGCGGCCTTCGCCGAACTGATGCGGCGGATCGATACCGGATGCTGGGACGAGGGGGGCCTCACTCCGGCAGCGTTGAATTCCGCGGCCACGGCGCTGGGGCCGGCGGCCAACGTCGTGCGCGAGCCGGCGCCCGCGCCGATCCGCAATCCGAACCCCGTGGCGTCGGCCTTCGCGACGTTTCAGCCGCCGTCCTTCCTCCGCCCCTTCGATGCCTCTACACACCGCCCTTATGGGGGGGCTGGCGCCAGAGAGGACCGTCGCCAGCCTCCTGGGGCGACGTCGTAGCTCTCCGCGCCAACGACTCGCCGTACCGACGTGACTCGGCCGCGGGCGCTCCGCAGGCGCCCGCGGCCGGGGCGAGAGAGGAGGTATTTGGATGACACGAGGACCGGCTCCTACCGCTGGAGGGACGAACGTGGCCCGCGAGGACGGGCGTGCGAGGCGGCCGCTCTCGCCGCCCTGGCGCAAGCTGCTCGTGAGCCTGCACATCATCGTGTCGGTGGGGCTGCTCGGCGCGGACGCGGCGGTGCTCCTGCTCTGCGTCGCCGGCGCGCGCGGCGCGGACCCGAGCATGATCTATCCGGCCGCGCACCTGATCGGGGGCAATCTGCTCGTGCCGCTGGCCTTGCTCGCGGTCGCCACCGGCCTGGCGCTGGGCCTGTTCACCCCGTGGGGGCTGGTCCGATACTGGTGGGTCGCGATCAAGCTGGCGCTCACCGTCGCGGGGACCGTGCTGGCGCTGCTCGTGCTCGTGCCCACGCTGGGCACGGCCGCCACCGCCGCCGCGACCGGCGCGCCGTTGTCGTCCGCCTACCGCCTCGGCCTGGTGCGGGACACGACGGCGGCCTCCACGGTCCTGATCATGACCGTCCTGCTGGCCGTCTACAAGCCATTCGGCCGCCTGCGCGGGCGCGCGCGTTGAGCGCCGGCGCGCGCCCATCGGGACTCGGGCCAGCGATGCGATAGGATACCGCGGGTGCAGTCGGAGAGGAGTCGGGTGCATGGTTGACCAGGATGTACAGTTGTCGCGCGTCGGCGGCGCGGGCGCTAGGGGGGATCCGGCCGCGGGCCGCGTGATCGAGAACCCGATCAGCGGCGAGCGGATCGTCATCCGCGAGAGCGGCGCGCAGAACGGGGGCCGGTTGCTCGTCTTCGACCTCTACCTGCCGCCCGGCGCGCACGTCCCCGCCCGCCACGTCCATCCGGCGCAGGAGGAGCAATTCACCGTCATCGCGGGGCGGATGCGCTTCCGCCTCGGCCGCCGCACCATCCTGGCGCGGCCGGGCGACACCGTGCGCGTCCCGGCCGGGACGCCCCACTGGTTCGGCAACGCCGGCCCGGGCACCTCGCACGCGCGCGTGGAGGCGCGGCCGGCCCTCCGGCTGGAGGAGGCGTTCGAGGCCGCCGCGGCCATCGGCACGATGCGGCCCATCCTCGGCGCGCGGCGGCTGCCCCGGCTGACCGACCTGGCGCTCTACATGCTCGAATACCGGGGAGAACTGGCCGCGCCGGACGTGCCCCCGCTCCTGCTCAGGGCGGTCCTGACGCCGCTCGCCTGGCTGGGCCGTCGTCGTGGGCGCGCGGCCGGGCCGGCGCGATGAAGGGCCTATCGCGCGCCGCGCTGGGCCTCGGCGTCGCGGGCGCGCTGGCGCCGCTCGCGGCGGAGGTCCGGGTCGCGCGCGCCGCCCGCCCGCCGACCGACCGGTGGCGGCGCGTGCCGGTCGCGCCGCGTGGCGCGACGCTGCTCGGCATCAGTTTCCGCCCACGGCAGGTCGAGGCGCTGGGCCTCGACGCGCGCGCGACCTTCCAGGCGCTGCTGGCGTATCCCTTCGATCTCGTCCGCCTCGGCGCCTACTGGGATCGCGTCGAGCCCGCGCCGGGCGCGTTCCGGCCCGACGAACTCGACTGGCAGGTCGAGGCGGCCGAGCGCGCGGGGAAGCGGATCATCCTCTGTGTCGGCGCCGTCAAGACCTTCGGCTACCCCGAGTTCTTCGTCCCCGCCCACCACCTGCCGCGGCCCCTGCGCGAAGGCCATCTCGTCGAGCCGGCCGCGCACCGGCCGCTGCTCGCCGCCGCGACCGCGTTCGTCGCGCGCGTCGTCGCGCGCTACCGGGACCGGGAGGCCGTCGTCGCCTGGCAGGTCGAGCACGAGGCCGTCGACCCGCTCGGCCTGGAGCACTCCTGGCGGCTGGCCGCGGACTTCGTGCGGGCGGAGGTCGCGGCGGTCCGCGCGGCCGATCCGGCGCGGCCGGTCGTGCTCAACGGCTACCTGCCGGCGTCACTGCCGGTGCTGCTGCAGCAGTGGTGGCGCACACGCGACCAGGGCGACTCGCTGGCGGTGGCGGAGCGGCTGGCCGACATCGTCGGCGTCGACTACTATCCGCGCCACGCGCTCGCGGGCGCCGGCCCCTGGACGCTCTACCTGGATGGTGGCCGGAGCCCCTGGCCGCGGCGCCGCGCGCGGGACCTCCTCGCGCGCGCCCGCGCGGACGGGCGGCGGGTGATGGTGACCGAGGGGCAGGCGGAGCCGTGGGAGACCGCGACCGTCCCGCCAGCGCCGCCCGACCGGGCGATGGCGAGCTGCCCGCCCGAGCGGGTGATCGAGAACTACAACCAGTGCCTGGCCTGGGCTGGGCCGGGTCGTCTATACGCCTACCTCCTCTGGGGCGCCGAGTACTGGGTGCTGCGCCGGCAGCAAGGCGACGGCCGCTACCTCGGCGCGTTCGCCCGGGTCCTCGCCGATGCGTGACCGGTCGCGGCCGGCCGGCGCGCCGGGCGGCGTCCTGATCCTCACGGCGGCGACCGGCGGCGGCCACGATAGCGTCGCCGCCGCCCTCCGCGAAGCCCTGCACGGCCTGGCCCCCGCGGTCGGCGTGCGGGTGCTCGACCCGCTGGCCGGGCCGCTCTCGCCGGGCCGCTGGTACGACGCGACGGTTGCGCACGCGCCCTGGCTGTGGGGCCTCTTCTACCGCGCGACGGACAACGGCCTGGCCGTCCGGCTCGGCGCGGCCGCCGGCGCACTGCTCTGGGCGCGGCGGCTCAGGGCTGTCATCGAGACGGAGCGGCCCGCGCTCGTCGTCGCCGTCCATCCCCTCTGTGCGCGCCTCGCCGCCGGCGTCCTGCGCGCGACGCCCGGCGCGCCGTCGCTCCATTGCGTCGTCACCGACCTGGTCACCTTCCACCGCTGCTGGGCCTGCGACGGCGTCGCCGCGTTCTATGTCGCCACGCCCGAGGCGCGCGACGCGCTCGCCGCGCTGGGCGTTCCGCGCGGGCGCGTGCGGGTGACCGGTCTGCCGGTGCGCGCGGCGTTCGGGCGGGCGGCGCGGCCGCCGGCCGGCGACGCGCCGCCGCGCGTGCTCCTCCTCGGCGGCGGGTGCCCCTCGCGCCAAGTCGAGCGGGTCGCGCGCGCCCTGGCGGCATCGCCCCGGCCGCCGCGGCTGGTCGTCGTCTGCGGCCGCAACGCACGCCTGCGGCGGCGGCTCGCCCGCGCCCTCGGCCCCCGCGCGACCGTCCTCGGCTGGCGCGACGACATCGCCGCGCTGATGCGCTGGAGCACCCTCGTGGTCGCCAGGGGCGGCCCGACGACGCTGGCCGAGGCGCTCAGCCAGGCGCGCCCGGTCGTGATCTACCAGGCGCTCCCGGGCCAGGAGGCGGGCAACGTCGCGCTCGCCGAGCAGACCGGCGTGGGCCGCTACATCCCCGACGTCGCCGCTCTGGCGCGCGCGGTCGCGACGCCCGCCGACTCCCCGCCCGCGGCCGATCCCGCGCAAGCCGCCTGGTGGGCCGGCGCGGCGCGGCGGGTCGTGGCCTGCCTCCTGGCCGCCCGCGCGCCGGCCCCGCCCGCGCCCGCCGTCCCCCGCTTCGCCCCCGCGCGTCCCGAGGAAGCCCTAACCTCCCGTTGAGCATTTGTTGACCATTGCACCCACCGCGCGGTGACATCGCGCCCCTAGCATGGGTGGTGTCGGAGTGCGGCGAGGGCGCCGCGGGAGGGCCGGGCCGGACTGGCCGGAGGTGGAGAGGAGATCTCGGTATGCGGAAAGCGGTCTCGATGGCGCACCTGGGGCTGACCTGGGTGGTGCTCGCGGCGGTCGTCGCGCAATTCTTCTTCGCCGGGCTCGGCGCGTTCGGGGCGGCGAGCTACAGCCTGCACCGGACGAACGGCTACCTGATCGTGCTGGGGGCGCTGCTCCTGCTGCTGCTCGCGCTCGCCGGCTGGCTGGGGCGGGCGCGGATCGGCCTGTCGGCGCTGCTCTTCGCCCTGACGATCGTGCAGGTCGTCCTCGCCACCAGCGTCCCGCCCGCGCTCGCCGCCCTCCACCCGGTCAACGCGCTCGCGATCCTCGGCGTCACGGCGCAACTCGCCCGGCGCGGCGCCCCCTCCCGCGCGCCGGCGCCTCGGCCCGCTCCAGCGCCGCGCGGGCACGAGTTGGGGGTGTAAAGCGAGCGACGAGTGGCGAGCGACGAGTGGCGAGAGGACGAAGGACGGAAGACGGACGAGGCGATGATGCGCACAACCCGACTACCCGACTGACGACCGACGACCGGCGACTGGAGGAAACGACCATGTACGGACATCCGGGCGGACCCTTCTTCTGGTTCCCATTCTTCCCACTCTTCTGGATCGTCGCGCTACCGGCGCTGATCTACGCGCTGCGCCGCGGCCCCTGGTGGCGTCACGACGCCGGCGAAGCGCCGGAGACGCCGCCCGCGCCGCCCGCGACGCCGACCGAGGACCGCGCGCTGGCGATCCTGCGCGACCGCTTCGCGCGCGGCGAGATCGATCGCCGGGAATACGAGGAACGGCGCGCGACGCTCCTGGGCCTCGCCCCGGGCGAGGGGCGGACCTGGCCGGCCGACTGAGCCGATTGGGGCGGTCGTCGCGGGCGATGCAGAAAGGAGATTCCCATGGATAGAGAAGATGTTGCCCGGCGTGGCGTCTTGGCGGCGCTCCGCGCGCTCGCGCTGTTCGACACCGTCGCGCTGCTCTTCGCCGGGGTCGTGCATCTCGTCGGCGCGCGGATCCCGCTGGGCGTCGCAGTCTTCGTCGAGCCGTCGATCATCCCGGCCGGCGTCGTGGAGGGGCTGGCGGGCCTGCTCTTCGCGCTCGCCGCCTACGAGGTCTGGGCGCGCACCGGAAGGGCCTGGGCGAGCGCGCTGGCGGCGCACCTCTTCGCCGTCGCGGGCTTCACGCTAGGGATCGTCGTCACGCTATCGGGGACGACGACCTTCAACCACGACTACCATCTGGCGATGATGGCGCTGTTCGTGCTGGGCCTGCTCCTGCTGGCGACGCCCGGCGCGCGGGCGGCGCTGGGCGGCGGCCCCCGGGCATTCGCGGAGGAGGAGATCTCATGAGCCAACGCCCGTTCCGGTTCGGCGTCGTGGCCGCGTGGGCGCGGTCGGGGGAGGAGTGGGCCGAGAAGGCCCGCCGCGTCGAAAGCCTCGGCTACGCGACCCTCGTCGTGCCGGACAACGTCGAGCACACGCTCGCGGCGTTTCCTGCGCTCACCTGGGCGGCGGCGGCCACGCGCACCCTGCGCGTCGGGACCTACGTGCTCGACAACGACTACCGCAACCCGGTGATGGTCGCGAAGGACGCGGCCACGCTCGACCTGTTGTCGGGCGGCCGCTTCGAGTTGGGCCTGGGCGCGGGGCGACCGTCCGCCGAGCGCGACAACCGGATGCTCGGCATCCCGTTCGATACGGGCGGCGTCCGCGTGGCGCGGCTGGCCGAGTCGCTGGCGCTCATCAGGGCGCTGCTGGCGGGCGAGCGGACCAACGCGCCCGGCCCGCACTACGCGGCGGCCGACGCCGCAGTCTCCCCCGGCCCGGCGCGGCGGCCACCACTCATGGTCGCCGGCAGCGGACGACGCCTGCTCGCGCTGGCCGGGCGCGAGGCGGACATCGTCGCGCTCGGCCTGCCCCCGGACGCGACCGAAGCGGCGGCGGCGGAGAAAGTCGGCTGGCTGCGCGAGGCGGCGGGGGGGCGCTTCGCGGACCTGGAACTCAACGTCAACCTCGTCGCCGTCGGCGGGCGGGTCGTCCGCTACCTGGCGCAGTCCGGCGTCGAGGCGGCCGCCCTGGACCGCGGCGGCGCGGTCGCCGCGCTCGCCGGGACGACCGACG
>DASSSV010000502.1:0-11577 GCA_035708265.1 Thermomicrobiales bacterium | reverse complement strand
CGGGCCAGGATCGGACGAGCCCCCAGGCCGCGCAGCGGCCCCAGCCACGCCTTCAGCCGCCCTGGCCCTTTCCGCTCGCACGGAATCGCCCCGGCGCCGCCCCCTAACGCCTAACGCCTAACGCCTACCCCCTCCGTTTGCTACACTCCCTCCCGGATGCGGCGCGCGGGCGAGAGGGGAGCGGAGCGTGGGGATGGCGAAGCGGCGGGGCGGGCTGGGGCGCGGGCTGGGCGCGCTGATGCCGTCGGAGACGGCAGCGCTGGGCGGCGGCCAGGAGGTCGACATCGACGCGATCGGCCCGAACCCGCTCCAGCCCCGCGCGGCGCCGGACGAGGCGGACCTGGCCGACCTCGCCGACTCGATCCGGCAGCACGGCATCCTCCAGCCCCTCCTGGTCACGCGCGCCGAAGGCGGCGAGGCCGCCTATCAACTGATCGCCGGCGAGCGGCGCTGGCGGG
This sequence comes from Thermomicrobiales bacterium, assembly GCA_035708265.1. GTDB lineage: Bacteria > Chloroflexota > Chloroflexia > Thermomicrobiales > CADCWN01 > DASSSV01. The sequence goes on along the minus strand of DASSSV010000502.1, from coordinate 11,119 downwards.
CGGCGCGGCTCGCCGGGCTGACGCGCGTGCCGGTGACGGTCAAGGAGACGGCGCCGGGGGGCCTGCTCGAACTGGCGCTGGTCGAGAACGTGCAGCGCGCCGACCTCAGCCCGCTCGAAGAAGCCGCCGCCTATCGCCAGCTCGCCGCCGACTTCGGCCTGACGCATGAGCAGATCGCCCGGCGGGTCGGCAAGAGCCGCGTGGCGATCACCAATACGCTGCGCCTCCTCGATGCGCCGCCGGAGGTGCAGGAGGCGCTGGCGGCCGGCCGCATCACCGAGGGGCACGCGCGGGCGCTGCTGGGCCTGTCATCCGCCGCGGAGCAGGCCGAGGCGCTGACGCTCGTCGAGCGCGAGGGGCTGACGGTGCGGCAGACGGAAGAGTTGATCCGCCGTTGGCTCGCCGGCGGTCGCCCGCGCCCCGCACGGGCGCCGCGCCCGCCCGACTTCGACCGCCTGGAAGACCGCTTCCGCCGCGCGCTCGGCACGCGCGTGACCCTCCAGAAGAGCCGCAAGGGCGGGCGCGTCGTGATCCACTTCTTCTCCGACGAGGAACTCGACGGCCTCTATCGCCGCATCGTCGGCGAAGAGGAGCCCTGAGAGGCCGCCGGCGCGGCCCGGCTCGGCAACGCCTGCGGGGCGATCGTCGTCGCCCGCCACGGCTGCGCCAACTTCATGCTGACCTACGACGAGGTCGCGGCCTCCATGGCGTCGCGCGGCGCGCGGCCGAGCGAGGCGGAATGACGAAGGACGAAGTACGAGGTACGAATCGCGTATGGCTGCGTCCTCTTCGTCCTTCGTCTTTCGTACTTCGTACTTTCCCGGGGGTGAGCGCGGCGCACATCGGTCCGCCATCGGCCGCCCTGGTACGGGAGTTGCATTAAGCCGTAGTCGAATGCCGCGCTTCGGCGCTCGCTGTGGCGCGGCGGAAGGAGTGCGGCCCGTGTTCGGCTACGGCATTATCGGCACCCTGGTCATCATCATCCTGATCATCGTGATCCTCAAGTTGATCGGGGTCTTCTAGGCGCCGGGCGCCCGTGGGTTGTGCCGCGCGCCGCGCTCGCGTAGAGTGTGCCGGGGGATGCGAGGGCGCGCGGAGGGCCGGCATGGGCAGCCAGGCGGGACAAGAGGCGGGCGACCGGGAGCCGCGGCGCGGGGTGCCCGGTGTCCGCCACCTCATCGCCGTCGCCTCCGGCAAGGGGGGCGTCGGCAAGTCCACGGTCACGGTCAACCTGGCGCTCGCGCTCGCCGCGGCGGGGCGCGCGGTCGGCGTGCTCGACGCCGATGTCCACGGTCCCAACGTCCCGCTCCTCCTCGGCGTGCGCCGCCGCCAGAACCCGCGCGGGATGGCCTTCATGTCGATCGGAGGGACGCTGCCCGAGGCGGAGCGCCCCCGGCCGCTGGAGCGCTATGGGCTGGCGGTCCTCTCGCTGGCCCTCTTCGTCGGGGAGGAGCAGCACCTCCTGCCCGACAACGCGCAGTTCGCCGGCCGGCTGATCGAGCAACTGCTGGTCGACGCCGCCTGGGGCCCCCTCGACTACCTCTTGATCGACCTGCCGCCCGGCACCGGCGAGCCCCAGGCGACGCTGGCGCGGCGGATCGCGCTCGACGGCGTGATCCTGGTGGTGACGCCGCAGGACCTCGCCCTGCTCGACACGACCCGCTCCCTGCAACTCTTCCGCGAGGCCGGCGTCCCGATCCTCGGCGTCGTCGAGAACATGAGCTACTTCATCTGCCCCAACTGCGGCGAGCGCGTCGAGGTCTTCGACCGCAGCGAGCGCGATTGGGCCGTGCGCGACGCCGGCGGCGCGCTACTCGGCCAGGTGCCGCTCGACCTGGCGATCAGCCGCGCGGCCAACGCCGGCCGCCCGGTCGTCGTCGCGGCGCCCGACTCGCCGCAGACGGCCGCCTTCCGCGCGCTCGCGACAGAAGTCGAGCGGCGCGTGGGGACGGGGACGTGAGAGCGTGAGAGCGCCTGTCGGCGAGGGTGCGTGGCGCCGCCGCGGCTAGCCCGGACGGAGTTGCAGGCATGGCGGCGACGATCGGCGGCTTCCGGCTGACGCGCTTCGAGTTCCCGCGCGGGCGCGTGATCGGCGATTCCCAGGTCCGCTTCGACATGCACTACATCGGTGCGCTCGAACTGCTCGCCGGCGACGGGCAGATCGGGCTCGGCTTCTTCGGCGCGCTGATGTACCCGCTGCCGCCGCTGGCCGAACTGGAGCGCGTCTTCCACACCGAGGTCCTGCCCAGCCTGCGCGGGCAGAGCCCCTTCACGCTGCTCAACCGGCAGGCGCGCCCACGCGGCGGCAACATCCGGTCGCACCCCTTCGGCCAGGCGGTCGACCAGGCGCTATGGGACCTCGCCGGCAAGGAGTTGGATCTGCAGCTCTACCGCCTCCTCGGCGGCGTGGACAATCGCGTCCGCGCCTACGCCAGCGGGCTCGACTTCCATCTCACCCCGGACGAGTTCCTTGCGTTCTTCGCGCACGCCAGGGAGCGGGGCTTCACCGCCTTCAAGATCAAGGTAGGGCACCCGGACTTAGCCCGGGACCTGGAGCGGCTGCGCCTGCTGCGCGAGGTCGTCGGCCCCGACGCCACGGTGATGGTCGACGCCAACGAAGCCTGGTCGCCGAAAGAGGCGATCCGGCGCGCGCACGCCTACCGCGACGCGGGCTTCGCGATCTACTGGCTCGAGGACCCCTGCCTGCGCGACGACTTCGCCGGCCTCGCGCGCGTGGCCGAGGCGGTTCCCTTCGCGCTCGTCAACAGCGGCGAGTACCTGGACCTGCGCGGCAAGCGTTTCCTGCTGGAGCACCGCGGGGTGGACATCCTCAACGTCCACGGCACGATCAGCGACTCCCTGCGCGCGGCCTGGCTCGCCGCCGAGTACGGCATCCCCGTCTCGCTCGGCAACACGCCGTTCGAGATCGGCGTCCACCTGGCCGCCGCGCTGCCGGAGGCGCACTGGCTGGAGTACTCCTTCCAGGACTACGACCAGCTCGTCGCCGAGCCGGTCGTCTTCGAGCAAGGGTACGCGCTCGCGCCCGACCGGCCGGGGCACGGTCTCGCACTCGCCGCCGCGGCGGGCGACTACGCGCGCCCCGACGTGGGGCGAGGGTCGTGATCTGGGGCTGCCCCGACGGCACGCGCCTTGCGCACCCGATGGGCTGACTGTGGAGGCGCGGGAGAGGGACAGCGAGCGAACGGATGCGGGCGAGGAGAACACCGCGGGCAGGGTTGACCGGCGGCGCGGGCGCCGCGTGGTCCCTGCTGCTCGACCAGGTCGCGGAGGGCGTCGCCGTCCTCGACGCGCGCGACGGGCGCTTCACCATCCTCGAAACCAACGCGGCGTTCGCGCGCCTGATCGGCGCGGGCGCGTGCCGGCTGACCGGGCGGCCCTGGCGCGAGGCCGTGCCCGCGGCCGACCGCGCGCTGGAAGACCTCTTCCGGCAGGTGGCGGCTGGCGGCGAGCCGGCCGCCGAGCGCCGCTTCCGCGCCGCGCCGGGCGAGGAGGGGCCGGGCGACGCGCTCACCTGCCGGGACTGGCGCTGCCTACCGCTGCGGGAGGGCGGCGGCGCCGTCGAGCGCCTGCTCGTCGTCGTGGCCGACGCGACGGGCGCGGTGCTGCGTGAGGGCGGCCGGGCGCTCGACCTCGCGCTGCTCGAACACCTCCCCTTCGGCCTGGCGATCCTGACCGGCGCCGAGCAGACCGTCGCGCTGGCCAACGCGGCCTTCGCGCGCCTGGCCGGCGTGGCGCCGGAGGACCTGGCCGGGCGGCCGCTCCGCGACGCGCTGCCGGCCGGCGAACTGGCGGCCGCGCTGGAGCGCGCCTACCGCACCGGGGAGCCGGCCACGGCCGACGACGTCGTCCTCCGCACGCCGGGCGGGGCGACGGCCTGGCGCTTCACGCTGGCCCCGGTGCCAGGGCCGGACGGCGGGGTGGCGGGGCTGCTGGCGATGGCGGTCGAGACGACCGACCAGGTCCGCGCGCGCCGGGCGGTCGAAGACCTGGCGGCGGCGGCGCGGCAGCGCGCCGGGCAACTCGAAGCGATCATCGGCAGCATGGTCGACGGCGTCTTCATCCTCGATGAGGAGGGGCTGGTCGTCGAGGCCAACGCGGTCGGGTTGGCGCTCCTCGGCCTGTCGCCTGACGCCGAGTCGCGGCGCCTGAGCGACTACCTCGCGCCGCTGGCGCCGCGCCTGGGCGACGGCCGCCCGCTGCCGCCCGACGCCGACCCGCTGGCCGGGGTGCGCGCCGGCCGGGTACTCGCCGACGAGGAGTTGTTCCTCACCGCGCCGGACGGGCGGGAGCGGGCGGTCAGCCTCGGCGGCGCGCCGGTGCGCGAGGCGGACGGGCGGGTCGGCGGGATGGTCGTGCTGCTGCGCGACATCAGCGAGCAGAAGCGCGCCGAGCAGGAGAAAGACGCCTTCTTCTCGCTGATCTCGCACGAGGTGAAGTCGCCGCTGACGGCGATCAAGGGCTACGCGCAACTGGCCGAGCGCGCGGTCGCGCCGGGGCCGGCCGGCGAGCGGCAGTCGCGCTACCTCGGCGTGGTCGCCGAGCAGGTCGCGCGGATCGAGCGGCTGGTCGAGGATCTGTCCGAAGTCAACCGGCTGCGGAGCGGCGTGCTGCGCCAGGAGCCGGTCGACTTCGACCTGGCGGCGCTGACGCGCGCGACCGTCGAGCGGCACCGGGTCACGGTGGACACGCACCGGCTCGAACTGGAGGTCGCGGCGGAGCCGCTGACGGTCCACGCCGACCCGGCGCGGATCGAGCAGGTGCTCGCCAACCTGCTGACCAACGCCGTCAAGTACAGCCCCGCCGCCGACCGCGTCTGGGTCACGCTCGAGCGCGACGGCGCGACGGCGCACCTGCACGTGCGCGACGCCGGCATCGGCATCCCACGCGCCGAGCAGGCCCGCCTCTTCGCCCGCTTCTACCGCGGCAGCAACGCGGCCGAGGCCGGCCCCGGCGGCCTCGGCCTCGGCCTCTTCATCGCGCACGAGATCGTCGCGCATAGCGGCGGGCGGATCTGGGTGGAGAGCGCGGAGGGGCAGGGCAGCACATTCCATGTCATGCTGCCGCTCGCGGGCCGCGGGCCGTGAGCCGTTGGCCGTTGGCCGTCATCGGTCAGCCGGTGACGGGCGGCCTCACGGCGCGAAGACCAGCCAGGGCGGGAGGAGTTTGCGGAAGCCGTCGAGCACGGCGGGGTCGTCGGTGGCCTGCCAGTCGATCGGGGTGCCGGTGTCACTCTCGTGCTTGTTGTACTCGAACCAGAGCACCATCTTCGTCTTGGGGAAGTGCTCGGCGACGCCCGCGAAGACCTGGTTGGCCCAGGCGAGCTTGATGTCCTGGCTCGACGCGCCGTCGCTCCGGGTGGGGTTGTAGAGCGCGGCGGTCTCGGCCAGGACGAAGGGCTTGTTGTGCCCCTCGGCGTAGGTCGCGTAGAAGTCGGGCAGCGTGTCCTCGTCGCCGTTCGGCCCCTTGTCCTTCCCGGTCAGTTGCGCGACGAACTTGCCGGGCGGCGGGAGCTGGTTCTGGCCCCAGGGCCAGGTGTTGCCCCAGAAATAGTCGGTCAGGCCGACCCAGTCGACGTAGGCGTCGCCGGGGTAGTAGGGGGCGTAGGGGTCGTCGCGCATCGTCAGTTTGCCGTCGTGGTCGGTGTCGAGGGCCGCGAAGTCGATGGTGCCGGGGTGGGCCTCGTACTTCCCGCCGGCGAAGGGGTAGCCGCCGGCGTAGCTCGGCGCCCAGACCATCTGCGAGCGCGGGGCGCGCTGGTGGACGGCGTCGGCGACGACGCGGAAGGCGCGGACATACTCGGCCGGCTGCTCGCCCCAGGCGTACCAGGAGCCGTTCATCTCGTGCGCGAAGCGGACGTAGACGTCCACGCCGCGCGCGCGTTGTAGCCGGCCAGGATGGTGGCGAGGTCGGCGGCGCTCGCCTCGGTCACGACGCCGAGGCCGTCGTTGGGCATCAGCGTGAGCAGCAGTTTCCCGTGCGCGGCCTTGATGAGATCGACCTTCTGCGAGAGCGACGCGGCGTCGGCGCCGCCGAGCGGGAAGGGCGCGAAGACGCCGTAGACCATCGGGGCTTTGCCGAGGCGGGCGGTGTAGGCCGCGGGCGTGTCGACGGCCCAGTCGAGGTGGACGCCGAAGTAGGTCTGGCCGTCGGGCGGCGCCTGGGCCGGCTGGGGCGCCGGGGGCGTCGTCGGCGCGACGGTCGGCGCGGTCGTCGGCGCGGCGGCCTGACGGCCGGGCGCGGCCCCGGCCGGGGCGCCGCAGCCGGTCAGCGCGAGCGCGAGCGCGCCGGCCAGGAGGACGGCGAACAACAGGGAACCGTGGACCCGCGCCAGGGGTCGGCGCGGGGTGCTGGGCCGGGACATCGAACGGCTCTCCCCCGAGTAATCGCGACGCAAAGACACACCACGATCATTGTCGCGGCCCGGCCCGCACGGGACCATCCCCAGGAACTCCTAACCGGCGCGGGACTTCCGGCCCGCCACGCGATGACGATGGAAGCGCTGGCGATTGCAATCGCCGCTAAGGGCACCGCGCGCCACGAAGTCCGCCTGCGCGGACTGGGGGCCGTTCTAACCCGCGCAGGCGGGTTTTGTGGCGAGCGGGAGCGAGCCCTTAGCCCGCGCTTGAAACCGCGGGCTAAGCGGCATCGGCCGCCGGCGCGGCCATGGGCACTTCCGCGGGCGCAGCGGCCCGCCCCGTAACCGCCGGCGCGGGCCGGGCGTCTTGCTTCTCTGAGATCGCGCCGGGCGCGCGGCGCCGCCGGGAAGTTGGACAAAAGGCGGACGCGGACGGCATTCCTGGCACAGATGTTGCGCACCCGTTTTCGCCATCGGGTCGCGCCGCCAGCGGACGCGCCACCGGGCGCCACGCCGGTGAATTGACGCTGGCGCGCCGTTTTTGCTAGCATTGTCGCTGGCGCGACGTGCGGGGGGCCTGAGCACACTTGGGTTGCCCCGATTTTGTGTGCCAGGCCACGATGCGGCAACGGGGAGGGCATTCAGCGCTCGGTCGTCGGGAATGCAGCCATGTTCGCCACATGGCCCGAAGAGGGCGGCCCGCCCGCCCATGAGCCCGACTGACGGCCGGTCGCCGATCGCTGAACGCTCCCGAAGGGAAAGGGCATGATACTCGAGACCATCGACTCCCCCGCCGACCTGCGCGACCTCTCGATCGAACAACTCACCATCCTGGCCCGCGAGATCCGCGACGAGATGGTCCGCGTGACCGCGCAGACCGGCGGCCACCTCGGGGCCGGGCTCGGCGCGGTCGAGTTGACCCTGGCGCTGCACCGCCTCTTCGAGTCGCCGCGGGAGAGGATCGTCTGGGACGTCGGGCATCAAGCCTACCCGCACAAGCTCGTCACCGGCCGCCGCGAGCGCTTCGACACGATCCGCCAGGCCGGCGGCATCTCCGGCTTCCTCTGTCGAGAGGAGAGCGAGCACGACGCCTTCGGCGCCGGCCACGCCTCGACCTCGATCTCGGCCGCGCTCGGCATGGCGGTCGCCAACGCCCTGCGCGGCGACCGCACGCCGGTCGTCGCGGTGATCGGCGACGGCGCGCTGACCGGCGGCATGGCCTACGAGGCGCTCAACAACGCCGGGCAGATGCGCGTGCCGCTGATCGTCGTCCTCAATGACAACGAGATGTCGATCTCGCCGAACGTCGGCGGGATCACGCGCTACCTCAACCGTATCCGCGCCAACGCGCAGTACAACCAGCTCAAGGGGCTGACCGAGGACGTGCTGGGGCGGCTGCCGGCCGGCGACACGCTGGTCGAGATGGGGCGGCGCCTCAAGGACGGCTTCAAAGAGTTCGTCGTCCACTCGATGATCTGGGAGGAGCTCGGCTTCGCCTACCTCGGCCCGATCGACGGCCACGACATCCCGACGCTGCTGGAGACCCTGGCGCAGGCGCGGCGGATGCTGGCGGAGTACCGCCGCCCCGTCTTCGTCCACGTCGTCACCGAGAAGGGCCACGGGATGCCGGGCCCGGACCCGTCGCACCAGGGCTGGCACTCGGTCTCGCCGCCCAGCAGCAAGAAGCCGAGCGCGCCGAAGTACCAGGATGTCTTCGCCAAGACGCTCATCAACCTGGCCGAGTCCGACGAGCGGGTCGTCGCGATCACCGCGGCGATGCCGACCGGCACCGGCCTCGACAAGTTCCAGCAGGTCTACCCGCAGCGCTTCTTCGACGTCGGCATCGCCGAGCAGCACGCCGTCACCTTCGCCGCCGGCCTGGCCTGCGCGGGGATGCGGCCGGTCGCCGCGATCTACTCGACCTTCCTCCAGCGCGCGTTCGACCAGATCATCCACGACGTCTGCATGCAGAACCTGCCGGTGATCTTCTGCCTCGACCGCGCCGGGCTGGTCGGCGACGACGGGCGGACGCACCAGGGCATCTTCGACCTCTCGTACCTGCGCTGCATCCCGAACATGACGATCATGGCGCCGAAGGACGAGAACGAGCTGCAGCACATGGTCGCCACGGCGGTGGCGCACACTTCCGGCCCGATCGCCGTGCGCTACCCGCGCGGCAACGGTACCGGGGTGGTGATGGACCCCGTGCCGACGCCGCTGCCGATCGGCAAGGGCGAGACGCTGCGCGAGGGCGGCGACGTGGCCCTGATCGCCGTGGGGACGATCTGCAGCGTAGCGCTCGCCGCGGCCGAGGCGCTGGCGCGCGAGGGCATCGAGGCGACGGTCATCAACGCGCGCTCGGTCAAGCCGCTCGACGAGGCGTTGCTGCTCGACGCGGGGCGGCGCACCGGCCGGGTCATCACGCTGGAAGAGAACGTCGTCAAGGGCGGCTTCGGCGCGGCGGTGCTTGAGCTCTACGCGCGCGAGGGCCTGGAGGCGCAGGTGCGCAATCTCGGCGTGCCGGACCAGATGATCGAGCACGGCCCGCAGGCACTCCAGCGCGAGTGGTGCGGCCTGACCGCCGAGCACGCGGCCGAGGTCGCGCGCGAGCTCGTCGGCCGCCGCGAGCCGGTCGCGAAGGCCGCCCGCAAGCCGGACGGCGCCCGCGAGAAGGCGGCCGACTGGTCGCTGGCCGGGCGGCACGGCGACTGACGCGGGTCGCGAGTTGAAGGTTGAAGGTTGAGGGTTGCGGATGCGCCGGCACAAGCTCGGCGGTCCGCAACCTTCAACCTCCGACTTTCGACCTTCAAACCTCCGATGAGCGCCTCCGCCCTCCCCGATCAGCACCACATCTGGGACGACGCCTGGGCCGGGCGTCCGCCCGGGCCGGCGAATGGGTTCGCCCGGCGCTGCGCGGCGCGTCACGCGCCGGCGTCGGCGGCGCCGCTCGACGTGCTGGAACTCGGCTGCGGCGGCGGGGCGGACGCGCTCTACTTCGCCCGGCTGGGCCATCGCGTCACCGCGGTGGACTTCTCGCCGTCGGCCGTAGCGGCGACCGCACAGGCGGCGCGGCGGCGGAGGTTGCCGCTGACCGTCCGTCAACTCGACTACGCGCGACTGCCGCTCCCTTTCCCCGATGGCGCGTTCGATCTGGTCTACAGCCATCTGACCCTGCACTACTTCCCCGACGCGACGACCGCGCGCGTCGTCGCGGAGATCCGGCGCATCCTGCGGCCGGGCGGCGTCTTCTGCGTCCGCTGCAAGTCGCCCGACGACCCGCTCTACGGGCAGGGCGAGCGGCTGGGCGAGGACACCTACTGCCGCAACGGCCACGTGCGCCACTTCTTCTCGAAGGCGTACCTGGCGGCGCTGCTCGCGGACTTCGCGGTCTTGAATTTGCGGCGCACCGCAGGGCGCCGCGGCGATCACCGCATCGCCTGCGTCGAGGCGGTCGCGCGGCGAACGTAGCCGTCAGCGATCAGCCGTCGGCGGCCGTCACCGGCCGGGGCGAGGGGAAGGCCATGCAGACTCAGGGACGCCGCGAGGACGATGTCCGGCGCGCGGTGGACGCTTACGACTCCATGCGTAAACACTTCGGGGCGCGCGGTGGCTTCCACGAGCGGGCCGGCCGCTTCCTCGGCGGCCCGCCCGCGTTCGAGTGGCCCTACACGCAGGCACTGGCGGCGACGCTCGATCTGGCCGGCCTGCCGGACGTCGGCGAGCAGTACCGCGACGCCGCGCGCGAGGCCGTCGCCGGGCTGGACGTCTACTGGGACGCCCGGCCGGCGAGCGGCGCGCCCGGCTACCGCTCCTCGATCGAGCCGGGCGGCGAGAAGTACTACGACGACAACGCCTGGGCCGGCCTCGACTTCCTGCGCGCCTACCGCCTGACCGGCGACGCCGCCTTGCTCGACCGGGCGCGCGCGGTCTTCGTCTTCGTCCAGACCGGCTGGGACGCCGATTCCTGCCGGCCGGGCGGCGTCTACTGGAAGCAGCAGGTACCCGGCGAGACCAATCACGACCGCAACACCGTCTCCACCGCGCCCAACGCCGAACTGGCCCTGCGGCTCTACGAGGTCACCGGCGAGCGGTCGTACCTCGACTGGGCCGCGCGGATGTACGCCTGGGTCGACGCCAACCTGCGCGACGCCGACGGGCTCTACTGGGACCACCTCGACGCCGCCTGCGGGATCGAGCGGACGAAGTGGAGCTACAACCAGGGCGCCATGATCGGAGCCGGCGCGCTGTTGTCCGACGCGACCGGCGACGAGACCTCCCTGGTGCGCGCCGAGGACACCGCGCGGGCGGCGCTGGCCCGCTTCGACACCGAGGGCTACCGCCGCCACGGCGCGGCGTTCAACGCGATCTTCTTCCGCAACCTGCTCTTCCTCCACGCGCGCACGGCCGACGCCGACCTCCGCGCCGCCACGCTGGAGGCGATGCACGGCTACGCCGACGAGATCTGGGACGACCCGGAGGTCCACCAGCGGCGCACGCACCTCTTCGCCGTCGGCGGCGGCCCGGCGGAACTCCTCGACCACGCCGGCATGGTCCAGATCTACGCCTGCCTCGCCTGGGACCCGGCCGACTACGCGGCGATCCTGTAGGGCGACGGGCGGCCCCCCGATCCCCCCCAATCCTGGGGGGAACCCGCTCCACACGCCGCGGCGACAAGGCCGCGATCTCCCAGCCTGGCCCGATTGGCCGCGCTATCGGACAGCCGCGTGCCCCATCGCTCCGGCG
>DASSSV010000501.1:0-3782 GCA_035708265.1 Thermomicrobiales bacterium | reverse complement strand
CGAAGGCCCGCAGCCCTTCGTCCGCGGCCTGCTGGCCTGGTGGGCGGTGGCGAGCCTCGCGATCTACTCCTGGGCGGGCGAGAAGATGCCCTGGATGGACATCCACCTGGTCCTGCCGCTGACCCTCCTCGCCGCCGCCCTGCTCGGCGCCGCCGTCGAGCGCACGCTGGCCGGCTGGCGGGCCGGGGGGCTCCTCAACCTAGACAGCGCGCCGTTGCGCTCGCCGGCGTCGCGCGACCTCGTCGCCGGCGGCGCGATCGTCGCGGCGCTAGTCGCCTGGTTCCTCGTCGGCGCGCGCCTGAGTGCTGATGGGGCAACCGGCCAACCCTGGTGGCTCCTGCTGCTGCCGCTCCTGGCCGGCGTCGCGGTCGCGCTCGGCTACGGCCTGCTCACGACCTGGGGGCGCGCCGGGCGGGTCGTGCTCCTCGCCGGCGCGGCGGCGCTGCTGTTCTTCCACGTCCACGCCGGCTGGGCGCTCGCCTACCAGCACGGCGACGTGCCGGTCGACATGCTGGTCTACGTGCAGACCTCGCCCGACGTGACCGCCCTGATGCAGACGGTGGACACCCTCTCGGCCCAGCAGACCGGCGGCAAAGACCTCCACCTCATGTACGACAGCAGCACCTCCTGGCCCTTCCAGTGGTACCTGCGCGACTACGCCAACAAGCAGTACATCGGCGACGCGCTGACCGAGCCGCCGCCCGACGACGTCGCGCTGGTGCTGGTCGGCAACGACAACCTGACCCTGCACCCTGAGATGGCCGCGCTGCTCGCCAACTACGTGCCGCAGCAGTACCCGATGCGCTGGCACTTCCCCGAGGACGAGACTTACCGCCCGTTCGCCATCGCGCCCGAATTGCCGGTCGGGCGGAGCGCCTGGCAGTCGACCGGCCAGCCGCACGGCCCGCTCGCCGTCGCCGAGAGCGTGCTCTCCTCGCTGGCCGCGACCGCGACGCAGCCGGGGGACCAGGCCCGCCTCTTCCGCCTGCTCGGCTACCGCCAGCTCTGGGCGCCGCTCGGCTCCTACGACTTCACCGTGTACGTGCGGAAGGATCTCGTGCCGCAGTACGACGCGATTCGGTACGGAACGTGAAAGGTGAGGACTCAGGACTCAGGACTAAGTGGGCTCGGATTCGACGCAAAGGCTATCGGGTGGCAAGAGAGCCGGGATACTTAGTCCTTAGTCCTTAGTCCTTAGTCCTGGGAGGACCGATGCTCGACGTTGACCGGCGGCCGGCCGCGCCGGGGGAGGCCGCCGAACCGCTCGACCTGACCTTCGACCTCACGCGCATTCGGGGCGAGGTCGTCGCCTGGGTGGCGGTGCTGCTCGTCTCGGTCGGGATGCGGCTGGCGGCGCTGCTCAGCACGGCGCTGACGCCGGCGGGCGGGCGCCACGCCTTCGCCGCCTATCAACTCTACGATGGCGCGGCGCAGCACCTCGACACCGCGGCGGGCGGCGCCTTCGGCACGGTCGTCGGCGCGCTGATGTACTTCCTCTTCGGTGTCAGCGACGGCATCGCGCGACTCGCGCCCGCGCTGGCCGGCGTCGCGCTCGTCGCGGCGACGCTCTGGCTGCGGCCCTACCTGGGGCGCGGCGGTGCGCTCGCCGCGGGCGCGCTGTTGGCGATCTCGCCGTCGTTCACCTTCTTCTCGCGCCACGTCCAGCCGGACATCTACGTGCAACTCTTCGCGCTGGTCCTCTTCGTCGCGCTCCTGCGCGCGCTCGACTACGGCCGCCGCGGCGACTTCGTGCTGGCGGCGGCCGCGGCGGCGCTCCTGGTGGTGACGTCGCCGGTCGGGCTGACACTGCTGCTCGTCCTGGTCGCCATCGCGGTCGCGCTCGGCGCGCTGGCGGGCGGGGTGGACCACGACGCGCCGTTCGGGCTGGCGAACCTGGCCCTCGCCGCGCGGCGCGGCTGGCCGGTCGGGCTGGCGACGGCGGTCGCGACCCTGCTCCTCGGCTTCGGCGCGTTCGGCGCCGCGCCGGGGAACCTCCTGCACGGCCCGGCCGACCTCTTCCGCTCCTGGGGCGCGAGCCTCGTCGGGCCGGCCGGCGCGCCGGCGGGGCGCGGCCCGCTCTTCGCGCTGGCGCTCCTGCCGATCTACGAACCGCTCGCGCTGATCGCCGGCGTCTGGGGCGCCGCGCGCCTCCTCGCCGGCCGCCACGCCATCGCCGGGCGGGGCCCGGTCGCCGCGCGCTACTTCCTCGTCATCTGGGCGGTCGCCGGGGTCGTCCTGCTCGCGCTCGGCGGCGGGGCGCAGCCGCAACTCGTGCTGCTGCCGGCGCTGCCGCTGACGCTGCTGGCCGGCGCGACGCTGGCCGACCTCCTGGGGACGATCGACTGGTCGGCGGGCGGCTGGTTCTGGCGCGGCGGCCTGCTGCTGGCGGTGGTCGCCGCGCTGGCGCTGGCGGCGTGGGGGGCGACGGTCGGCCTGCTGGTGCAGTTGCCGGTGCAGCAGGGCAACGCAACCTGGGTCGTCGACCTCGTCCTGACCGCGTTCGTCATCGCGCTGCCGCTCTCCGGCGCGGCGCTCTGGGTCGGGCGGCAGCTCGCCGTCCCGGCCGCCTGGCGCGCGCTGGCGCTCGTCGGCGTCGTCCTGCTCTTGGGCTACGGGCTGCGCTCGGCCGTCGAGGTCGGCATCTACCACCCCGACGACGCCCGCGAGCCGCTGGTCTACGACGCCAGCACGCCCGCGGTGCTGCCGCTGGTGACGCAGATCCGCAACCTCTCGCGCGACCTAACCGAGCAGGCGCGCAGCGCCGCCGACCCGACCGGCGGCCACGGGCTGAGCGTGGCGGTGGACCCGGCCGTCGAGTGGCCGATGCGCTGGTACCTGCGCGACTTCCCGGCCTTGCAGGTCGGCGTGCCGGCGTCGGAGTACCAGAGCCAGCGCCCGCCGCAGGTCGTCTTCCAGCCGGCCGGCGCCGCGCCGCTGCCGTCGGACGTCTACCAGACGCAGCAGATCAAACTCGCCTGGTCCTACCCGGCCGGCCAGCCCCTCGGGGGCGGGACCGACAGCGGCCTCCAGCAGATCCTCGGCTTCCTCTTCTTCCGCGACAACGTGCCGCCGGCCCAGAGCGCCGACGTCGTCGTCGGCTACACGCAGGACCTGGCGACGCGCGTCTTCCCGCCGCCCGCGCCGAAGGGGCCGTTCGCGCTCGATCAGCACGCCGGGCTCGGCAAGGCGCCGGGGCAGTTCGACTCGCCGCGCGGCATCGCCATCGCGCCGAACGGCGACATCTACGTCGTGGACATGCGCAACGCGCGCGTGCAGGTCTTCGACAAGGACGGGAAATTCCTGCGGCAGTTCGGCGCGGTCGGGCACGACGACGGCCAGTTCTGGCGCGAGAGCGGGCGCGGCCCGACCGGCATCGCGATCGACCAGGACGGCTTCGTCTACGTCGCCGACACCTGGAACCACCGCATCGAGAAGTTCACGGCCGAGGGCGCATTCGTGGCGAAGTGGGGCGCCTACAGCAACCTCGTCGCCTCGCCGCCCTCGACCGACCGGGCGGGATTCTTCGGCCCGCGCGGCATCGCCGTCGCGCCCGACGGCACGCTCTACATCACCGACACCGGTAACGGCCGGGTGGTCGTCTACGACCGCGGCGGGAAGTTCCTGCGCGAGTTCGGCACGAAGGGGCCCGGGCCGGACCAGCTCAACGAGCCGGTCGGCATCGCCGTCAGCGCCGACGGGTCGCGCGTCTACGTCGCCGACAGCAACAACGCGCGCATCGCCGTCTTCACCGCGCAGGGGCAGCCGGTCGCCCAGTGGCCGGT
>DASSSV010000500.1:0-11188 GCA_035708265.1 Thermomicrobiales bacterium | reverse complement strand
CGGTTGCCGCGCCAGATCAGCCAGTCGGCGACGATCTGGCGGTCGTGCGCGAAGGCCGGCTCGGGCAGGTCCTCGAGGGGGAAGAAGGCCAGTTCGACCAGGTCGTCGGCGGGGGCCGGCGCGCCGGCGAAGGCCGTCGCGGCGTAGACGGCCAGGACGACGGGGTCGCCGGCCGCGGAGTAGAGGCCGATCAGCCGGTCGAGCCGCACGCCGAGCCCGGTCTCCTCGCGCGCCTCACGCACCGCGGCATCCTCGACGCGCTCGCCGCGGTCGACGAAGCCGGCCGGGAAACTCCACCGCCCGGCCGCCGCGGCGTTCGGCCCGCGCCGGCCCAGGAGGAGCCGGCCGTCCTGCTCGATCAGCACGGCGACGGCGAGTTTGGGGTCCTCGTACACGACGAGGCCGCAGACCGGGCAGGCCGGCCGCACCCGCCCGCCGACCTCGCGCTCGCCCAGCTCGTGGCCGCACCGGCTGCAATAGGCCATCCCCGTCTCGTCCCCGCTCACGGCCCCGGCGCGCGCCGGTCCTCGAAGCGCGCGCGCAGGCGCTCGTAGTCGGCGGGGGTGTCGACGTCGGCGGGGTAGGGGATGTCGGGGACGGGCGCCTCGCGGACGAGGTCGGCGTGGGCGCGGAGGACGCCGCGCGCGCCCTGGTCGCCCTCGATCGTCAGCAGCTCGGACCAGAGCGCGCGGTCGAAGAGGACGGGGTTGCCGCGCCGCCCCGCGTAGACCGGTTGGACGATCGGGCCGCCGGTCGCCCGATAGGTCGCGACGAGCGCGTCGAGGACGTCGGGGCCGACCAGGGGCTGGTCGCCGAGGATGAAGACCGCCGCGGCGGCGTCGCGCGGGAGCGCGGCCAGGCCGGCGTGGAGCGAGGTGCTCTGCCCCTCGCCGTGGCGGTCGTTGACGACGACGCGGGCGCCGAGCGCGGCCGGCTCGACCTGCCGCTCGATCGCGCGGGCCTCGTGGCCGAGGACGACGTAGACGCCGTCCAGCAGGGAGTCGCGCGCGTGCGCCAGCGTGTGCGCCAGGAGCGGGCGGCCGCCGAGCGGCAGGAGTTGCTTCGGCCGGCCGAGCCGCGACGAGCTGCCGGCCGCCAGCACCACGCCGTAGACCCGGCCCGCGCCGCGCCGGGGGGCCGGCTCAGCCACCGGCGACCGCCTCGCTGCGCGCGGGCTCGGCCTCCTCGGCCGGGACGAGCGTGCGACCGTGGCTGGTGGCGACAATCTCGGCGATGATCGCCAGCGCGATCTCGGCCGGCGTCTTCGCGCCGAGGTCGAGACCGATCGGCCCGTGGATGCGGTCGATCTGCTCGTCGCCGAAGCCCTCCCGCTGCAGGCGGGCGCGGCGGTCCCGGTGCGTCTTGCGCGAGCCGATCGCGCCGATGTAGCGCGCGTCGGTCTGGAGCGCGCCGCGCGTCGCCGGTTCGTCGAGCTTGGGGTCGTGCGACAGGATCGCGATGTAGGTCGCGGGGTCCACGCGCAACTGCGCGAACGCCTTGTCCGGCCAGGCGACGAGGATGTCGTCGGCCTCGGGGAAACGCTCGCGGTTGGCGAAGCGCGCCCGCGCGTCGACGATCGTCACGCGGAACCCGAGTTCCTTGGCGTAGTGCGTCAGCGGGATCGCGACGTGGTCGCCGCCGAAGGCGATCAGGTGCGGCGACGGCGCGTAGACCTCGGTGAAGACGTCGATCTCCCCCTCCGCCTCGCCGGCCAGTGCGGCCGGGTAGGACCGGCGCGCCGACTCCAGCCGCCGCTGCGCGGCCACCGCGTCCCGCGCGACCGCCGCGTCGAAGTCCGGCGCGCCGAGCGACCCCTCGGTCGTCCCGTCCGGGTAGATCAGCAGCTTCGCGCCGACCGGCGCCGGCCCGGCCAGCACCGTCGCCAGCGCGACCAGCCGCTCCTCCTCGAGACAGCGCCGCAACGTATCGAAGAGATCGGGCATGACAAACTCCGCGGAAGTACGAGGTACGAGGGACGAAGTACGAATTGAGGCCACGATTCCGTCGTTAATTCGTACCTCGTCCCTCGTCCCTCGTACCTACCAGTTGAGGGGCTCGACGAAGACGTCGATCGTGCCGCCGCAGGCGAGGCCGACGTCGAAGGCCATCTCGTCGCTGATGCCGAAGGTGAGGAGCTTGCCGCGGCCGGTCTTCATCGCCTCGCGGGCCTCCTCGTAGACCGCGTTCTCCACGCAGCCGCCGCTGACCGAGCCGACCATCTCGCCGCGCGAGGAGACGGCCAGCTTCGAGCCGATCGGCCGCGGGGCGGAGCCGGCGACGCGGACGACCGTCGCGATGGCGACGTCGTCGCCTCGCTCGCGCCAGCGCTCGACGTCCGGCAGGATGTCCTTCATGGTGTGGTCCTCCTTCTGCCCCTCTGGGCCGCTGACGGGACGGGGCGCCCGCCGCGTCACCGCGCGCTCGGGACGCCCCATCATTGCCAACCCCGCGCCCCGGCCGGCTATTCCCCGCCCTAGCGCCGCTGGAGTGCGGGGAGCGGGCCGTCGAGGACGGCCGGGAGGTGGAGCGTCTGGCGGCGCACCGGGCGCCGGCTGGTCACGTCCGCCATGATCTCGGCCAGGTCTTCGAGGCTGTGCAGGTTGTGGACCGGCAGGAAGTCGTCCACGTAGGGCAGCGCCGCCTGAATGCCGCGCGTCAGCGGCTGATAGGTCGGCGAGCCGAGCAGCGGGTTGAGCCAGATCAGCCGGTAGGAGTAGCGCTGCAGCCGCGCCATCTGCTTGCGCAGCAGGTCGACGTCGCCCCGGTCCCAGCCGTCACTGATGATCATCACGATCGCGCCGCGGCTGAGCACGCGCCGCGCCCATTTCGTGTTGAAAGTCTGCAAGGACTCGCCGATCCGCGTGCCGCCGGCCCAGTCCTGCACCTCCCTCGAGACGCGCTCCAGCGCGGCGTCGATGTTGCGCGCGCGCAGTTGCCGCGTGATGCGCGTCAGCCGCGTGCCGAAGACGAAGACCTCCACGCGCGACAGCCCGTGCTCGACGGTGTGGAGGAACTGCAACAGCAGCCGCGAGTAGCGGTCCATCGAGCCGCTGATGTCGCAGATCAGGACGAGCTGGCGCGGCTTCATCTTCTGCTTGCGCCGGGAGAGCTCGATCAGCTCGCCGCCGTACTTCATGTTCGTCCGCAGCGAGCGGCGCAGGTCGAGGTAGCGCCCCTTGTAGGAGCGCACCAGCCGGCGCGAGCGGCGCTGGCCGATCTGCCAGGTGATGTGCTCCATCACCCGCTTCGCCTGCTCCATCTCCTCCGGCGTGTACTGCGCGAAGTCCTTGCCTTTGAGAACCTCGTTCGCGCTGTAGGTCAGCATCACGTCCGGCTCGGCGTCCTCGCCCGCCTCGCCCTCCTCGAGCTGGCGCTGCCCCTGCTTGGTCGCGGTGTCGCCCTCCTCGTCGCCGCGGTTCTGGCGGGGCGGCGGGGGCAACTTGCTCTCCTGCGACTCGGCCGCGCCCTCGGGCGGCGGCAGTTCGGAGAGTTCGTCACTGCCGTCGGCACCGTCGTCGGCGAAGGTGGCGCGCTTCCAGTAGAGGTCGAACGCCTCGTCGAAGATCGGGCCGTCCTCCTTGCGCGTCACCAGCGTCGTGCGCGCGGCGAGCTTGAAGTCGGCGCGCACCAGGCCGACCTCCGGGACGGCGTGGACGAGGTCCATCACCTGCCCGAGGGTGACGGACAGGCCGCAGAGGCGCAGGTAGCGGCCGAAGCGGACGATCCGGTCAACCAGTTCCCCGCCGCGCGCGAGGTCGCGCTCGCTCAGCGCCGGCTCACTCGCCATGCGTGGCCACCTCGATCAGCTTGCCCGCCATGTCGCCGCTGACCTTGGCCACGTCCTCCTGGTGCTTGAGGATCGCGCCGAGCGTGGCGTCGACCGTCTCCTGGCGCAGGTCGGACTGCTCCAGCGCGATCAACGCCGCCGCCCAGTCGAGCGTCTCGGCGACGCCGGGCACCTTGTAGAGGTCGACCTCGCGCAGGTGGTGCATGAAGCGGCTGATCTGCCGCGCCAGGTCCTCCGGCGCCTCCGGCAGCCGCGCCGCGATGATCTGCTCTTCCTTGGCGATGGTCGGGTAATCGATCCAGTGGTAGAGGCAGCGGCGCTTGAGCGCGTCGTGCAGTTCGCGCGTGCGGTTGGACGTGATGATCACGACCGGCGGGCGCGAGGCGTGGATCGTGCCGATCTCCGGGACGGTGATCTGGAAGTCCGACAGGAGTTCGAGCAGGAACGCCTCGAACTCTTCGTCGGCGCGGTCGATCTCGTCGATCAGCAGAACCGGGCGCTCGCCCGGGTGGGCGTTGGTGTACTCGACCGCCTGCAGGAGCGGGCGCTTGATCAGGAACTCGGGGCCGAAGATCTCGCGCAGCGCGCGGTCGCGGTCGACGCCCTCGTCCTCGAGCAGGCGGATCTCGAGCATCTGCCGGGCATAGTTCCACTCGTAGACCGCGTGGTTGACGTCGAGCCCCTCGTAGCACTGGAGGCGGATCAGCTCGGTGTTGAGGAGGTCGGCCATCGTCTTGGCGACCTCGGTCTTGCCGACGCCGGCCTCGCCTTCCAGCAGGAGCGGCTTGCCCAGCCTGAGCGCCAGGAAGAGCGCCGTCGCCAGGCTGCGGTCGGCGATGTAGGCGCGCCCGCGGAGCGATTCCATCACCTGATCGATCGACTCCACCGGCCCGGTCGTCTCGCGCGTCACGGTCGTCATCGTCCCCCCATCGTCGTCACCACGCGGCGCGTTCTCCACGGCGAGCCGCGCCCCGCCACGCCCTCGCTTCCCGGAAGGAAGCGTTGCACCACTGCTCATGTAAGTATAGCAGGTCGAAGTCGGGCGGTCGGGCAGGAGGTTGGTGGTTGATGGCCGATGGTGGGGCCGGCAACCGAGGTCGCGCCTGCATTGCCGGCGGTCGCGAAGTCCGCATGCGCGGGTGGGATGCGCGCCGTCTCCCCGCCGCCCCTTGCCGCCTACTGCTCGACCGCCCGGCCGCCCGACCGCCCGACCGCGGCCCGCAGACGCCGCACGGCCGCCGTGTCAACCGGCCGGTCCCAGCGCCCTTCCAGCCGGGCGGCGCGGCCGGCGTGGAACTGGGTGATGCCGGCCGCGCGCAGGGCGGGGATGTGCCCGGCGCGCAGGCCGCCGCCGGCGAGCCAATGCACAGACGCACTCTGCCAGGACGCGCGGGCACGCAGCGCCTCGATGCCCCGCGGGAAGCCGGCCGGCCCGCCGCCGGTGAGGACGAGGTCGAGGCCGGGCAGGATCGCGGCCGCCGCCCAGGCCGCGGCCGGGTCGGCCGCGTGGTCGAAAGCGCGGTGCAGCGTCCAGGGGCACGGCGCGACCGCCGCGGCCAGCGTCCCCAGCGCGGCGAGGTCGAGCGCGCCGTCCGGCGTGAGGAAGCCGAAGACGAACGCCGCCGCGCCGACCGCGCGCAACTCCGCCGCGACGCGACAGAGGTCGGCCAACTCCGCCGCGTCCGTCCCGAAGCCGCCATTGGCGCGCAGCATCACCCGGAGCGGCAGCGCCGTCGCCGCCCAGATTTGCGCGACCGTCTCCGCGGCCGGCGTGAGCCCGCCAACCTCCAGGTCGCGGCAGACCTCCAACCGGTCCGCGCCGCCCCGCTCGGCCGCCACCGCGTCCTCCGCCGACGTCGCGATCACCTCCAGCACGCCCACCGCTTACCTCCTGCTACGGCTTGAGCACGATTCACCGCAGAGGCACAGAGAACGAAGGAGAGGACGAGGAGAGACGACCTGTATTTCATCCACCCACGCCCTACGGCCCATCCCCTCGTCACTCGTCACTCATCGCTCGTTACTCGTTCGTCAGTTGTACTTTCTCTCCGCGTTCTCTCCCCGTCTCTCTGCGCCTCTGTGGTGAACGTCCCCGCCCGTGCGGTAGCATAGCGGTCGCGGCGCGGCGATGCCGCGGGGGAGACGGGCGGTGGGCGGGGCGGACGAGCGCGGGCACGACCTGGCGGGGTGGCGGCGGTTCGCCCTCTACGCCATGATCGTCTTCGTCGGAATGAATTTGCGCTCGGTCATGCTGGCCGTGCCGCCGGTCCTCGCGCTGATCCAGCGCGACCTCGCCCTCTCCTACACGCTGACCGGCCTCCTGACCGCGCTGCCGGTGCTGATGCTCGGCAGTGTCGCGCTGCCCGCGGGACTGCTGGCCGGGCGGCTCGGCGGGCGGACGATGGTGGCGCTCGGGCTCGGCTGCCTGGCGGCCGGGGCGCTCTTGCGCGCGGTCGCGCCGCACTCGGCGGTGCTGCTCTACCTCTTCACGGCGCTGCTGAGCCTCGGCGTGGCGCTGGGGCAGACGGCGATGCCGGTGCTGGTGCGCGTCTGGTACCCGGCGCGGATCGGCCTCGTCTCGGCGCTCTTCACCGACGGCCTGATCGTCGGCGAGGCGCTGGCCGCCGCGCTGACCGTGCCGGTCGTGATGCGCCATTGGCTCGGCGCGGAGAACTGGCCGGCGACCTTCGTCGTCTGGGGCGTGCCGGTCATCGCCGCGCTGGCCCTCTGGCTCGTCCTCACGCCGCCCGCGCCGCCGACCGGCGCGCGCGCGGTCGCCTGGCCCTGGCGCCGCCCGGCCGGCCGGGCGGCGCGCACGCGGGTCAGCGCCTGGCACCTCGGCCTCCTCGGCGGCGCGGGCAGCCTGGTCTACTTCTCGATGAACGCCTTCATCGCCCCCTACGACGCCGCGCTGGGCCAGGCGACCGCGGCCGGCCCGGCGCTGACCGCGCTCAACACCGCGCAACTGCCGGTCACGCTCGCGCTCACCCTGGTCGCCCAGCGCGTCGCCGGCGAGCGCTGGCCCTTCGTCGCCACCGGCGTCTGCGCGCTGGGGGGCGTCGCCGGTTGGGTCTGGAGCCCGGTCGCCTGGCAGCCGGCCTGGGCGGCGGTGCTCGGCGGCAGCGCCTCGGTCACGCTCGTCCTCGGGATGGCGCTGCCGCCGCTCCTGGCGAGCCGCGAGGACGTCGCGCGGCTGACCGGCGCGACGCTGGCGCTGACCTATGTCGTCGCCTTCTTCGGCCCGCTGATCGGCGGGCGGCTCTGGGACATGCTGCACGTCCCCGCGGTCGCCTTCCTACCGGTCGCGGTCGCGGGCTTGACGTTGATCGTGCTAGGCGCGATGCTCCCCGCGCGCGACGCGCCGACGGATGAAGGAGTCGGCAGACGGCAGACGGCAGACGGCAGTAGCGAGGAGTTGCGGGTTGAGAGTTGAGAGTTGATAGCGTGGCGGGTCTCGCGCCACCATGAACTAACAACTATCAACCATCAACTTACTGCCGTCTGCCGTCTGCCGTCTGCCAACTACTCGGAGGGGATCATGCCGACCGCGACGATCGACGGCGTCGAGATCTACTACGAGGTCACGGGCGAGGGGGAGCCGCTGGTCTGGAGCCACGAGTTCGCCGGGGATTATCGAAGTTGGGCGCCGCAGGTGCGCTTCTTCGCGCGCCGCTACCGGGTGATCACGTACAGCGATCGCGGCTACCTGCCCTCGGGCGTGCCCGACGACCCGGACGCCTATTCGCAAGGGCAGTTGGTGGACGATTTGTACGGACTGCTCCGGCACCTCGGCATCGCGCGGGCGCACATCGGCGGGCTCTCGATGGGGGGCGGCGTGGCGCTCAACTTCGCGCTGGCCCACCCGGAGATGTGCCGCGGCGTGGTCGTCGCCGGGTGCGGCACTGGCTCCGACGACCCCGAGACCTTCCGCGCCGAGGGGCGCCGCCTGATCGCGGCGATCGAGCAGGAGGGCATGGCGGCGTTCGCCGACACCTACGCGCGGGGGCCGGCGCGCGTCCAGTTCCTGCGCAAAGACCCGCAGGGTTGGCGGGAGTTCCGCGACCAGCTCGCCGAGCACTCGGCGCGCGGCTCGATGCTCACCTTCGCGGGCGTGCAGAGCAAGCGCCCGACGATCTACGAGCTGGAGGCGCGCCTCGACGCCCTGCCCGTCCCGACGCTGATCGTCGCCGGCGACGAGGACGAGCCCTGCCTCGGCCCCGGCCTCTTCATGAAGCGGCACATCCGCAGCGCGGGCCTGGCGATCTTCCCCGACACCGGCCACACGCTGAACCTGGAGGAACCCGACCGCTTCAACCGGGTCGTGCTGGAGTTCCTGACGGCGGTGGAGCAAGGCCGCTGGCCGGTGCGCGAGCCGCGCGGCGACGCCAAAGCGCTCTTCTAGGGTTGAAGGTCCGCAGGTCTGAAGGTCGAAGGCCAACCGAGCCAGGGCCGGGATCTTCGACCTTCAGACCTTCAGACCTGCGACTCGATCAGTGGATTTGCCCCCGGATCTGGCCGGCCGGGAACTGGGTGGTGTGGACGTTGACGTAGGCGTCGCCGGAACGGATGTCGTTGAGCAAGGTGCTCAGCGACTGCCCGGCGAGCGGCCCGGTCAGATCGGCCGCTGTGATCGTGCCCTCGGCAAGGACGCCATCGAAGCGGCCCGCGATCGTCGGCCCGTGGTACAGGAAGACGACGACCGGGCCGGCCACGCCCGGCATGCCCAGGTGGATGTGCGCGACCGTGACGTTATCAATGTTGGCGACGATGAGCTTGTAGGACAGCGTGCTGCCATCGGGGCTGAGGTGGAAGATCGCCTCCCCCTGTGACAGCGTGCTATTCGGCGGCGTTTCCTGGCTGCCCGCCAGGTGCGCGACGAAGTTGCGCCCGTTGCCCGCCGCGGCGGCGCCGCCCGCGCCGAGGGAGAGCGCGGCGAGGACGACGGCGACGAGGGCGAGCCAGCGTAGCGTGCGCATGGTGGTCTTCCTTTCCTGGTCTGTCGCGACTCGACGCACCGGCCTTGCCCGGTCTCCGTCCGGGTGCTCCCACCCGGATGCACGCGGCGCACCGCAAGTTGCGCGCCCTCACGCCTCGTCCGCGCGCCCTTCGGCCTCGGCGCGCAGTTCCGCCAGCAGCCGCTCGTCCTCCGGCGTCAGGTCGGCGGCGGCGAGGAGGTCGGGGCGGCGGGCGAGGGTGCGACGCAGCGCCTCGCGGCGGCGCCAGCGCGCGATCAGCGCGTGGTGGCCGCTCAGGAGGATCGGGGGCACGTCCAGATCGCGGTAGACGGCGGGGCGCGTGTAGTGC
The DNA here is from genome assembly GCA_035708265.1 of Thermomicrobiales bacterium. Classification (GTDB taxonomy): domain Bacteria; phylum Chloroflexota; class Chloroflexia; order Thermomicrobiales; family CADCWN01; genus DASSSV01. Next base: position 2,097 of record DASSSV010000500.1, on the reverse strand, counting down.
GGGTACTCCAGCAGGCCGCCCGTGTGCGATTCGTCGGCCAGCGATTCAGCATCGATCGCGCCGGGCAGGAGGCGCGTCGTCGCGTCGACGATCACCATCGCCGCCAGTTCGCCGCCGGTGAGGACGTAGTCGCCGATGGAGAGCTCGTCGGTGACGACGAGGTCGCGCGCGCGCTCGTCGATCCCCTCGTAGTGGCCGCAGAGGAGCGCCACGCGCGGCCGCCGGCTCAACTCCTCGGCCACCCGCTGCGTGAAGACGCGGCCCGACGGCGAGAGCAGGATCACCGGCGTCGCGCCGAGGTCGGGCCCGAGCGCCGCCTCGACCGCCGCGACGACTGGCGGCGCCTGCAGCACCATCCCAGCCCCGCCGCCGTAGGGTGTGTCGTCGACCGTGCGGTGGCGGTCGGTCGCCTGCTCGCGGATGTCGTGCAGGACGATCTCGACCAGCCCCCGCTCGACCGCGCGCTTGATGATGCTCTCGCTCAGCGGCCCGGCGAACATGCCGGGGAAGAGCGTCAGGATGTCCCAGCGCATCGCCCGCCCGCCGGCCCGCGCGCCGGCCACCCGGCGCGTGCGGCCTCCCTCGCGGGCATCGTAGCACAGCGCGACCGGGCCTCAGTGGGTCAGCGTCAGCGTGCCGTCGATCGTCGGCGGGAAGGTCCGGTGGCTCAACTGGCCGCTGAACGTCCCGCCGCCGCCTTGCAGGGAACTGAAGTTGCCGATCCCGCCGGTGATCGTCAGCGTGGCGTCGAGCGCGGCGGCGTCGCCCGCGGCGTTCCACTGGACCGTGCCGGACGAGAGGTCGCCCCAGAGCACGCCGTCGAACTCGCCATCGTGGAAGACGGCCAGGTACCACGAGCCGCCGACGATCGTGTTCGTCACGTTCGGGCCGAGCGCGGCCGGCGAATAGTTCACCGTGACCGCCCAGGCGCCCGGCAACTCGCCGCTCGACGTGCCGACGAAGGTCGCGCCGACCCGCGTCGCGCCGCTGACGAAACCGGGGGAGATCTCGATGCCGGTCATGGTGGCGGACTGGGTGGCGGTCGGCGCAGCGAGCGCCGGCGCGGCCCCGAGCAGCCCGAGCAGGAGCGCCACCGTCACGATGAGCATACGACGTCGCATCACGCCCTCCCGTGTTGCGCTCGCCCGGCGTCCGGGTCGCGACGCGCGCGGAGCGGGCCGCGCACCGGTCAACCCCGCGCCGAATCGCCGTCCCCTCGACCGGACCCCGGGCACTCTCGGCGTCAGCGCCGGGCACTCTACCACCGGGCGGGCGGGGCGGCAACGTGGCCCTCACCCCCCGTCCCCCTCTCCCAATCCTGGGAGAGGGGGAGCCCGCCTCGGACTGAGTGCCACTCTTCCAGTTCGGAGGTGGGAGAACGGCCGGGCCTCGGGCCGAGAGGTGGGACAGGAGACGCCAGCATCATCCACCCGGCCGGTTTTCTACAAGAGCAGCGCCCTGTTTGATGTAGGCCCCCTCTCCCAGAGTTGGGAGAGGGGGATGGGGGGTGAGGGCCGCTCCGAAATAGCGATAGCCGCCCGAGCGTTGCGGATTGTGGGGCCGGCGGGTCGGCCGCCGGCCGAGGCGAAGGAGCCAGCGGAGTGCCGAAGCACGTCATCATGTACACCACGTCGTGGTGTCCCGATTGCCGCGCCGCCAAGCGCTACCTCGACCAGCGCGGCATCGCCTACGACGAGGTCAACATCGAGCGGACGCCCGGCGCGGCCGAGCGGGTCATGGCCTGGAGCGGCGGCTACCGCACCGTGCCGACGTTCGACATCGACGGCCGGATCGTCGTCGACTTCGACCGCGCGGCGCTGGACGAGGCGTTGGGCGTTGGGCGTTAGGCGTTAGGAGACGAGACGAGGAAGGGGGCCGCCGGCGAACCCGGCGGCCCCCCGTCGCTATCCCGGCTCCTATCCGCTAACGCCTCCCCCCTGCTCCCTAACGCCCAACGCCTAGCGCCTAACGCCTCACCGGTTCTGCTTGAGCGCGTCGTTCCCCTTCTTCACGGCGTCGTCGAGGATCGCCTTGGGGTCCTGGCTCGGGTCGGCGATGGCGGCCTGCATCGCGTTCTCGATGAAGGTGCGCGTGTCC
>DASSSV010000499.1:0-7292 GCA_035708265.1 Thermomicrobiales bacterium | reverse complement strand
AACGCCAGCGGGTGACCATCGCCCGCGCGCTGGTCAACGACCCCGCCATCGTCTTCGCCGATGAGCCGACCGGCGCCTTGGACTCGGAGTCGGCGGGGGCGATCATGGACCTGCTGGTGCGGCTCAACACGGAGCAGGGGCAGACGGTGGTGATGGTGACGCACGACCCGGGCGTGGGCGCGCGCGCCGATCGCATCGTGCGCTTCCGCGACGGCGCGATCGTCGGGGAAGAGGCGGCGGACGGCAGACGGCAGACGGCGGTAGACGAGGCGGATCTCGTCGCCGTCGGCGACTGACGACTGACGACTTTACTCCCGACTCTCGACTACGCACGGAGGGACCTCCGATGACCACAATGTTCGGCGTGCCGATGCAGGACATCATGATGGGCCTGCTCGCCGTCATGGGCGTCTGCCTCTTGGGCGTGGCGTTCATCGCCTGGCGCAACCGCACGATGTTCTGGCTGGGCGTGCGCAATGTGCCGCGCCGCAAGGCGCAAACCGTCCTGATCGTCTTCGGGCTGATGCTCGCCACCCTCATCATCGCCAGCGCGCTGACCGTCGGCGACACCCTGACCTACTCGATCAAGAAGCAGGTCTACGACCAGGCCGGCCGCATCGACCTGACGGTTCAGCGGGGCGCCGAGGACAAGGGTCAGTTCGTCGCGGCGCGCGGCGACGACGCCTACTTCGACGCCGCGCAGTACGACGCGGTGCGCGGCAAAGTCGCGGGCGACGCCAACATCGCCGCGGTGATGCCCGCGATCGGCGCGAGCGTCGCCGCGCTCGACACGACGACGAAGCAGAGCGAGCCGGTCGTCAGCGTGATGGGCCTCAACCCGGCCGACACCGCGGCCTTCGGCGGCCTCGCCGCGAGCGGCGGCGGGACGATCGACCTGACCGCGCTGCGGGACGGCGAGGTCGTCCTGAACCAGTCGCTCGCGACCAGCATGAGCGCCAAGGTCGGCGATCGGGTCAAGCTCTACGCCCAGAACAAGCCGCACGAGTACACCGTCGCGCGGATCGCGCAGGACGGCGGCCTCGGCGGCGCCGGCAAGTCGGTCGTCCTACCGGTGGCCGGCGCGCAGGCGCTCCTCGGGCAGCCCGGCAAGTACAGCGTCATCCTCGTCTCGACCGGCAGCACCGCCGCCAACGGCCTCGACCACGACCAGGCCGCGCGGACGGCGCTGACGACCGCGACGGCCGGCACCGGCCTCGCGGTGAACCCGCTCAAGCGTGACCTGATGACCCAGGCCGAGCAGGCCGGCAACACCTTCACCTCCTTCTTCCTGCTCTTCGGCCTCTTCGCCATCGGCGCGGGCGTGATGCTGATCTTCCTGATCTTTGTCATGCTGGCGGCTGAGCGGCGCGGCGAGATGGGCATGGCCCGCGCGGTGGGCACCAAGCGGCGCCACCTGATCCAGTCCTTCGTCGCCGAGGGCGCCGCCTACGACCTCCTCGCCGCCGCCGTCGGCGCGGCGCTCGGCGTCGGCGTCGCCTTCGCCATGGTCGGCTTCATGGTGCGGCTCCTGGGCAGCGACGCCGGTTTCAGCCTGGTGCCGCACGTCGAGCCGCGCTCGCTGGCGATCGCCTACGCCCTCGGCGTGGTCGTCACCTTCGCCACCATCGTCGTCTCCTCCTTGCGCGTCAGCCGGCTCAACATCGTCGCCGCGATCCGCGACCTGGAGGACACGCCGAAGCCGGGCGGCACCTGGCGCGGCCTGGCGCTCGGCATCGCCGGGGTGGCCGGCGGGCTCCTGCTGGCCGCGAGCGCGAACGGCAAGGCCGCGCCCTTCATGGGCGGCGCCTCGATCGCCATCCTCGCCGCGACGCTGATCCTGCGCCGGCTGCGCCTCCCCTCGCGCCTGATCTACAGCCTGGCGGGCGGCGCTCTCATAGCCTTCTGGGGCCTGCCGTCCGGGACGTTCGACCGCATCTTCGGCAAGTACGACGGCGGCATCGAGATGTTCTTCATCTCCGGCGTGATGATGATCGCCGGCGCGACGCTGCTGATCGCCAACAACACCGAGTTGCTCCTGGCCGCCCTCGGCCGGGTCGGCGGCGCGGCACGGCGCCTCCTGCCGGCGCTGCGGATCGGCACGGCCTACCCGCAGGCCAGCCGCTTCCGCACCGGCCTGACGATCTACATGTTCGCGCTGATCATGTTCGTCCTGGTGATGATGTCGGCGATGCAGCTCAACTTCAACCAGGTGCTCAACGACCCCGCCAAGCAGGCCGGCGGCTGGGATGTCACCGCCTCGACGCTGGCGAGCAACCCGACCGACCCGCAGGGCGTGCGCGCGGCGCTGGCGGCGAACGGCGTCAAGGACGGCGACGTGACCGCGATCGGCGGCCTGGCGCGCGTCCCGGCGCAGCAGGCGCGCGTGCAAAACGCCGGGAGCACCGCGGCGCCCGCCCCGTACCCGGTCAACGGCGTGGACGACGGCTTCCTGGCGAACACCGCCTTCCACCTCCAGGCGCGCGCCGACGGCTACGCCGACGACGCGGCGGTCTGGGCGGCGCTGCGGCAGAACCCGAACCTGGCCGTGATCGACACCTCCGCGCTGCCGGGCAGCGGCGGCCCCGACGCGATCGGCGGCTGGACGGTCGCGGGCATCGGCGCCTCGGCCAAGACCTTCGCGCCGGTCCAGGTCGTGCTGCGCTCGCCGCAGACCGGCCGGAGCGCGACGGTGACGGTGATCGGCGTGACCGACACGCAGATCGCGGGCGGCACGACGATCCCGCCGCTCTTCGGGATGTACGTGCCCGAGCGGACGCTCGGCGCGGTCTTCGGCCCGCAGCCGGTGACGAGCTACCTCTTCAAGCTGCGGCCGGGCGTAGACGCGGCGGCGATGGCCCACACCATCCGCGCGGCGCTCCTGCCGAACGGGATGCAGGCCGAGTCGATCCACGCGCTGGTGGCGGAGAACAACCAGACGATGACCGGGTTCTTCACGCTGCTGGAAGGCTTCATCGCGCTGGGCCTGGTCGTCGGCATCGCGGCGCTCGGCGTAATCGCCTTCCGGGCGGTGGTCGAGCGGCGGCAGCAGATCGGGATGCTGCGGGCGATCGGCTTCAGCCGGGGGATGGTCGCCGGCTCCTTCCTGGTCGAGTCGCTCTTCATCACCGCGCTCGGCATCCTGGCCGGCGCCTCGATGGGCCTCCTCCTGGCGCACAACCTCTTCACCGGCGACACCTTCGGCCCGGGCGGGGGCAGCGCCTTCGCGATCCCCTGGAGCGAGGTCGGGGTCTTCGCGGCCGTCGCGCTCGTCGCCGCCCTGCTGATGACCGTCATCCCCTCGCGGCAGGCCGGAAACGTCGCCCCCGCCGAGGCGCTGCGGTTCGAGTGAGTCGGGAGTCGGCAGTCGGCAGTCGGCAGTACCGGCATTCCCACCGTTGACCGGTTGCTCTACGGAAGCCACCTCTTCCGACTGCCGACTCCCGACTGACGACTCGTTCGTTGGCACAGCCCTTGCACTACCGGTAGGGACCGAGGCTCACGGCCCGGTCCCTACCTGGCATTCCAGACGCCCCGCCACCCCGACGGCGGGACGGCGAGGCGCGCAGCGACCAGCCCGACCCGGTGAGGAGCACACGATGGCACTGAATTTCACGAATTTCGGCTTCGGCAGGCAGCACGAAAGCTCGCCGGACGATCCCTCGCAGGCGACGGGGGAGCGGCGGACGCCGATGCAGACCCTCTTCCTCGATCGCCTCTCCCGGCTTGTGCAGAAGATCCAGTTGCACGGGCGCTACCTCGCGCCGACCGACCGGCGCATGCAGCTCCTGAACCGCGCGATCTTCTCGACCTTCTGCACCTGCCGCGACCTGGGCCTCGAGCGCGAAGCGCGCGCGATCCTGGCGACCCTCCACGCCGACCACGAGGAGGTCAGGGTCGCCCCGCGGCCCGCGGAGACCGCCCGCGATCCCGGCTACCCCGCCGGCACGCGCCGCGGCACCGAGACGCACGCGACCTGAGCCGGCCCCCGCTCCGCCGCACGAGACGCCCCCACTCGGAGGCGTCTTGCGCTTTCCGGCCGGCGCGCGGACGGCTGCTCTTCGCCTGACCAAGCCGGCCTTGTGTCCTCCCCAGGCCTGGTGCTAGGATGGCTTGGCGATCGGGAAATCTGCCGCCGGGGCAGATGCGCAGTCCCCAGAAGGGAGGGCAACGATGGCCTACGAATTGCCGCCGCTACCGTATGACAAGTCCGCGCTGGAGCCGCACATCGACGCGCAGACGATGGAGATCCACCACGACCGGCACCACGGCGCGTATGTCAACAACCTCAACAACGCGGTGCAGAACCACCCCAACCTGTCGAGCATGAGCGTCGAAGACCTGATGCGCAACATCAACCAGGTACCGGAGGACATCCGCACCGCGGTGCGCAACAACGGCGGCGGCCACGCCAACCACTCGCTGTTCTGGCAGATCATGAGCCCGAACGGCGGCGGGCAGCCGAGCGGGGCGCTGGGCGACGCGATCAACAGCGCGTTCGGCTCCTTCGACAACCTCAAGACCCAGTTCGGCCAGGCGGCGGCCGGGCGCTTCGGCAGCGGCTGGGCCTGGCTGGTGGCCGACAACAGCGGCAACCTCAGCATCATCAGCACGCCGAACCAGGACAGCCCGCTGATGGAGGGCAAGACGCCGCTCCTCGGCCTCGACGTCTGGGAGCACGCCTACTACCTGAAGTACCAGAACAAGCGCCCGGACTACATCGCGGCCTGGTGGAACGTCGTCAACTGGCCCGAGGTCGCCAAGCGCTACCAGGCGGCGAAGCAGTAGCGGCGACACCGTCGCACACGGCAGACGGCGAGGGCGGCGCAGCGCGCGCCGCCCTTTCGGTTGTCCCCCGCAGCCTCTAACAACGGCGGCCTATGGCGCTGTTTGTACGCTGGGGTAAGCGCGGATCCGCGCATCCAGGTAACCAACGGGCAAGCATAGACGCGGGCGGTCGCGACGATGATCTGATCGGCCGGATCGCGGTGGAACGTGCCGGGCAACTGTGTGGACTCGACAGCGATTGGCGGGGAAAGTTCGAGGAGTCGAATGCCGGGGTAGGCTAGCGCCTGATCCAACCATCCCGCTACCGGACTACGTAGCCCGAGCCGGCCATGCTCCACTAACTTGGCGATCTCCCAGCACGAAATCGCGCTGATGCCCAGCCCTTGCGGCTCCTGTACTTGGGATAGCGAACATAGTTGGCCGGCAATTGGGGATCGCCATGCTCCCACCACACCCAAATATGAGTGTCGAGGACGATCACCGCGACACTTCCCAGTGCTCCTCGGCGACCGGCTCGGTGGGGCGGTCGTAGCGAACCGGCGTGCCGCGCAGCGGATAGCGCCGCTCGGGCGGGGATGGCTGGGCCAGGATGATGACTTCGACAGTCTCGCCGGCCTGGAAGGGGATGTCGCGCAGCGTCAGCGTGCCGTCGCGCTCGATCGTTAGCTTCACCCGATGTGCCTGCATGGGTGTGGCCTCCTGGGACGCACACCGGGCTCGGCATTATCCCGCGACGGGCACCGGCTCCTCGGCGATCTCGCGCAGGCGCGCGACGACGCTCTCGATCACCCAGTCGGGCGTCGAGGCGCCGGCGGTGACGCCGACGGTCGCGACGTCGGCGGTGAACCAGGCGGGGTCGAGGTCGGCCGGGCCCTGGATGTGGTGGTTGCGCACGCCGAGTTCGCCGCTGATCTCGGCCAGGTGGCGCGTGTTGGCGCTCTTCTTGCCGCCGATGACGACGATCAGGTCGGCTTGCTCCGCCAGCGAGCGCACCGCGAGCTGGCGGTCGGAGGTCGGCTTGCAGATGGTGTTGTGGACGAAGACCTCGCCGCCGATCGGCAGCGCGATCTCGTTGACCCGGTTGACGAACGCGGTGAAGGCTTTGATGTCCATCGTCGTCTGGGAGAGGATGGCGACCTTCTTCGGCGGCTTGGCCGTGCGCGGCGCGGCGAAGTCGTCGCGCGGGCGCTGCCAAGGCAGGTCCTCGAAGCGCGTCACCGCGATGGCGTCCTTGCCGGCGTGGCCCAGGATGCCCCTGACCTCGGGGTGGTTGCGGTCGCCGTAGACGATGATGTAGTAGCCCTGGTCGCGCAACGCGGCGGCGCGCTCGTGGACGAGCGTGACCAGCGGGCAGGTCGTATCGACGACCTCCAGCCCGGCCGCGCGCGCGCCCGCCGCCACGTGCGGGGCGGCGCCGTGCGCCGTGATCGCCATCATGTCGAGCCGGCCCGCCTGCTTCGCCGCGACCGCCTGGTCCAGCTCGGTCAGGACCGACACGCCCTTCTCTTCGAGCTTGGCGACCGCCTGGGGGTTGTGGATGATGTCGCCGAGGCTGGCGACGCGGCGCTGGCGGTCGGCGGCGGCCTCGATGATCTCCAGCGCCTTGCGCACGCCGAAGCAATAGCCCATCTCGTCGGCGAAGATGATCTCGAACCGCCCCATGCGTCCCCCGTCGCCTCCCCGCGGCCGGCGTAGCCTTTGCCCCTAACTATAGCGGACGGGCGGCCATTTCGCAAAACTTCCGTTGCGAAAGTCGCCACCCGTCGGCCAGCGGGCGGCGCGGTCGGCTGCGGGCAACGTGATCAGCGCTCGGCCGGCGGGGGGCCAGGCCCCTGGCGCAGCGCGGCCAGGAAGGCGCGGGCGCCGAGGTATTCGATACCCTCGTGCCGGTGCCGGCCGTCGTCATCGAGGGGCGGGTAATCGTGCGTGTTCTCCGAGATGACGTAACCGGCGCCGCTCACCTTCGCGGCAGCCCAGATCGGATGGTCCCACGGATCGCGGAGCGTCGGCCAGGCATCGGGGTAGGGTGGCTCGGGCGCGACCAGGGTGAAGGTGCTGAGGAGCACTTCCATCATGGCATACGCGGCGTCCTCGCAATGCCGCTGATTCCGGCGTGACGAGTCGCTCTGAGTTCGCCGGAACCAGGCCCAGACGAGTGCGCGGTTGAGTTCGGCGATGATCCAGGGCGACCAGATCGCCTCGAACATGCCCTCCTGCGCCGCCAGTTGGAGGTCACGGCGCAGCGAGACGCCGTAGAGAGAACTCGTATCAACGACCGCGCGAGGACGCTCGCCGCTCATGGGTCCTCGCGCCGCCACGGCAGCCGGCCAGGCCGGGATGCCGCAAGGTCGCGCAGTTCCTCATCCGTCATCCCCTCGTCCGAGCCCAACTCGGCACTCGCCTCATGCAGCGCCTCGGCTGCACGGACGGCGCGCACGCGCTCGTCGCGCTGGATCCGCTCGACCTCGCCGATGGGGATCATGGTGCGCCCACCGCGCCGCACGCCC
>DASSSV010000498.1:0-6180 GCA_035708265.1 Thermomicrobiales bacterium | reverse complement strand
CGCGGCGGGGGCGGAGACCCGAAGGTCTCGGTTGATCTGGCGAGATCCCGCACCGGTGGCGGCGGCGCGGAAGACGTCCCCGCTATGTCGCGACCCCTGGTCCGTCTCCCTCCCTGTCGCAGCGTCGCGTCCTTGGCCCGGTCGCGCGCAAAGATCGCCTCCAGATGCCGAAAGCGGGCGATCCTCGCGCGAGTGGCCGTATCATACACGCCCGTGGGCCATTCCGCAAGCGGGACCGAACCACGGAGGCACAGAGGCACAGAGATGACGAGGAGAGAGGACGAAGAAAGAACGAAGGACGAGGTACGAAGTACGAACGAGGCCGGCGTGCCACTATTTATTCGTACCGCGTCCTTCGTCCTTCGTACTTCTTATCGCCCTCTCCTTCGTTCTCTGTGTCTCCGCGTCTCTGAGTTTTGGCCCCCGTGTGGGCCGGCGGTTACTTGAGGTTGTAGAAGGCGGCCATGCCGAGGTACTGGGCGGCGTCGCCGAGTTCTTCCTCGATCCGCAGGAGGCGGTTGTACTTCTCGACGCGGTCCATGCGGGTCGGGGCGCCGGTCTTGATCTGCCCGGCGTTGGTCGCCACCGAGAGGTCGGCGACGGTGGTGTCGCAGGTCTCGCCGCTGCGGTGCGAGATCACCGCGGTGTAGCCGGCGCGCTGCGCCATCGCGATCGCGTCCAGCGTCTCGGTCAGCGTGCCGATCTGGTTGACCTTGACCAGGATCGAGTTGCCGACGCCTTCCTTAATCCCGCGGGCCAGCCGCTCGGTGTTGGTCACGAAGAGGTCGTCGCCGACGAGCTGGATCCGGCCGCCCAGGCGCTCGGTGAGCAGCCGCCAGGTCGCCCAGTCGTCCTCGGCCACGCCGTCCTCGATCGTGACGATCGGGTACTCGTCGACCCAGCGCGCGTAGAGGTCCACCAGCTCCTGACCGGTATAGGTCACGCCCTCGCCCGCCAGGACGTACTTGCCGTCGTGGTAAAACTCGGTGGAGGCCGGGTCGAGTCCGATCCGCACCTGCTCGCCCGCCTTGTAGCCGGCGCTCTCAATCGCGGCCAGGATCACCTCCAGCGCGTCACGGTTCGACGCGAGGCTCGGCGCGAAGCCGCCCTCGTCGCCGACGTTGGTGTTCTGGCCGCGCCCGGCCAGCACCTTCTTCAGCGCGTGATAGATCTCGGCGCCCCAGCGCAGCCCCTCGCGGAAGTTCGGCGCGCCGACCGGCAGGACCATGAACTCCTGCATGTCCACGCTGGAGCCTTCGGCGTGTTTGCCGCCGTTGAGGATGTTCATCATCGGCACCGGCAGGACGCGCGCGCGCAGCCCGCCGACGTGGCGGTAGAGTGGCACGCCGCCCGACTCCGCCGCCGCGACCGCCGCGGCCAGCGACACGCCGAGGATCGCGTTGGCCCCGAGGCGGCCCTTGTTCGGCGTGCCGTCGAGCGCGATCATCGCCTCGTCGATCGCCACCTGGTCGCGCGCGTCCATGCCGACGACCGCTCGCGCCAGCTCGTCGTTGACGTGGCCGACTGCCTCGGTCACGCCCTTGCCGCCGTAGCGGCCCTTGTCGCCGTCGCGCAGCTCGACCGCCTCGTGCGCGCCGGTGGACGCGCCGGAGGGCACGGCGGCTCGCCCGCGCGTGCCGTCGGCCAGGACGACGTCGACCTCCACCGTGGGGTTGCCGCGCGAGTCGAGGATCTCGCGCCCGGCGACAGCGCTGATCGCGGACATGCTCGTCTCCTCCTTAGCGTGCGTGTCGGGCGCGGGCGGCCCTCACCCCCCCGTCCCCCCTCTCCCAATGCTGGGAGAGGGGGGAGACCGCCATGTAGACAAGGTGTCGCTCTTCCCGGTCTTCCGCCAGGAGGATGATTACGGCGTCTCCGCTGTGCGCCCCGTCTCCCAGCATTGGGAGAGGGGGTGTCCTCTGGGCGTGGGGGGTGAGGGCCGTACCCCGCGCCGCCGGCGTAGTATACTGCTTCTACGACCCGCGGCAGCCCAGCATTTCGCGCCGGCCCAGGCCCGGCCGGCGCCCGCAGACCCGCCCTATCCGTCGCGCGGCTCCGGTCAACACTGCCTGAGCCTGCCGGTCGCGAGCCGGTAGTTCGCATCAGTCGCTCGTCATTCGTACTTCTACCTTCGTACTTCGTACTTCGGGAGGAGGGGACCGATGCGCACCGTCAAGGCCGCCGTGCTCTACGACTACCGCGCCCCGCTCGTCGTCGAGGAACTGCAGCTCGACGACCCGCAGGCGGGCGAGGTGCTGGTCAAGATCGCGGCCAGCGGCGTCTGCCGCAGCGACTGGCACGTCATGAAGGGGGAGTGGACCTCGCCGCTGCCGATCGTCCTCGGGCACGAGGCGGCCGGGGTCGTCGCCGAGGTCGGGCCGAACGTGACGCGGGTCAAGCCGGGCGACCCGGTGGTGATCTCCTTCGCGCCGAACTGCGGCTACTGCGAGTACTGCACCACCGGCCGCCCGCACCTCTGCGCGACGATGCGCCGCGTGCCGGGCGGCACGCTGCCGGCCGGCGGGACGCGGCTGCACAAGGACGGCCAGCCGGTCTACCACTTCGCGCGCACGGCCTCCTTCGCCGAGTACGCGGTGATCCACGAGAGCGGCGCCGTGCCGATCGGCCCCGACGTGCCGGTCGAACTGGCCGCGCTGGTCGGCTGCGCGGTGACGACCGGCGTCGGCGCGGTGCTCAACACCGCGCGGGTCACGCCGGGCAGCACCGTCGCGGTGATCGGCTGCGGCGGCGTCGGGCTCAACGTGATCCAGGGCGCGCGACTGGTCCACGCCGCGCGGATCATCGCCGTGGACGTCAGCCAGCCGAAACTCGAGTTCGCCCGCCGCTTCGGCGCGACCGACGAGATCGACGCGCGCGAGGAGGACGCCGCGCGGGCGATCCGCCAGCTCACCGGCGGCGGCGTGGACTACGCCTTCGAGGTGCTGGGCAGCGGCCCGACGATCCGCCTGGCCTACGACGCGGTCCGCCCCGGCGGCACCGCGGTCGTCGTCGGGATGGCGGCGGACGGCGACGAGGTGAGCATCGACGCCCGCTCGCTCGCCTCCCTCGAGAAGACGCTCAAGGGCTGCTTCTACGGCTCGGCGCGCACGAGCGTGGACATGCCGCTGCTGGCCTCGCTGGCGCACGCCGGCAAACTCGACCTCGACGCGCTGGTCACGCGCCGCTACCCGCTGGAAGAGATCGACGAGGCGTACGCCGCGCTCGACGGCGGCGAGCCGGGGCGCGGGCTGATCGTCTTCAATTGACGCGGGCTGTGGGCCGTGGGGCGTAGGCCGCGATCACAGCGGGGACGGCCTCGATGAATGAGCGGCCCACGGCCCACGCCCCACGCCACACGGCCCGGAAAGGAGGGAGCGATGCCCCAGGTCAAGCTGCGCGACTTCACGATGCACTACCTGGAGCGCGGCGCCGGCGAGCCGCTCGTCTTCGTCGCCGGCTTCATCAGCACCCACCGCTGGTGGCAGCCGACGCTGGAGCGGCTGCCGGCCGACCGCTACCATTGCTACGCCGTGGACCTGCGCGCGACCGGCGAGTCCGAGGCGGTCGAGACCGGGCACACGCTGGAGCGGTACGCCGAGGACCTGGAGGAGTTCGCCGAGGCCATCGGCCTGACGCGCTTCACCCTCGTCGGGCACTCGATGGGCGGCGGCGTGGCGACCCTCTATGCGCTGAGCCACCCCGAGCGGCTGAAGGCGCTCGTCCTGGTGGACCCGCTCGCCCCGACCGGCACCGCGCACCTGACGCCCGAGATCACCGAATGGCTCAACGCCCAGCAGGGCAACCCCGAGGGGATCCGCGCCCTCGTGCTCGGCGCGTTCGCCCGTCCGCCCGAGGCCACGTATCTCGACCAGCTCGTCGCCGACGGCGTGCGCTGGGGACCGGCCGTCTACCTCGGCACGATGGGCGAGATGGCGCGCTTCGACGTCGTCGACCGCCTCACCGACCTCGCCGTGCCGACGCTCGTCACCTGGGGCGACCGGGACACCGTGATCCCCTTCGCCGGCATCGTCGAACTCTTCACCCGCGTCCCCGGCTGCGCCCTGGAGATCTGGCACGGCGTCGGCCACTCCGCGCCGATCGAGATCCCCGAGCGCTTCGCGGACCTCTTGACGCGCTTCACCGACGAGGCGACCAGTTGACCCGCAGCCCACGGAGGGAGCCGATGCCCGCGCGCGTCCACCCGATCGTCTGTCCCTACAGCGTCACCAACGTCATGGCCTACTACGTCGACGCGCCGACCCCGGCGCTGATCGACACCGGCGGCGCCGGGCACCCGCCCGGCCCAATCCGCGCGGCGCTGCGGGCGCGCGGCGCCGACCTCGACACGATCGAGGCGATCCTCAACACGCACGGGCACTGGGACCACGCCGGCGGCAACGCCGCTTTCCGGGCCGGCGCGACGATCCACCGCCTCGGCGCGCCGCTGCTGCGCGACCGCAACGCGCACCTCGACGGCTACTACACGATGGCGGCGCGCGCGATGGAGCAGCCGGAAGAGGTCGCGCGGCTCGACGCGGCGCTCGACGCGGCGATCGGCCGGCAGACAGAGCCGGCGCGACTGATCGAGGACGGCGACACGATCGACCTCGGCGATGGCGTCGTCTTCCGGACGATCCACGCCCCCGGCCACTCCGCCGACATGACCGCGCTCTACTGGGAGCGCGAGGGCGTCCTGATCGCCGGCGACGCCGCGCAAGGCACCGGCTCGCGCGTGGGGAGCGGCCCGCTCTACTTCCACTCGGTGCGCGACGCCCGCGCCAGCATCGCCCGGCTGCGCGAGGTGCCGTTCGCCACGCTGCACGTCTCGCACCCCTTCGGCCGCCTCGGCGGCGGGGAGCGCGCGACGACCTTCGACCGCGCCGGCGGCCTCGCCTTCCTCGACGAGAGCCTGGCGGCGCTCGACGCGATCGAGGAAGCCCTACGCGCGGCGCAGCGCGCACAACCCGCCGCCGCCTTCCCCGACCTCGCCCGCGCCGCGGCCGGCGAGCTCCGGCGCGCCGGCCGCTGGCCGCTGGCGGTCAACCCGGCGACCGGGATGCCGGACAACCTCGCGCCGACGTTGTACGTCATGTGGCGGGAGGGCGGCGAGACGAGTGATGAGTGACGAGTGATGAGTGACGAGCGACGAGTGACGAGGGGATGGGGCGATGGGGGAGTGCGCGGGCTGGGCCGCGCCCTAACCCGCGGCGGCGAGTTTCGCGGCGAGCGATAGCGAGCCTCCAGCCGCGGTTTCAACCGCGGGCGCGCGGCGATTGCAATCGCTCAGGCAATTGCGACAGGGGATGCTATGCGGATCGCGGTCTTCGGCGCGGGCGGCATCGGCGGGTACTTCGGCGGGCGGCTGGCGCGGGCCGGCAACGACGTGACCTTCATCGCGCGCGGCGCGCACCTGGCGGCGCTGCGCGAAGGTGGGCTGCGCATTCGCAGCGCCAGCGGCGACTTCGCGCTCCCCGTCCGCGCGACCGACCAACCCGCCGAGGCGCCCGCCCCGACCGACCTCGTCCTGATCGCCGTCAAGAGTTACGACACCGCCGCCGCGGTCGCCGGTATCGCGCCGCTGGTCGGACCCGAGACCGCCATCCTGACGCTCCAGAACGGCGTCTCCAACCACGCCGCCTTCGCCGAGGTCTACGGCGCGGCGCGCGTCCTCGCCGGCGCGGCGCAGATCGAGGCCACGATCGGGGAACCGGGCACGATCGAGCAGCCGAGCCCCTTCGCCCGGATCGCCCTCGGCGCGCTCGTCCCGGAGGGCCGGCCGCGCGCCGAGGGCGCCGTCGCCGCGCTCGTCGCGGCCGGGCTGGAGGCGCGCTTCGCGCCCGACACCTTGCTGGCCCTCTGGCAGAAGTTCATCTTCCTCTCCCCGCTCGCCGGCGTCACCGCGCTGACCGGGTTGCCGGTGGGGGAGGTGCGCGGCCGGCGCGACACGCGCGAACTGCTGGCCGCGGCGCTCGACGAGACGGTCGCCGCCGGCCGGGCCAGCGGCGTGGCCCTGGGGCCCGACGCCGCGGCCGGGGTGCTGATCTTCGTGGACGGCCTGCCGGCGGCGATGAAGACCTCCCTCCAGCGCGACCTCGAGCGCGGCGGGCGGCTGGAGACCGAGGCGCTCCAGGGCGAGGTCGTCCGCCTCGGCCGCGATCTCGGCGTCCCGACGCCGGTCAA
>DASSSV010000497.1:0-6883 GCA_035708265.1 Thermomicrobiales bacterium | reverse complement strand
CTGCCGTCCGAAGCCGCGGTTGGTGCGGTAGCGGATCGTCGGGCGCGGCGGGAAGAGGTGGGCGCTCTCCCGCCCGGCGCCGGCCGCCAGCTCGCGCAGCGGCGTCAGGTCGTCGAGGATCCAGAAGGAGCGGCCGTGCGTCGCGACGAT
Organism: Thermomicrobiales bacterium; assembly: GCA_035708265.1. GTDB lineage: Bacteria > Chloroflexota > Chloroflexia > Thermomicrobiales > CADCWN01 > DASSSV01. Next base: position 6,733 of record DASSSV010000497.1, on the reverse strand, counting down.
CAGGTCGCCGTCCTTGACGACGAGGTCGTGGATCGGGACGACCGGCAGGTCGAGCCGCAGCGACTGCCAGTGCGCGCCGTCGTCGAAGGAGACGTAGACGCCGGTCTCGGTGCCGGCGTAGAGGAGGCCGCGCTGCTTCGGGTCCTCGCGGATCGCGCGCGCGAAGTCGTCGGCCGGGATGCCGGTATTGATCGCCGTCCAAGTCGCCCCGTAGTCGGCCGTCTTCAGGAAGTAGGGGCGGAAGTCGTCGTGCTTGTAGCGGTTGGCCGCGACGTAGGCGGCGGCCGGGTCGTGCGGCGACGCCTCGATGAGCGAAATGAGAGCCCACTCGGGCAGGAGGTCGGCGGGCGGGGTGACGTTCTGCCAGCTTTGGCCGTTGTCGCGCGTGACGTGGATCAGGCCGTCGTCGCTACCGGCCCAGAGGACGCCGGCCTGTACCGGCGACTCGGCGATGGTGAAGACGGTCGCGTAGTACTCCGTCCCGACGTTGTCGCGCGTGATCGGCCCGCCGGAGGGGCCCAGCTTGCCCTCGTCGGCGCGCGTCAGGTCGGGGCTGATCGGCTCCCAGCTCGCGCCCTCGTCGGTCGAGCGGAAGACGTGGTTGCCGCCGGTGTAGAGGACGTTGGGGTCGTGCGGCGAGAGGATCGTCGGCGAGGTCCACTGGAAGCGGTACTTCACGTCCTTGGCGGCGTGGCCCATCGTCCCCTCCGGCCAGACGGTGATGTTGCGGCGCTGGCCGGTGCGGTGGTCGTAGCGGGTCAGCATCCCCTGATAACTGCCGGCGAAGATGATGTTGGGGTCGTCGGGGCGGACCGCGATGTAGCCGCTCTCGCCGCCGCCGACCTCGACGTTCTCGGCGCGGGTGATGCCGGCGATCGGCGAGCGGCTCGGCAGGCTGATCGTGGTGTTGTCCTGCTGCGCGCCGTAGACCCAGTAGGGCGTCCGCGTGTCGGTGGTGACGTGGTAGAACTCGGCGGTCGGCTGGTTGTAGAGGGTGGACCAGGTCTCGCCGCCGTTGAAGGAGACGGTCGCGCCGCCGTCGTTGCCGTTGATCATGCGCTTGGGGTTCTTGGGGTCGATCCAGAGGTCGTGGTTGTCGCCGTGCGGCACCGGCACCTGGAAGAAGGTCTTGCCGCCGTCGATGGACTTCATGCAGGGGACGTTGAGCACCCAGACGGTGTCGGGGTCCTGCGGATCGGCGTAGATGTGGTGGTAGTACCAGGCGCGGCCGCGCAGCACGCGATCCTCGCAGAGCCGTTCCCAGGTGTCGCCGCCGTCGTCGGAGCGGAAGACCGCGCCGTCCTCGGCCTCGACGATCGCCAAGACGCGGCCCTCCTGTGCGGGCGAGGCGACGACGCCGATCTTGCCGAGCACGCCCTTCGGCAGCCCCTTATTGCGCGAGATCTCGGTCCAGGTGTCCCCGCCGTCGTCCGAGCGGAAGAGGCCGCTGCCGGGGCCGCCGCTGACCATCTCGTGCGGCCCGCGGTAGGCTTCCCAGAAAGCGGCGTAGAGGATGCGCGGGTTGTTCGGGTCCATCGCGAGGTCGCTCGCGCCGGCCTTGTCGCTCCTGAAGAGCACCAGTTCCCAGGTCTTGCCGCCATCCTGCGAGCGGTAGACGCCGCGCTCGGGGTTCGGGCCGTGGGCGTGCCCGAAGGCCGCGACGTAGACCAGATCCGGGTTCTGCGGGTGGACGCGCACCTTGGCGATGTTCCTGGTCTCGGCGAGGCCGAGATGTCGCCAGGTCTTGCCGGCGTCCGTGGACTTGTAGACGCCGTCGCCGTGCGAGACGTTGCCGCGGATCGTCGTCTCGCCCATCCCGACGTAGATGACGTTCGGGTCGGACTCGGCCACGGCGATGGCGCCGACCGACGCCCGCTTGAAGTAGCCATCAGAAACATTGCGCCAGTAGACGCCGCCGTCGGTCGTCTGCCAGACGCCGCCGCCGGTGGAGCCGAAGTAGAAGACCTGGTCGTGGACCGGGTCGCCGGCGACCGCCACGACGCGCCCGCCCCGGAAGGGGCCGATCAGCCGCCACTCCAGCGACTTGAGCAGCGCCGGGTCGACCTCGGGCGTCGCCGCTCGCGCCCGCTCCTCCGCCACGCTCGCCATCGCCGCCCTCCTCCTCGTTGCACGCAGACAGGTCCCGGCCATCAGCGGCCGGGGGCCAGTCTCGCACCGAAGGCGGGGGGTGGCAACGCGGCGCGCACGGGAGCGTGGGGCGTGGGCCGTAGGCAGTGGGGCGTGGAATCCGGCGCGGGACCGGGCGGCGGCATCCGGGCCACCGGCCCCGCGGGGCCGTGGGCCGATGCGCGGGCCGGCCCCGACAAATAGACGCCAACGGCCCACGCCCCACGTCCCGCGCGGTTGTCGCCCCCCCGGGCCTCTGCTATACTCCCTGCTGGCGCGGCGCGCCGTTTGCGCGCGCCGCTATTACACATTTCCTTTCTGCCCCTCGCCGCGACGCCAGCGCGCAACGGTGGCCGCGGACCAGGAGCATACCCGGAGGAAGGAGGACGAGCCCCTTGCGCAACTACGAGATGATGGTCGTCATCACGCCCCAGACGGCCGAGGAGGAGCTGACCGGCGCGCTCGACCAGGTCAGCGGCTACATCACCGGGATCGGCGGCGAAGTCAACGAAATCCTGAAGGAGAACCCCTGGGGGCGACGCCGGCTGGCCTACCCGATCCGCCACAACGGCCAGGATCTGCGCGACGGCTTCTACGCGCTCTACCACTTCAAGGCCAACGCGCCGCGCGTGATCGAGATCGAGCGCAATCTCAAGCTGAACGACCGCGTGCTCCGGCACATGGTCGTGAAGCAGGGGGACGAAGACGAGTAACGAGGTATCCTCGCTGCCTTGTTCGAGACGGTGGGTTGGTGAGTGACGACGCAGGAGGGCAGGCGATGGTACGCGGGTTGAACAAGGTCCAGATCATCGGCAACCTCGGGCGCGACCCCGAGATGCGCTTCACGCCGTCCGGCACGGCGGTGACCAACTTCACGGTCGCGGTCAACCGCAACCGGCGCGGGCCCGACGGGAACATGACCGAGGAGACCGAGTGGTTCCGGGTGTCGGCCTGGGAGAAACTGGCCGAGACCTGCGACAAGTATCTGCGCAAGGGCAGCCAGGTCTACATCGAGGGCCGGCTGCAGTCGCGCAAGTACACCGACAAGGACGGCATCGAGCGCACCGCGGTCGAGATCGTCGCCAACGAGATGATCATGCTCGGCAGTCGCGGCGACACGCCCGACTACGGCGGCGACGAGCGCGGCGCCGGGATGGCGCCGGCAGGCGCGGCCGGCCGCCCGAACCGGCGCATCGCCGAGCGCGAGGACGAATCCGACCTGGACGATGTGCCGTTCTAAGGACTGAGCGACCCCGGCCCGCCGCCGGTGGGCGGCTGCGTGTATCGCGCGGCCGTATTCGGGGCGGGCCGGTTCCGCGTGCGAGAGGGAGGACCACCAGTGGACGAACGGGCGACGCTGGCCGAGCGGCCGGCGACGGCGCAGGGCGAGCGGGGCGAGGCCCCGGCCGGCGAGCGGCCGGCCGGCCGGCCGGGGGGTGACCGACCGGGCGGGCGCCCGGGCGGCGAGCGCCCCGGCGGCCGGGGCCGGCGCTTCGGCGGGGGCGGCGGGCGCTACTTCCCGCGCCGCAAGGTCTGCCAGTTCTGCGTCGACAAGATCGGCGAAGTCGATTACAAGGACGTGCCGCGGCTGCGCCGGTTTGTGTCGGACCGCGCGAAGATCGAGCCGCGGCGCAAGACCGGCACCTGCGCCAAGCACCAGCGCTCGCTGACCGTGGCGATCAAGCGGGCGCGGCACATGGCGCTGCTGCCGTTCACGTCGTCGCACGGCCGCCCGTAGGGCGGGGCGGGGCGACCAGGGGGGCGGGATCCGGCCCGTCCGGGCCACCGCGCCTGGTCGCCTCGCGCCTGTCTGTGCGGGCCGCGAAGGAGCAGATCACGGGTGGTGATGCGATTCTGGCGCGACTGGCGTGACCGGCGCGACCGCGTGCCGATGCGCCAACCGCGGCGCCTGTCCCGCCGCGAACGCGAGGCGCGGCAGCGCCGCCTGCTCATCTCCGTGATCATCGTCGTCACCGTCCTCGTCGTCGGGCTCCTCTCGGGCGGCGCGATCTACGAGTTCATCGTCCGCCCGCGCCAGGCGCTCGCCTCGGTCAACGGCACCGCCATCACCCGCGGCGACTACTGGAAGTTGCGCAAGTACACGCTGGTCAGTCAGATCCAGCAGTACCAGTTCTTCGCGGCGCAGAACCCGCAGTACGCCTCCTACGTCACCACGCTGCAGCAGCAGCTCCAGACGGTCAAGGACTCGCCGGTCGACCCGCAGACGCTCCAGCAGATGATCGACAACGTCGTGGTGCAGCAGCGCCTCGGCACGCTCGGCCTCAGCGTCACCGACGCCGATGTACAGCAGTACGTGGCCGAGAACTTCGCGCCGGTGCCGATCAACACGCCGACGCCCTCGCCGACGCTCAACCCGACCGCCGCGGCCTGGGCCACGCAGACGGCGACCGCCGAGGCGGCGGCCTCGGCCACGCCCCACGGCACGCCCGGCACCCCGCGCGCGGCCGGGACACCGGGCACACCGGGGACGCCGGGCACCCCCGGCACGCCGGCGACGCCCGCCACGCCCGCGTCGCCCGCCGCGACCCCGGCCACGCCGGCCGCGGCGACGCCGGTGCCCTCCGCGACGCCCAACCGCGAGCAGGCGCTGGCGACCTCGACCGCCACCTTCGGCCAGTACATCCAGAGTCTCGGCCAGGCGGCCGGCATGAGCCGCGACGACTACATCCGCCTCGTCGCCCGGCCCGCGGTCGCGCAGCAGAAGGCGACCGACAAACTCCAGGGCGAGATCAAGGCGGTGCAGCCGCAGGTCCACGCTTACCACATCCTCTTCGCCACCAAGGACGCCGCCGACGCGGCGCGCAAGGACATCGTCGACGGCGGGCAGGACTTCCAGACGGTCGCGCGCACCAAGAGCATCGACACGACGACTGCGCCGAACGGCGGCGACCTCGGCTGGTTCCCGCGCGGGGTGATGACCCCACCGTTCGAGCAGGCCGCCTTCTCGCTGCCGGTCGGTGAGGTCAGCCAGCCGGTGCAGTCGAAGTTCGGCTGGCACCTCATCAAGGTCGTCGCCAAGGAGGACGCGCGGCCGCTGACCCAGGGGATGCTCCAGCAGCTCAAGGACAGCGCCTACCAGAACTGGCTCGACGCCCAGGAGGCGCAGCTGAAGATCACGTCGACGCTGCCGGCGACGCCGACCCCGGCCCACGAGCCCTTCCAGGCACCGGCCGGCGCGCCGCCAACCCCGATCCCGACGCCGGTCCCGACGCCGAACGCCTCGCCGTCCGCCAGCCCCGCGCACCCGGCCTCGCCGACCGCCGAACCGACGGCCGCGCCATAGAGGCGAGCGGGGGTTCCGGGGGAGTGTTTCTGTCGAGGGCAGGCGGGCGGTTGAGACCGCGCCTGAATGGCGGGCCCGCACGCGGGCGCCCCACCGCGAAATCCGCCGGTGCGGGGTGAGACGAGACCCACGTCCAGGCCGCGCCGGCCGGCCTTCGCGCGCCGCAGACGCCCCACGCCTACCGGCTACCGGCTACTCCGTGGGATAATGTCAAGTGCGCGCCGCGCGTGGTGGGAATGCGGCGGGAGCGACGGAGCGGGGCGGGGCGTGATCGAACTGGACGGGGCGGCGGGCGACCTGGACCGGCAGCCGGCGGTCGTGATCGAGCAGTTGGCGAAGGCGTATGGCTCGACGCAGGCGGTGGATGGGCTGAGTTTCACGGTCCGGCCGGGCGAGGTCTTCGCTCTCCTCGGGCCCAACGGCGCCGGCAAGACGACGACGCTGGAGATCCTGGAGGGCTACCGCGCGCCCGACCGCGGCTCGGTCCGCGTCCTCGGCCTCGACCCGCGCCGCGACGCCCGCCAACTGAAACTGCGCATCGGCGTGATGCTCCAGCAGGACGGCCTGCACCCCGGCCTGACCGCGCGCGGCATCCTCGCCCTCTACGCCAACTTCTACCCCGACCCGGCCGACCCCGACAAACTCCTGGCGCGGGTCGGTCTCACATCCGCCGCGACGACCCGCTGCCGCCGCCTCTCCGGCGGCCAGAAGCGCCGCCTCGCGCTCGCGCTCGCGCTCGTCGGCCGCCCGGCGCTCGTCTTCCTCGACGAGCCGACGACCGGCATGGACCCGCAGGCCCGCCGCGGCACCTGGGAGCTCATCCGCAAGCTGCGCGCCGACGGCGTGAGCGTCGTGCTCACCACCCACTTCCTGGACGAGGCGGAGCAGCTCGCCGACACCGTCGTCGTGATGGACCGGGGTCGCGTCGTCGCGGAAGGTTCTCCCGCCGAGCTCACCCGCTCCGGAGCGGAGGGGCAGATCCGCTTCCGAGCACCGGCCGGGCTGCGGCTGGAGTCGCTGGTCGCGGCCCTGCCGGAGGGCTCGTTCGCGACCGAGGAGGAACCGGGGCGTTACCTCGTCACCGGTGACGTGAACCCGCAGTTGCTCGCGACGCTGACGGCCTGGTGCGCGGGCCAGGGCGTCCTCGCCGAGAACCTCGCTGTCGAGCGGCGCACGCTGGAGGACGTCTTCCTCGACCTCACCGGCCGGGAGCTTCGGACATGAGCGCCACCACGTTCGCGCCGGCACCCGGCGCCGCGCCGCGCCAGCGGATGCTCGGCGCGCAGACGTTCATGGAGTTCA
>DASSSV010000496.1:0-3107 GCA_035708265.1 Thermomicrobiales bacterium | reverse complement strand
CGACGACGCCGCGCGGGGGGTCGGCGGGATCGTCCAGCGCCTCGGCCGGCGGCGGGCCGCGGCGCTCCTCTGGGTCGCGGCGCTGCTGCCGGCGGCGGTCGGGCTGCTGCTCGGCCTGGCGCTGCCATATCGCTGGCGCTGGTTCTGGCCCGGCCTCGCCGTCTCGCTCGCGACGACGCTAGCCGGCTGGCTCGTCGTGCGCCTCCGCCGCGGTCAGGAGGACGCCTACCGCACCGTCTTCGGCCTCCTCATCGTCGGCACGATCGCGCTGGCCGTGGGCTGGCTCGCGGCGTTCTGAGCCGGCAGCCGGCAGGTACTCCGCCGACTACCGGCTGCCGGCTGATCGCCGACGGCGCCCCGTTTGACGCCCGACCGGCGCGGCGACTACACTCTGCGCTGGTCCGGCCGCCCGGAGGCGGCGCACGCGGTGGGGTGACGCTCTGACGAACCCGGAGACGGTGTGGCGATCTTGCGGCGCGAGCCGGCGGCGGTAGCCGCGCGGCGGCGCCGGCCCGCGCGCCGCGCACCGGTCCGCATCCCCCCTGCGGCCGTCGCGCCCCTGGCGCCGCTCGCCCTCGCCGTCGTCGCGGCGCTCCTGCTGCTCGTCACCTACGCCCGGCCGCTGACCGCGACGGTCGTCGTCGGCGCGCCGGATGACCTCGCGGCGACGATCGGCTTCAACGACCGCGAGCGCAACCCGGCCGGCATCCCCTACCGCTGGACCGACCAGGAATCGGCGTTCGTCTTCCACGCGGCCGGGCTGGCCTTCCCGGCGAACCGCCCGCTCACCGTCGAGCTCGACCTCGCGGCGAGCCGCCCGCCCGGCGCGGCGCCGGTCCATGTCGCGGTCTCGGTGAACGGGTCCGACGCCGGCACGCAGGTGGTCGGCGGGCAGGCGGTCCACGGGTATCCGGCCGGTCGAGGCGCGGCCGGGCCGGTCGACACGGCCGTGACGATCCGCTCCGACACCTTCACGCCGCCCGGCGACAAGCGCGTCCTCGGCGTCGCGGTCCTCGGCCCGGCGCGGCTGGTGCAGGGCGCGGGCGCCGGGCCGGCGCTGCCGCCCGCGGGCGCGTGGCTGCGGTGGTTCGGCGCGGTGGCGCTGGCGTACCTGCTCGGGCTGGCGGCGCTGCGCCGCGCCTGGCGCGCCGGGGCGCTCGGCCTCGGCGTTGCGCTCGTCATGACGGCGGTCGCGCTGGCGGCGCGCGTGGCCTTCTGGCAATACGTCCACCTGGCGCTGCTGGCGCTCGGCGCGGCGGCGCTCTGGGTCGGGCGGCGCGACCTCCTGGCGCTGGCCCGCGACGCGGCGGCGCTGGCCCACCGACGGGCCGGCATCCGGGCGCCGGGGCTGGCGGCGGCCGGGCTCGCGGCGGCGGCGATCGCGCAGGTAGTGCTGACGGCGGGGCGGGGGTCGCCGGCCGTCGCGGTCCTCTACGGGCTGGGCCTCGCGCTGGTGCTGGTCGCGCTCGCCGGACACGGCGCCGGGCCGTCGCTGGCCTGGTGGGACCTGCAGGATCTCCCGGCGCTGCGCGGCGACGCCGCCGACCCGACGGCGGTGCGCCCGGCCGAATGGCTCGCGCTCGCCGGCATCGTCGTCCTGGCCGCCTGGGCGCGCTTCGCCGGGCTGCACGATATCCCCTTCGGGATGTGGCGGGACGAGGCGCGGCATGGCCTGGAGGCGCTGCACATCCTCCAGGACCCCGCCTACCGCCCGGTCTACGTCCCGAACATCTCGCTGCCCGGCCTCTACCCCGGAGTCATCGCGCTGGCGTTCCGCGTCTTCGGCGTCGGCGTCACGACGCTGCGCGGCGTGACCGCGGCGGCGGGCGTCCTGACGGTGGCGGCGCTCTACGGCGTGGCGCGCCGGCTCTGGGGCCCGCGCATCGCCATCGCGGCGGCCTTCCTGGCGGCTGTCGGGTCGTGGCGGGTGAGCATCGACCGCCTGGCCTTCGACACCGCGCCGACGACCCTCTGCACGTTGCTGGCCTTCTACTGCTTCCTGCGCGCGGTGCTGGCGCTGCGCACCGGCCGGCGGGCCTGGCCCTTCTTCGCGCTCGCCGGGCTTTGCGGCGCGCTGGCGGCCTACGGCTACTACCCCGGCCGCTTCGCCGCGGTCGTGCTCGCGCTGGCGGTCCTCGTGCTGATCGCGCGGCACCGCCTCGCCTTCCTGCGACGCGCGCTGCCGGGGCTGGCGCTCGCCGTCGTCGTGGCGCTCCTCGCGCTGGCGCCGCTCGGCGCGTACGCCGTCGAGCACCCCGACCTCTTCTTCAAGCGCTCCGACCAGGTCTTCATCCTCACGCCCGAGTATCGCGAAGGCGAGACGGCGGTCGAGGCGCTGGAGCGGAACATCGGCAAGCACCTGGTGATGTTCAACTATCGGGGGGAGCCGAACGCGCGCCACCACATGCCCGGCTGGCCGATGCTCGACGCCGTCACCGGCGTCTGCTTCGCGGCGGGCGTCGCCATTGCGATCGCGCTGGCGCTTGGGGGGAACTTCGCGGCGGCGTTCGTCCTGCTCTGGATGGCGACGATGCTCGTACCCAGCATCGTCTCGGTGGACGCGCCGAGCGCGGTGCGCGCGCAGGACGCCGCGCCCGCCGCCTATCTGCTGGCCGCGCTCGGCTTCGTCACCTGCTGGCGGCTGCTGGCGAGCGGCGTGTCGCGCCCGGCGCTGCGGACGGCGGTTATGGCCGCGGCCGGGCTCGCGCTGGCGCTGGCGGCGGCGATCAACCTCTGGATCTACTTCGTGCGGATGCCCGGCGATCCGCGCGTCCTCGGCAAGTTCTACGTCGGCGAGGCGCGCGCCGGCTACGCCGTCGCCGCGGCGCGCGACCGCGACCCGGCGCTCGTCGCCTACGTGCCGCGCGAGTACCTGGCCGACGAGACGCTCGTCTTCGCCTCCGCGCAGGCGCCGCTCCGCGAACTGCCCGTGGCCGGCACGGCGCTACCATCCGGCCCGCTGCTGCTGATCGTCCCGCGCGACACCGAACGCGCCGACTTCGCCGCGCAGGTCGCCGCCGCGCGCCGGGTCGCAACGAGCGCCGGCCTGCGCGAGATCGACGGTCCCCCGCCCCCCGGCGGCGGCCCGCCGACCTACGTCGCGTTCG
>DASSSV010000495.1:0-4686 GCA_035708265.1 Thermomicrobiales bacterium | reverse complement strand
ATCCCTGTCTGAGAGTCGAAGGACGTAGTCGCGAAGCACCCGATGTCGCACACCGGCGTCGGGCCGCAGGTATTGCAGATCGCCTTGTGGTAGGGCTGCGACGGCTTGGGGCAGGTGATGCCGCCGCAGACTACCTGGGTGCAGCCAGGGTTGCCGGGGGTGCTGTTGTCGTAGCAACTGTCGTCGCCGCAGCACTGGTCCCACTGGGTGCAGGGCTGCCCGGTCCCGGCGCAGGCGCCGCAGGTGCCGCCCGGCCCGCAGCTCCCCGAGCAGCACTGGGCGTCGGCGGTGCAGGACTGGCCGTCCTGCACGCAGGTGAAGCACTTGCCGTCCGAGCCGCACTTGCCGGAGCAGCAGTCGCTCCCCGTGGCGCAGAAGCCGCCGTCGGGCAAACAACAGTGGCCGTTGTTGCACTGGCCGAAGCAGCAGTCGCTCGTCGTCGCGCAGGCGCCGCCGGCGCCGACGCAGCAGACGCCCGCGACGCAGGTGCTGCCGGCCGGGCAGGCGTGGCCGCACGCGCCGCAGTTGGCCGGGTCGGTCTGGAGGTCGGGGCACTGGCCGTTGCACGCCGGCTGGCCGTTCGGGCAGACACATCCGCCGCTGCCGTTGCAGGTCGCCGGGGCCACGCAAGTCGATTGGCAACCGGCATCGGTGCAGTGCTGGCACTTGGCGGCGTCGCACGGGACGATCTGGCGGCACTCGCGGTGGAGCTTCGCTCCCACGATGGCCGCCGCATTGAGGCAAGCTTGTACCTCGGCGAAGGCGCCTTGCGGGGACTCCGTCGGGGTCGTTAAGCCCGCACACTGGTTGATCATGACCTGCTGGAACCGTGTCGCCCGCTCGTCGCACAATGCCTGCGAGGCGTTGTCGCACGGCGGAGGTGGGGTCCCAGCGGGCGGCGGGGCGGCGGCGGCCGGCGCGGCGTCGCGCGCGATCACGGCGGGCACGAGCGCGGCGGCCAGCCCGCCGAGCAGCCCCTTGAGCACCTGGCGCCGCGTGGTCGCGCGCCCCAGCGCGCGGGTCAGGTCGTCGAAGCGTCGCTCGTCCATGTCGTAGCCTCCATCCGCGACGCGGCCCTAACGCCGGCCCGCCGGCGCCCCGGCGCCCGCCAGCGCCAGCACTGCCGGCCCGCCGACCGCGACCTCCGACGCGATGCGGCCGTCCGCGTCCACCAGGACCGCCGAGGGCGTGCCGGTCGCGCCGAACGCCCGCCCGACGGCGAAGGAGTCGTCCAGCAGCACCGGCGCGGCGAGGCCGTCCGCCCGGTTCGCCTCCGCCGTGCCGGCCGAGACGACGAGCAGCCGGGGCGCGCCCGGCGGCGGGTCGGCCCGCCACGCCTTGAGGTCCGCGAGCATCCGCCGGCAGAAGCCGCACCCGGGGTTCCAGAAGAGGACCAGCGTGGCGGCGCCGCGGAGCGCGGTCTGATCGATCGTCCGGCCGTCCAGGTCCGGCAGGCTGAACGCGGGCGCGGACTCGCCCGGCGCGGCGGCAGGGCGCGGCGGGGCGAGCGGGAGCGGCGTGCCCGCGCCGTACTGGGGGAGCGGCCGGCCGGTCTCGCGCGCGATCAGCGCGCGGACCCCCCCGCGCCCTGCGCCAGCGCGCCGCCGATCGTCCCGTCGGGCCGGATCAGGACCGCGCTCGGCGTGCCGGCCGCGCGGTAGGCGGCTGCCACCTCGCGGTCGGCCTGCAGCAGCACCCGGCTCAGGCCGTGCTCGACGCTCTTGGCCCGGTTGGCTGCCGCCGTCCCCCGGCTGAGCACCGCGACGGTGAGCGCCGCCTCCTCGCGCTGCCAGCGGCCGAGGTCGGGCATGAGCCCGTTGCAGGGGCCGCAGCCGGGGTCGGAGAAGACGAGGACGACTGGCTTGCCCGGCGCGCGCAGCGCGTCGAGCGTGAGGGTCTCGCCGTACAGCCCCGGCAGTTGGAAGGCGGGCGCGGGGCTCCCGACGGGCAGGCCGGCCGCTTGGGGCGCGCCCGGCGCGGCCGCAGTGGCGCCGGCTTCGAGCGCTTCGACGCGCGCGAGGAGCCGGCCGTTCTGCCGGAGCACGTGCAGGAGCAGCCACCCCTCGCCCGCGACCGCGACGACGAGGGCCGCGCCGACCGCCAGGACCGCCGCCTCCCGCGGCGCCAGCCCGGCTGCCCAGCCGACCGCGCTCGCCCCGGCATCCGCCCGGCCGTACCAGAGGACGCCGCCGGCGAGGGCGGCGAGCGCCGCGTTGCGCGCGAGGGTCGGCCACCCGGCCGGCGCCGAGTGGAGCTGGCCGAAACAATGGCACTCCGGCGCGCGGCCGCGCGCCAGGTTGACGCCGATGGCGGCGCAGAAGGCCAGTAGCAGGGCGAGCGCCCCGAGGGCGCCCCAGCGCGCCGAGGCCCGCGGGACGAGGGCGGCGGCGACGGCGAGTTCGGCCGGCGGCAGCAGGAGCCCGAGCGGCCGGGCGAGCGGTTCCGGCATGCCGAACCCGCGCACCGCCCGGCGCGAGCCGGGCAGGTCGGCGAGCTTGGCGAGGCCTGCGACCGCGAAGACGGCGGCGAGGGCGAGGCGGGCGAGCAGCAGGGCGAGCGCCATCGGCGTCCTCCTTTCGGGTACGACTCACGGTCCGCGGTCCGGGGGCGCGGCCGCGCCGGCCGCCGCGCCGCCAGGCGGGCCGGGCGGCGCGCGCGGTTCCGGCGGGGCCACCTGCCCCTCCAGCCAGGCGAGCGCCGCCGCCAGCGACCCGACGCGCACGCGCTCCCCCGACTGGACGTGCTCGACCTCGACGCGCACGGCGCCGGGCGCCAGCCACCAGTAGCGCACCACGAATGCGCCGTACCGCTTGGCCATCAGCCTCCCCCGCCGCGCCTGCCGTCGTGTCGTCCGTACCGGGCCAGCTTAGCGGGCGGATCTGGAAAGAATCTGGAAGTCTTTTGGTGGCGCCGGGGGGGCGGGGAAGCAGCGGGGAAACCGGGGCGGATGTCGGGCCCGGCTCAGCGTTCCCGGTTGCGAGAAGCGGGCGCGTCGGCCAGCGCTGCGGCGATGGTGCCCTCCAGCGACAGGGCGTACCCCGCCGCCCAGGCCGCCGCGAAGGCGTCTTCTCCGAGGCCGGCGCGCAGCGGGGTCAGGTCGAGGCGATCGGCGAGCAGGGCGCGGTCGGCGTCGGTGAGGGGGCAATCGAACGCCTCGCGCTGCGCCGCGACCGCGCCGTGCAGGAGCGCGGCCCGCTGCAACGTCCCTTGCCCCCAGGCGACCAGCGCCAGCCCGTAGACGGCCGCGACGACGTCGCGCGGGCTGCCGCTGTGGCGCACCAGCCGCAGCCCGTCGGCGTAGGCGGCGGCCGCCTCCGCGTACTCCCCCGACCGATAGGCGATCCAGCCGATGTTGAGGAGACACTGGCCGGCCATGCGCCAGGCGCCCGCGCGCCGGCACAGCGGGAGCGCCTCCCGCAGCAGCGCCCCCGCCCGGGGATACTCCCGTGCCGCGAACGCCAGGAAAGCGAGGTTGATCAGCGTCCTGGCCGTCTGAGCGGGGCTCCCGGCCGGGCGGAGCAGGCGCAGCGCCTCTTCGAGGTAGGCCACCGCGCGCGCGGCGTCCCCCCGCTCGCGGGCGGAGAGCGCCAGGTCGTTGAGCAGTTCCACGGCGCGCGGCGGCGCGGGGTTCGGCCCGAGGAGCGCCAGGGCCGCGTCGTAGTGCGCCACCGCGGCCACGACGTCGCCCCGATTGGCCGCGACCAGCCCCAGGACCCGCTCGGCGGCGGCGCCCGCCGCCGGATCCCGCGCCTCGCCCGCGAGCGCCAGTGCCTCCTCGGCCGCCGCGCGGGCGGCGGGGTAGTCGCCCATCTTCCAGGCGAGGTAGCCCTGGCCGGCCAGCGCGGGCGCCCGCCACGCGGGCGCCGCCCCGCCACCCGCCGCGAGCGCCGCCTCGAGCCAGCGCCGCCCCTCGCGCCCGTGCTCGCGCGTCGTCCAGAACTCGCCGAGCGCGCTCGCCAGGCGCAGCGCGACCGTCGCCTCGCCGCGCGCGAGCGCCCGGCGGAGGGCCGCGCGCAGGTTGTCGTGCTCCGCCTCCAGCCGCGCGAGCCACACCGGCTGCGCCGGGCCGAACAACTCCGGCCCGGCCGCCTCGGCGAGGGCGAGGAAGTACGCCGCGTGGCGCACCCGCAAGGCGGCCTCGAGGCCCGGCCCGGCCGGCTCCCGCGCCAGACGCTCCGCCGCGTACTGCCGCACCGGCTCCAGCAGGCGGTAGCGCACCTCGTCGCCCGCGCCCGCCTCGACCTGCACTAGCGACTGGTCCACGAGCGCGGCCAGCAGCGGCAGGATCTCGCCGGCCGGCAGCGCGTCGTCGGGGCAGACCGCCTCGGCTGCCGCCAGCGTCCAGCCGCCCGCGAAGACGGCCAGGCGCGCCAGCAGCGCGCGCTCGGCGGGGGTGAGGAGCGCGACGCTCCAGTCGAGCGTCGCCCGCAGCGTCCGCTGCCGGTCCGGCGCCACCCGGCCCGCGCCGGCCAGGAGGCGCGGCGCGTCGTCCAGGCGCGCCGCGAGCTCGCCGACCGGGAGGTGCGCCACCCACGCCGCCGCGAGCTCGAGCGCCAGCGGCAGCCCGTCGAGGCGCGCGCAGACGGCGGCGACCGCGGCGGCGTTCGCGGGCGTCAGGGCGGAGTCGGGCCGGGCGAACCCGGCGCGGTCGACGAAGAGCCGCACCGACGGGTTCGCCGCCAGCGC
>DASSSV010000494.1:0-4254 GCA_035708265.1 Thermomicrobiales bacterium | reverse complement strand
GAGTGGCCGCGCCGGTCGTAGGCGACGCAGCGGAAGCGGGGCGAGAGCCGCCGCACCTGGTCCGCCCAGACGCCGGCGTCCCCGCACATCCCGTGGATGAAGAGCAGCGGCGGCCCGTCGCCCGCCGCTTCGTAGTAGAGCCGCGTCCCGTTGACGCCGATCGTCGCCGTTGTCGCCACGGTCTTCCTCCGCTCTGTTGCATCTGGTACGACGTCCGAGTTTCGCCCCAAGCCGCCAGGTGCAGCTCAGCGCGGGCGTATCAGGCCGCCGCGCCCCACGCGGCCAGGTACGGCCGGAGGGCCGCCGCGACCGCGGCCGGCCGGTCGAAATACGGCGCGTGCCCGCCGGGGAGCACGCCGACGGCGACGTTGAGGTGCGCCGCCAGCCAGCGCGACGTCTCGACGAGGAAGGGCGGGCTCTCGGTGCCGGCCAGGACCTGCACCGGGCGGCGCACGGCGGCCAGGGCGGCGTCGGCGGGGCGGTACACTTCCAGCTTGCCGAACTCGACCCCGAAGAGGGTCTCGCCGTTCCCTAGCATCCGCTCGCGCAGGCCCGGGTCGAGCCGCTCGTAGGTCGCGTCGCCCGCCACGAAGCGCACGAACGCCTCCACCGCGCCGCGCGGTCCGCCCGCCGCCATCCCCCGCTCGATGGTTGGCTGGAGGACGGCCATGACCTCCTCCGGGTGCGCCAGCGTCGCCAGCAACGGCGGCTCGTGCAGGACCGCGCCGCGCACGACCTCGGGCTGGCGCAGCAGTAAGGCCAGGGTGATGATTGCCCCGCCGCTCGTGCCGACCACTGCGGCCGGCGTCAGCCCCAGCGCCCCGAGCAGCCCTGCCGCGTCGTCGGCCTGCTCGGCGGGCGACGTGGTCACCCAGCCGGCCGGGCGCGGGCTCCGGGAGTTGCCGCGGCGGTCGTAGGTGACGACGGTGAACTCGTCGGCGAGCAGGTTAGCGACCGCCGTGAAATGGCCGGCGTCGCCGGTGGCGCCCGAGATGAACAGGACGGGCGGGCCGCCGCCGCGCCGCTCGTAGTGCAGCTCGGCCCCGTTGACCGGGACCGTTCCCGTGCTCTCGGTACGGATCTGCATCGCGGAGCCTCCTCTCGCGTCATGCACTATGGGACCAGTTCGGGGATGGGGGTCGTTCCTAACTCCGGGGGCCCTCGTTGCACCGTATCGTCGACACCGCTCAGTGCCTGGCGAAGAAGGCGAGCACCGCCGCGTTGTACGCCGGCGGGTCCTGCACATGCATGAGGTGCGAGGCGGCGGGGATCGTCGCCCGCTCGGCATCGGGGAGCGCGCGCGCCAACGCCTCCGTGATGCGCCCGAACATGGGGGGGCTCACCTCGCCCTGGACCAGGAGCGTGGGCGTGGCCAGGCGGCCCACGTCTGCGGCGGACAGGGCGGGGAAATACCCCTCCGGCCGGGTGACGGTCTCCGCGCGCATCGCCGCGGCGTTGTCCAGCACCGCCCGGCGCAGCTCGGGCGGCAACCGGTCGAACGTGCCCGCGCCGACGACCCCGTCGAGGAAGAGCCGGATGCCCATCTCCGCCTCGCCCCGCGCGAAGGCCCGCTGCGCCGGCCCGAAGGCGGCCGCCATGAACGCCTCGAGGAGCGCCGGCCCGCCGGGCAGCCCCGCCAACCACGGGAGCAGCGGCGGCTCGCCCAGCACCAGGGAGCGGACCAGGGCCGGCCGCTCGGCCGCCAAGGTCAGCGCCGTCAGCGCGCCGTAGGACGAGCCGACGACGTGGGCGGGGGCCAGCCCGAGCGCCTCGATCAGCGCGCCGAGGTCGGCGACGTGCTGCGCGAGCGGGTAGGTCGCCCCCTCGCCCGGCTGCGCGTTGGGCCAGTGGTAGCGGCGGCTGTAGGCGACGGCCCGGTGCCGCTCGGCGAACGGCGCCAGCTGGCCGCCCCACAGGCGGTAGTCGCCGAGGCTGCCGTGGACGAAGAGCACCGGGGCGCCGCGCCCCCGCTCGACGTAGGCGAGGTCGACGCCGTTGACGCGGACCGTGGACGGTTGAACGGGCATGGTCATCATCCCATCTCCTCTACAGGAACGGAGGGCGATCATGGACGCCGCCTCCTTCGGGTGTGTGCGACCCTCTCCCGGTGGGGTCGCCATGGAGGCAGCATAGGCGCGGCGCGCGCGCGCCGCATCGGGGATTTACCCCATCCCCCGCGCTCACTTCGCCAGCAGGTCGTGCTCCATGGCGAACATCGCGGCGGCCGCGCGCGAGGAGACGCCGATCTTGTCGTAGATGTGCTCGATGTGGTGCTCGGCCGTCTTGGGCGCGATGGCGAGGTCGCGCGCCACGTCGCGGTAGGAGGCGCCGCGCGCGATCAGCCGCAGCACCGCGACCTCGCGGTCGCTCAGCCCGGCCGGCCAGGGGCGGCGCGGGCCGGCCGGGGCGTGCCCGGCCGCCATGAGGACCGCGCGGACGGCCTCGCCGTCGAGCCGCCCGCGCGCCGCCTCGGCGGTGAGGTGCGCCGCGGCCGCCTCCGGGGCGTGCGCCGGCCGGTACGGCCGCCCCTGGGTCATCGCCTGGTAGACGTCGGCGGCGGCGAGGAGGCGCGCGCCGAGCGGCACCTGCGCCCCGCCGACCTGGCGGTGATACCCGGAGCCGTCCTGGCGCTCGTGGTGCATCCCCGCGAGCGGCGCCAGGGGGGCCAGGGCCGGCGAGCGGGCGAGGATCCGCTCGCTGTGGTAGGGGTGCAGCCGAACCCGCTCCCACTCGGCGGCCGTCAGGGGGCCGGGCTTCTCCCACAGGCCGTTGGGGATGCCGACGCGGCCCAGGTCGTGCAGCAGGCCGGCCCGCCGCACCGCGGCGACCTGCCCCTCGTCGCAGCCGAGCGCGCGCGCCGCCGCTTCCGCCAGCGCGGCGACGCCCGACGAGTGGCCGCGCGTGAACGGGAGCTTCAGGTCGACCACGTCGGCGAAGGCGTGCGCCACGTCGTCGAGCCGCGGCCCGGCGAGCCAGTAGCGCGGCTCGGGCTCGGCGTCCAGCAGCGCCTTCCAGGCGTCGGCCGCGGCCACCTCCGCGAGCAGGGCCGGCCCGTGCCGGGCGAACGCCGCGGCGAGCGCCGGGTCGAGCGCGCCGCCCGCCCGCCGCCGCACCACCGCGACCGCGGCCTCCGGGCCGCCGAGTCGGTCGAACAGGACCGCCGCCTGGGCGACCTGCGCGACGCGCGCTGGCAGGGCCACCGCCTCGCCGGCCAGCTTGTGCGGCCCGCCCTTGCCGTCCCAGCGCTCGAAGATCTCGGCGAGCGCCCGCTGGACGCCCGGCGTCAGCCCCAGGCGCCGGGCCAGCGCGGCGGCGACCTCGCAGTGGGCGGTCTTCTGCTCGTGGTCCCAGCGCTCGCCCCCCGCCAGCACCCGGGCGACCCGGCCCGCGCGGCCGAGCGGCCCCCGCCCGGGGCCCATCCCGAACAGCAGGAACGCGAGCGCCTCGCGCGGATTGGCGAAATCGACCGCCGCCCCGCCGCCGCGCACGGCGACGTCGTCGCCGCCCACCAGCAGGGCCTCCTCATGCGCGTAGGCGGTGCAGCCGACGAATTTCAACAGTGTCGTGTAATAGACGTCGCCGGCGTCGCGCTCGGGGAGGCCCAGGCGGCGGGCCAGGCCGGTGGCGACGAGGCAGGCGCGCAGCGCCTCCCCCGGCGGGAAGGCCATGCCGAGATCGGTCACCAGGGAGAGCGCGGCCAGCAGGTCGGCCAGCCGGAGGCGCGCGCCGGGTGCGGCCCCGTGTCCCATCGCCCCATCCCCCGCCAGCGAGATCGCGCGCCGCCGGCCGGCCGGGCCGCCGTGCCCGCCCGCCGCGAGCCGATCGTAGCACGCGCGCGTGGGTGCCGCGATCCCGTCGGCTGCGGGCGGCCGGACCGGCATCGGCGGCTCGGCTCCGGTGCCCATCGCCGCCAGTCGCCCGCACTGACCTGCCGTAGCGCTGCCAGCACGGGCCGGCCGGGCACAGCTCACGGAACGGCCGCGGGCGCGCGGCTGGGGGCAGACCTGCAGCCGCGCCGACAGCGGCGGGATCCCCGGCACCGAGAACCGGTGGGCTCGGCGGGAAAGGGGCTCAACCGAGCCAGGTGGCGGCGCCGTCGGGCCGGAGCCCTGAGGAGCGAACGCCCGCCGCCCGGGGCGGTGCCGCGCGGCGGCGAGGCGGGCGAGGGGCGATGCGTTCGGGCGGGCCATCGTCTCCCCGGCCCCCGGCCCCGCGCAAGGTGCCGCGCGAGCGCTACGGCGAGGTCGCGCGGCT
>DASSSV010000493.1:0-2595 GCA_035708265.1 Thermomicrobiales bacterium | reverse complement strand
CGTCCGTCGATCGAGTCGCTCGTCCACGATGTCCTCCTCCGCGCTGGTCCCGCGAGCACCAATGCTCGACGGGATATCGAAAGAAATTCTGGGTTTTGTTCTCTTTACGAGCGGGAAGCGGGGGTGGATGACGCGTTCGCGGGCGAATCTTGGCCGAGCCGCGCACAGACGCGCAGGGCCTCGGTCGCGGTCTCCGCCAGGCTCCACTGCTGGCCCTCGGACCACGCGCGGGCATACCCGGCGTCGCCAAGCGCGGCGCGGGCCGTCTCCATGGCCTGTTGCGCCCGCGCCTCGCCAATGCCGCGTTCGGTGGCGCCAATCGCCTGGCGCACGCGGGCGGCGCCGGCGAAGAGGCGGACCGCCGCCGCGGCCTCCAGCCTGGCGACGAGGCCCGCGATTTCCTCGAACGCGTTCGCCAGCTGGTAGGAATCCTCCGACTGCTGGAGGTTGGCGAGCCCTGCCGTCAGCTCCCGCGCCGCGCGGGCGCGATCGCCGAGCGCGAAGCTGACGCAACCGGCCTCGATGCGCGCCACACCGGCCGTGCGCACATCGCCGACCTCCTCCGCGAGCGCGATCGCCTCGTCAAAGAGCGCCAGCGCGCCGGCCTGGTCGGCGCGGGCGCGCGCCACGTTGCCGAGATTGATCAACGAGAAGGCAAGCGAGCGCTTGTCGCCGAGCCGGCGCTGGATGGCGATGGCTTCCGCGTGCAGCGCGCGACTCCGCTCCAGGTCGCCCTGCTCCATGGCCGATGCGCCGAGGTTGGTGAGGATGACGCTGACATTGTGCCTGTCGCCGATCTCGCGCATGGTCGCCAGCGCCTCGTTCCAGCGGGCGTCCGCGGCGGCGAAATCGCCGCGATAGAACGCGATCGCGCCCAGGTTGCCAAGCGCCGAGGCCCGGCCCCGCGGATTGTCCACCGCGCGATAGCGGTCGAGGGCACGGGCGTGAAAATCCTCCGCGCGGGCATAGTCCCCCCGATCGTGGGCCGTGTTGCCGAGGCCATCGAGGGCGCGGCCGCTCAGCTCATCGTCGCCGAGCTCGCCGGCGAGGCCGACGGTCGCGCGGTAATGGCGCTCGGCGGCGGCGAGATCGTTCTGGTCTTCGGCCAGCATGCCGGCGGCATAGTGGACGCGCGCCAGGATGCCCGGCTCGCCGTCCTCGCCGGCCTCCAGCGCCCGCGCGAGCCAGGAACGCCCCTCGGCGATGTGCCCCCGGAGCGACCAGAACCGCCACATCATCGCGCCCATGCGCTGGGCCGTCGCCACGTCGCCATGGGCGAGGGCAAAGTCGAACGCGGCGCGCAGGTTGTCATGCTCCATTTCGAGCACGGCCAGCCAGTGCTGCTGCGCGTCACCCGTGAGGTGAGTGTCGAGGTCTGCCGTCAGCGTCGCGTAGTGGTCGGCGTGGCGGCGGCGCGCGTCGTCTTCCTCGCCGTGCGCGCGCAGCTCCTCCACGCCGAATTCGCGCAGCATTTCCAGCATCACGAAGCGCGACTCGCCATCGGTCGCGCTCGCTTCCCGCAGCAGGCTCTGATCGACGAGGATGCCCACCCCGTCCAGGACATCGTCCTCCCCGTCGCCGCTCGCCTGCGCGACGACCTCGGCCGCCTCGAGCGTGAAGCCGCCGGCGAAGACGGCCAGCCGCCGGAAGAGCGCCTGTTCGCCGGCGGCGAGCAGCTCGTAGCTCCAGGCGATCGTCGCCCGGATGGTCCGTTGCCGCTCCGGCAGATCGTGCGCCCCGCCCGTCAACGCCTTGAGCCGGGTCTGCAACCGGTTTCGCAACGCCTCGGGCGGAAGCATCCGCACTCGGGCGGCCGCCAGCTCGATCGCCAGGGGCAAGCCTTCGAGCCAGGCGCAGATCTCGGCGATCGCCCGGCCGTTGCGGTCCGTCAGGGCGAAGTCGCTCCGGGCGGCCGTTGCCCGCTGGACGAAGAGCTGCACCGCATCGTACGCGGTCAGCTCGGCGACGGACGGCACCGCCCCGGGGTCGGGCAGGGGAAAGGGCGGGACGCGATACTCGTGCTCCGCGCGCAGCCCGAGCCGGGCGCGGCTCGTCACGAGGACGGTGAGGTTGGGACAGGCCGCGAGCAGGTCCGCCACCACCGATCTGGCACCGATCAGATGCTCGAAGTTGTCGAGCACCAGCAGCACGCGCTTGTCGCCGAGGAAGCGCCCCGCCGTTGCCAGAAGCGACTGATCGTCCGTCTGACGCAGCCCCAGGGCCGTGACCAGGCCGTCGAGCACGAGCTCCGGTGTGCTGAGCGGCGAGAGATCGACGAAAAAGACCCCATCCTCGAAGGCGTCGATGACGTCCGAGGCCGCCTGGAGCCCCAGCCGGGTCTTGCCGACGCCGCCGACGCCGGTGAGGGTGACGAGGCGGACATCAGGGCGTTGCACGAGGCGCGAGACGGCCTGCAGCTCGCCCGCGCGGCCGATCATCGGCGTCGGCTGCACCGGCAAATTGGTCGGGTGGCGCTCGAGGCTCCTGAGGGGCGGAAAATCGACGGGCAAGTCCGGCGCGACGACCTGGAAGACCCGCTCCGGCTCCAGCAGGTCCCGAAGCCGGTGGGTGCCGAGATCGCGGAGCGTGACCCTG
>DASSSV010000492.1:0-4652 GCA_035708265.1 Thermomicrobiales bacterium | reverse complement strand
GGGCCGGATACACCTCTATCCGACTACCCGACTATCCGACTCCGCCCTGCCCGACTGCCCGACTGCCCGACCGCCCGACTGACGTAGGGGGACCGATGCGCTACCGGTGGCTCGAACCGGCGACGGAGGTGCGCGAGGGCGGCGCGGTGGGCGAGGCCGTCCTGCGGGCGTTGCTGGCCCGGCGCGGCGTCGCCGAGGGCGAGGTCGCGGCCTTCCTCGCGCCGGACCCGGCCGCGCTGGCCGATCCCTTCCTCCTGGCCGACATGGACCGCGCGGTGGACCGGCTGGCGCTGGCGCGGCGACTGGGCGAGGCCGTCGCGGTCTACGGCGACTACGACGTGGACGGCCTGACCAGCACGGCGCTCCTCTGCCGCGCGCTCGACGGGCTCGGCCTGACCGTCCTCCCCTACGTGCCGCACCGCGCGCGCGAGGGCTACGGCCTCAACCGCGCGGCGCTCGACCGGCTCCAGGCCGCCGGCGTGTCCCTCGTCGTCGCGGTCGATTGCGGCGTCGGCAACGGGGCGGAGATCGCGCACGCGCGGTCGCGCGGGCTCGACACGATCGTGCTCGACCACCACCACGTCCCCGAGACGCTGCCGGAGGCGGTCGCGGTCGTCAACCCGCGCCGCGCCGACTGCGCCTACCCCTGCAAGGATCTGGCGGCCGTCGGCGTGGCCTACGCCCTCGCGCGCGCGCTCGACGACGCGGGCTACGCCGGCGTCCGGGCCGACGACGACGACCTGCTCGCGCTGGCGGCGCTCGGCACGGTGGCCGATGTGGTGCCGCTGCGAGGAGAGAACCGCGTGCTGGCCGCCGCAGGGCTGGCGGCGCTGCGCGAGACCGGGCGGCCGGGGCTGCGCGCGCTCTGCGCGGCGGCCGGCGTCGCGCCGGCGCGGCTCCTGGCCTGGCACATCGGCTACGTCCTCGGCCCGCGCCTCAACGCGGCCGGGCGCATCGCCGAGCCGGATATCGCCCTGCGCCTCCTGCTGACCGACGACCCCGGCGAGGCGGCCGACCTCGCCGCGCGGCTCGACCGCCTCAACCGCGAGCGACAGCGCGAATTGGCGCGCATCCTCGAAGAGGCGATCGCGAAACTCGAAGAGAACGGCCCGCCCGGCGACGACCGCCGCCTGATCCAGCTCGCCGGCGACGGCTGGTCGGCGGGGGTGGCCGGGCTGGTCGCCGGCCGGCTGACCGAGCGCTACAGCCGCCCGGTCGTGATCCTCGAGCGCGGGGCGGACTGGAGCAAGGGCTCGGCGCGCTCGGTCGACGGCTTCAACATCGTCGAGGCGCTGGCCGAGTGCGCCGACCTGCTCGACCACTACGGCGGCCACGCCAAGGCGGCCGGCCTGACCGTCGCCAACGCGCACCTCGACGCGCTCGACAAGCGCCTGCGCGACCTGGCGCTGACGCGGCTGAGCGCGGAGCAGTTGCGCCCGACGCTCGCGCCCGACATCGCGGTGCCGCCCGACGCGCTGACGGAGGAGACCGTCGACAGCCTGGCGCGGCTGGAGCCGTGCGGCCACGGCAACCCCGAGCCGCTGCTGCTGGTGCGCGCGGCCGTCGCCCGCTGGCCGCGCACCTCGCAGGACGGCCGGCACCTCTTCTGGACCATGCAGCAGGGGCGGCGGCGGCAGGTCCGCGGCGTCGCCTTTGGCCACGGCGACCGCCTGGCCGAGCTGACCGGCGCGGGCCCGGTCGACCTCGTCGGCACGCTGCGCCGGGAGTGGTGGCAGGAAGAGGAACGCCTCTCCCTCCACGTCCGCGACTTTCGAGTGACGAGTGACGAGTGACGAGGGGACGGAAGACGGAAAGACGGAGGACGGAGGAGGGGTGGTCGCCTCGGCGCTCCTCCGTCCTCCGTCCTCCGTCTTACTCGCTACTCGTTCTCGTCACTCGTCGCTGAAGCAGCGGAAGAGGCTCTCGGCGACCTTGAAGGGGTCGGAGGAGACGACCGAGGCGGCGTAGAGTTCCATCGCGCCGAAGTCGGCAGTGCGGTTCATCGGGTCGCCGCGGTCCACCATGCGCACCACGACCGGGAAGTCGCTCCAGTCGCCGTCGCTCTCGGCCAGCGGCGGCAGGTAGATCACCAGGTTGAACGAGGTGACGCCGAGCGACACGGTCAGACAGTGCAGCGCGGTGTAGAGCGCGCTGGTCAGGTTCTCGTCCAGGCGCTCGCCGAGCAGGACGACCTCTTTCTCCTTGATCGGCACCAAGCTCGCCATCACGCGGACGCCGCGGTGCTCGTGCGCCAGGCCGAGGTCGCGGTGGACCTCGTACAGCTCGTCGAAGTAACTGTGCCCGAAGACCATGCGGTGGATCTGTGCGCTGCGGCGCAGTTGCTCGATTTTGGCGTAGTGCATCCCCTTGGTCAGGCTCATCTGCGCGTGGCCGTGGGGGATCGACGCGCCCGCCTTCCAGAGACAGTTCCACATGAAGAGCGGGTAGATCGCCGCGGGGTCGAGCTCGTGCGCCTTGGCCCACCAGCGTCGGGCCACGTCGAGGTAGTCGGCGACCGACTCCTCGTCGAACGCCAGCGGGTCGTGGTCGCTGAAGACGATCACGCCGTGCCAGCCGTCGTACTTCGCGATGTTCGAGGCGGTCACGCAGTAGCGGCCCTCGATCCGCCCGAAGACGTCCTCCGGGGTGTTGACGAGCGGCTCGCAGAAGGGGTCGGGCGCGCTGCGGGCCAGTTCCTCGTGCAGCGCGGCCGGGATGCGCGCTTCCAGCGGGCGTTTGGCGCGCAGGTCGTTGAAGAGCGCCCCCTCCATCGTCGCCCGGTTGGTCACCTTGACCACGCGCTGGGTGAGGATCGAATCGACCGAGCCGAAATAGCGCTCGATCCAGCGATACATGTGCGCCGGGGGGCGGAGTTCCCCGGTCGTCGTGGCGACGTGGAATAGCCGGTCGAACCGCGCCCGACCCTCCTCGGGCAGCGCGGCGACGAGGCGTTCCAGGTTGAGGACGCTGGCTGCCTCGCGCACCGCGGTCGACTCCATGCCCATCGTGCTCCTTCGTGCAGGCCCGCGCGCCACCGCGTCACGCGGCCGGCGGCGCGTGCTCGTTGTCTCGCCAATGCCGCGCTGCGATGCGTCGCCGCGAGCGTGCATTCCCCGAAGTATAGCAGATGCTCCGCGGCGTACGGGCGGGCGGCCGGGGGGACTATTGGGGTAACTTCGGGGTGGGCCGGGGTACCGCGCGCCTCACCCGGGCGGACCGGCCACCCAGAGCGCGGCGCGCTCGGCGGGCGCCAGCGACGCCCAATCGCGCCCGGAGGCGCGCAGGGCGTCCTCCAGCGCGGCGAAGCGGGCGGCGAACGCCGCGCTGGCGCCGCCGAGCGCTTCTTCCGGGTCGAGACCGCGCGCCGCGGCGAGCCCGGCCAGCGCGAAGAGCGCCGCGCCGAGCGCGTCGCGGGCGGCGGACGAGTCCGACGCCGCGCGGTAGCGGGCTAGCGCGTCGTCGAGCGCGGCCGCGGTTTCCCCGTCGGGCGCGGGGCCGGCCAGGCGGGCGGCGCGCTCCCGCGTCAGCGCGGCGCGGGCCAGCGCCGGCAGGCTGCGCGGCACGCCGGCCAGCGCCGAGGGCGTCGCGGCCTCCCGCCGCTCCCCCTTCGCCGCGCGCTCGGCCGCCTTGATCTGCTCCCAGTTGCGGAGGACCGCGCCGCTGTCCTGCGCGACGACGTCGCCGAAGACGTGCGGGTGGCGGCGGACCAGCTTGGCCGAGATCGCCTCGTAGACGTCCTCCAGCGCGAACTCGCCGGCCTCCTCCGCCATCTGCGATTGCAGGTAGACCTGCAGCAGCACGTCGCCCAGCTCCTCGCGGAAGGCGTCCATGTCGCCCGCGTCGAGCGCGTCGAGCGCCTCGCAGGTCTCTTCGAGGAAGTTCGACCGGATGCTCTCGTGCGTCTGCTCGCGGTCCCACGGGCAGCCGCCCGGCGCGCGCAGCCGCGCGGTGATCGCCTGGAGCCCCTGCGCGACGCGCACCGCGCGCTCGGGCGGCTGCGCCGGCACGTAGACGCTGGTCAGGTGGTCCGCCGCGCCGTGATCGAGCTCGTGTAGCGGGATCTCGCGGATTACGCTGCCGCCGCCGGCCGCCAGCCCGCGCAGCACCGTGACCGGGTGCTCGTCCGGGTAGAGGCGCATCAGCGCCAGCTTCACCGCCGAGGCGACCGGGGCGCTGTAGACCTGGCCGATCAGCGCGGGGCGCAGCGGCGAGAGCGGCAGCCGCCCGCCGCCGAACGGCTCGGCCTCGCCCACCGCGGCCAGTTCCAGCCCGTCCACGAGCTGCCAGTTCTCGCCGAGCGGGTCGCGGCCGAGCGCGACCGCGGCGACGTCGACGAAACTGACGCCCGCCACGAGCCGCAGCGCTAGGTCGCCGGCCCGCGCGGCGTCGCGCAGCCGCGCGACGGTGCTCTCGCCGACCAGCGGGTGCCCCGGCACGGCGTAGACGATCGGCCCGCCGGCGTCGCGGGCGGCGGCGAGGAGCGCGGCGACGATCGCGTCGTAGAGCGCGGCGAAGTCGCCGGCCTCCTCGTAGAGGTGGTCGAAGCTCGGCCAGCCGGCCGCGGCGGGGAGCGCCGCGACGGTCGGGTGGACGCGCGTGCGCAGGTAGACCGGGCCGCCGCCGCCCGCGACGCCGGCGGGCCGATCGTCTAC
>DASSSV010000491.1:0-3984 GCA_035708265.1 Thermomicrobiales bacterium | reverse complement strand
CGGGCGGTCGAGGGCGGGCCGGCGCGCGCGGTAGACCGTGGCCATGCCGCCCCGGCCGAGCACTGCCAGGAACTCGTAGCGGCCGGCCAGCGTGGTGCCGGCGAGCGCCTCGGCGTCGTCCATCCCGCCCTCCCCCGCGGAGACCGCCGCCGCGGACGGCCAAGCGCTTCACCTGACATGAAGATCGGAACGCGGCACGAATCTCTTTACGAGCCCCCGATTAGTGGCTGCCGACGGCACCGAGCGAGGGCGTAGGCCCCGCGGCCGGTTGAGGCCCCGACCACCCGTAGGGATCACCGTGCCGACAGCGCGCGCAGATCTGCTTCGGCCTGGGCGACGGTCTGGCTCGCCTGCTGCAGCATCGGGTACAGCGTCGCCCGCGCTGTCACGATCTGCTGGGCGGCCTGCTGGAGCCGCGGCAGGCCGGACCGCAGCTCCCGCTCGAGTTGCCCGCGCTTCGCGGCGATCTCGCGGTCCACAACCGCGACGTCGGCGGGGTCGAGCCCGCGCCGCGGATCGAAGACGAACCGCGCCTCCACGCTCCGCCGCCAGGCGAGCAGACGCTGGGTAAGCGCCGGGCCGAAGCCGGGCACGGCGAGGATCCTGGACTCGGTGACGTCGGCGGCGGTCTCGACGTTCCACGACTGCAGCGTCGCCACCCGGCCCGGGCCGATGCCACTGATCGTCGCCGTCGCGATGCGGTGCCGGTCGAGATATTGGGTCAGCTGCCGCTGTTGCAACTGGGCGCGGAGGGCGAGGAGCTGCTGCTCGCGGGCGCGCGGCAGGGCCCGGTAGACCTCGCGCTTGGCCTCTAGGTTCTCCCGCATCAACGTGAACGCCCGATTGCTCGCCGTCGTCAACCAGCGCTGCTCGAGGGCGGCGAAGGCCGAGCGCGCGTCGCCCAACGCGCGCTCCGCCGCCGCCCGCTCCGTCGAGATGCCGCCGTTGCGGTAGACCCAGGCCGCGATGAGCGCGATCAGCGCGGGAAGTCCTACCCCATAGCCGACCGCGGGGTTGGCGGAGAGCGCCAAGATGCTCACGGCGAGGATGCTGCCGGCGATCCACAGCACGAGGCGGGTGGCGCGGACCCTCCGCTGCCAGGCGGCCCCGGCGGCCGCGGCCGCGGCTGACGGGGTGATGGCGAAGCTGGCCGGGGCGGGGACCTGGGGCGGAGGGCCGGGATCGGGCACGGCCAGGATCTGCTGCCAGAGCGCCTCGAGATCGACCGAGGTTGTGCTCGGCATGGGCGACGCCCCGCGCGGCAGGGCCACGTTGAAGAGCAGCAGGCCGAGCCCGGCTTCGATCGCGCACCACGGGCAGGCGGCGAGCGCGCGGGGATAGTGGTGCCCCGTGTGGCGCCTGCAGACCACGAGCTGCCGCGAGACGGCGTCCAGCGCGTCGACCCAGGCCCGCGCGGTCGGCCGGCCGGCGGGGCCGGCCCCCTCCGGGCCGAAGGCGCGCTCGAACAGCGCCCCGACCGCCGGCGTGGCCGTCTCCAGCGCCGGGGTGTGCGGCGGCTGGCGCATGCGCCGGGCCGCGGCGCTCGCCCCGTAGGCGAAGCGGAACTCGCGGATGGCCCGCTCCAGCGGGAGGTCGCCGGTGCCGAGGAACACGCCCGAGTAGGGGTGGCGGCCGAGGAAGAGGAGCTGGAAGATCAGGACGGCCAGCCCGAAGGCGTCGTGGTTGGGGGTGCGCACCTCCCGGTCGAAGGGGCGACCCTGGAGCTCGGGCGGCGTGTGCGTGGGCACGCCGACCAGGCAGAGGTAGCGTCGGCCGCCGTCGTGGACCTGGAAGCTGTCGCAGTCGACCAGCCTGACCGTGGCGCGGCCCGAGACGAGGACGCTGCCGTGGTTCACGTCGCCGATGACGTGGCCGTGCTCGTGGATGACCGCGAAGGCGCGGGCGACGTTCGCCGCCGCCTGCACGAGGAAGGGGAAGTCGGCGTCGGGGAACTCGCGCAGGCGCGTCCTGGGACCGTACAGGGCGTGCAGCTCGCGGTGGCCCTGCACGCGCGGCATCAGCAGGCCGCGCACGGCGCCCCCGGGCCGGTCGTGGAGCGTCTCGACCGGCCAGGCCGCCAGCGCCTGCAGCCGCCCGTTCGCGAGCCGGACCATCGCCGCCAGCTTCGCGGCCTTCTCCGCGCCGGCCGGCGCGTGGTAGAGCTTCGCCACGAGGTCCGGGCGCTGCGCGACGAGGTAGACGGCGCCCTCCCCGCCTCGGGCCACCAGGGCGTCGAGGACGACGGGCCGGCCCCGGCTGTCGACCACGGGCGGCGCGGCGGGGCGGGCGCTAGCCGCCATCCCGGCGCCTCACCAGGACTTCCTCCTGCTCCCCGGGCTCGTCCTCGCCCGGCTGCTCATCCGGGCACGCCGGCCGCTCCGGCCGCGACGGGGGCCGATCAGCCATCGGCTCGCCCGCGCCCCGCCGCGTCGCGAGCACCAGCGTCTTGTCATCGTCGGTGCGCTCGTTGACGGCGTCCGAGGCCAGGAACGCCGCCAGCGCGCCCGACAGGCCCTCCGCGCGGCCCGGCGTGGCCGCACGGACGGGGGCGAACATCGGCCGGAAGAACGGCGCGTGGGCCGTCCGGCTGGCGTAGTGCAGGGCCACGCGCTGGAGGCCGTCGGTGAAGAGCGCCACCTCGTCGACCCGCCGTGAAACGAAGGCATGGTCGAGTTGGGCCGCCGCCGCCGGGTCGGTCGCGAACCAGGTCACGTTCTCGTACTCGCCCCGCTTGGGCCAGAACACCCAGCAGTACGCGTCGGCGTCGTCGGCCTCCGCCACGACGATGGCGCCGTCGCCGAGCTGGACGAAGGCGGCGCCGGCCTCCCCGACCACGGCGGCGAGGAGCGTGCAGGCGAAGTCGCGGGGGAGTGCGGCCTCGGCGTCCGCCCGCAGGCCCACCTCATGCCGGAAGCGCGTCAGCCACGCGGCCGCGAACTCGGCGGTCAGGTCAGCGACCGCCCCGCCCCCGGCGAAGAGCGCGGCCATCTCGTCCCGCCAGAGCGCGCACGCCAGCGCCGCGCCGTCGCCGCCGCGGCGCGCGGAGCCCGCGCCGTCCGCGGTCACCGCGACGAGCACCGCCTCGCCGCCCTGAGCGGCCAGGACCTCGCACTCGCTCGCGTCCTGGCACGGTTCGCCGCGCTCGAGGTGCCCCGTGCCGGCGACCGAGGCCAGCGCGTAGCGCCATGCCCCCGCGCTCATCCCGCGACCGCCCAGCCCCCGGGCGCCGCCGGGTTGGCGAGCGGCACCGGCTCGCCGGGGTTCGAGCGGGAGACCGCGCCGAGCGAGTTCGACAACCAGGAGAAGAGGTCGCGGAAGCGCAGCCCCTGCAGCTTGAGCGGCTCGCGCACGGCGATCTGCTTGAGGATCTCCATGTTCGCGCCCTGGACGCCGACTGCGAAGAACATGAACGCCCGGGCCTCCTCCCCGTCATGCACCAGGCCGGCCGCCGGGCGCCACTGGTCGGTCGGCGCGCCATCCGTGATGAGGAAGACCCAGGGCCGGTAATAGGAGATGCCGCTCTGCCGGTAGAGGTCCTTCCGCGCGCGGACCAGCTCGAGCCCGTGCTCGATCGCGCCCCCCATCGGCGTGGCGCCCGTCGGCGCCAGCGTCGGCGGCTGGAAGGTGTCCGCGGTCTGGAAGTCCAGGGCGGTCTGCACGGGCCCGAAGGTGACGATGGCGACTTCCACGCGCTTGACGGCCATGCTGTCGGCCATGAGTTCGTCCTTGAAGGCCACCAGCCCCGCATTCAGCTCGGCGATCGGCGCGCCGGCCATCGACCCCGAGGTGTCCAGCAGCAGGAGGCACGGGCACCGCGGCTCCGGATTCTCGGCGAACTCGGCCTGCGCGAACGGGACCTGATCGTTCCACTCCGACATTCTTCCCCCAAACTAGGTAAACGCAGTTGCCATCTGAGGTCACCACAGTCCAATACGCCTACCATCGTGGCGCGTTTCGGACCACCTCCTTGATTGTTGCTGAAGG
>DASSSV010000490.1:0-11752 GCA_035708265.1 Thermomicrobiales bacterium | reverse complement strand
CGAGGACGAACCAGCCGCGGTCGAGCACGCGGGCGATGGCCGCGTCGAGCTCGGCGCGCCGCGCCCGGTACTCCCGGCGCGCGTCCGCGACCGGCACCCGCGCGGGCGGCCCGCCCGTGCCGGCCGGTGGCGCGCTGCCCTCGGTGTCGACCGCCCCGCGCCCCGCGGATCGCTCCATCGTCCTCCCCCCTGGCGCCCCATTCACGCGCGGACGGAGTGTACCAGAGGCCCCCCGGGCGCGCCAGCGCCCCGGCACCCCGGCGACACCTGCCGAGGGGGACCGGTCCCAGTACGCCAGCGACGGCGCTCAGCCGCCCGGGCGCTGGCCCGGCGCGCGGCAGCGGGCGGCGGGCCGGGCGGGGTCGTCGCGGTAGACCGCGAAGTAGCGGAAGAGCTCGCGCAGCAGCAGCGTGTCGCCGACGCGCTCCAGCGGGAATTCATCCCGCAGCGGCCAGCAGCGGTCCCGGCTCATGACGATGAGCGGCAGCGCTTCCCGGTCGGCCGGGTCGCGCGTCGGCGCCGCGCGGCGCAGCGCGTCGCCCGGGTCGGCGACGACGCGGTGGGGCTGCCGGTCGAGGGTCAGCAGGTAGTCCAGGATGTTGAGCGCGTCGGCGCCGTCGTGCAAATCGACCTTCTCTAACCGCTGGTCGAGCCAAACCGGCGTGCGCGGCCCCCGCTCCGCCTCGACGGTCTGCACTGCCGCCAGGAACGCGGCGTTGTCCGGGTCGCGCGCCGTCTCCTCACGGTAGTAATGGGCCAGGGGCAGGAGCGGGTAGAGCACCAGGAGGACCAGCAGGGCCAGGGGCGCCGCCGAGGCGGGCGCCCGCCAGCGCCGCGGCACGGCGGCGAGTGCCCACCCGCTGAGAGTCAGCGCCGCGACGGCGACCGCGACCAGGAGCGGCGGCAGGAGGAAGGCGACGTAGCGCCCGGTCAGCAGGAAGCGGTCGCCGGCCACCCCGTAGGCGTGGTTGAAGTAGGGCATCACCGCCGCCGTGCTGGCGAGCGCCAGGAGCGGTAGCGGTCGCCCGCGCCGGACCAGCAGGGCCAGGCCCAGGAGCGCCAGCCCGGCCGCCACCAGCAGGTAGGGCGAGGTGAGATAGTGCAGCGGGCGCGCCGGCAGGCGGAAGGGGTTGCTGAGCATGCGCGCCAGCTCGTAGAACAGGTGCCCCAGGTTCCGGCGGTAGCTGTCCCAGCCGGGGTGCGTCTCGTAGGCGTAGTCGCGGCGGGCGCGGACGCGATGCACCCCCGCCAGCCCGTGCGTGAGGTTGTAGACGAGCACCGGGCCGTAGGCCAGCAGGGCGGCGCCGACCGCGGCGTAGGGCCACGGGCGGCGCAGCGCGCCCCAGGCGCGCCGCCGGGCGAGGGCGAGCAGCGCCGCCGCGGCGAGGGCGGGGGCCAGGACGATCGTGCCGATGTGGGTCTGCACGGTCAGGCCGTAGAGGAGGCCGGCGAGGACCAGCCAGCGCCCGCCGCGGCAGGCGCCGATCTCGGCCGGCGTCCGCAGCGCGCGCGCCAGCGCCCAGCAGCAGAGGGTGCTGTAGAAGGGCGTGGTCGCGTTCTGCCAGGCGACGTGGCTGTTGACGACGATGTGCTGCGGCGAGGTCGCCAGCAGCGCGGCGGCCAGCAGCCCCGCGCCCCGCCCGGCCAGCTCGCGCCCGAGGAGGTAGGTCGCCCCGACGGTGAGCGCGCCGAAGGCGAGCGCGAGCGCGCGGGGCAGGAGCATGCTCGGGCCGAAGAGCCAGAGGCAGGCGGCGATCAGGTAGGCGTGGAGGGGGCCGTAGTAGCGGTCGGCGGCGGTCAGCGGGCGGATCTCGCCGCGCCAGATGGCCAGCGCCCAGCGCACCTCGTCGGTCTCGTCGGTGAAGTGGGGCAGGCGCATGAGGTACGGCCACCGCACCGCCGCCGCCACGGCGACGAGGGCGAGGGCCAGCACCGCCTCGGCCCAGCGCGATCGATACCAGGCGTGGCACACCCGCGCGGGCCGGGCGCGCCGGCCCGCGCCGCCGGTCGCCCGGCCGCGGGCCGCAGATAGCCCGAGCACGATCCTCCCCCCGGCGCGCTCCCCCCGGCGCGCCGGCCGGAGTGTACCAGGGGCGGCCGCCGACGCGCAATCGCGCCGGACGGGATAGGCCGGGGCGGTGTCGAAGTCGCGATCGGCTGGTGCGCGCCGATGCCCGATCCCCGCGCGGGCACCCGCCGGCGGCCTCGGCCGAGTGCCGGCGCCCCACACACCCCGCCCGCGGGGCGCCATGTGCGGACCACCCGCATGGCCGACGCGACCTCGACACGGCCCTGGCCGCCGAGTCGGTTGCCCTTGCGCGGGGGCCGCCACGGCGCTATGATGCCGACGCATGGGATCGCAGGATGATAAGATCGTTTCGCGAGTCATACAATGAGCGGGTATACCGACCGCGCAGCGCCGCGGTCGGCAGGAGGCAGGGAGCCGACGTGGCGCCCGACTGCCGGGACTCGCCGCCGCTGCATCCGCCGATCTCATGCATCGTCCGGGCGTCGCAACTTGAGGGGGTAGGCCATGGGGGAGGAACGCGCGTTCGCGGAGCTGCTCCGGGAGGCACGCACGGGCCGGCTCAGCCGGCGCGAGGTGCTGAGACGGGCGATCGCCATCGGCCTCGGCGCGCCGACCATCGCCGCGTTGCTGGCCGCATGCGGCGGCTACGGGGCCGGCGCGGGTACGCCGACCAGCGCCGGCGGCGCCGGGCCGGCAGCAGCGGGCACGGCCGCCACGCCCGCGAGCAGTAGCGGGGTCAAGGGCGGTTCGCTCAAGGTCGCCATCATCGGCGAGCCGCCCACGCTCGACATGCACTGGGGCACGCCGACGATCATCGGCTTCGTCACCTGGAATATCTACGAGCCGCTCTTCGCGTTCGACGACAAGTTCCAGGTCATCCCGATGCTGGCCGAGTCGCACGACGTCAGCGCCGACGGGCTGACGCACACCCTCAAGATCCGCAAGCAGGTGCCCTTCCACAACGGCGAGGAGCTGAAGGCGGCCGACGTCCTCGCCTCGCTCAAGCGCTGGGCGGGCAAGCAGGGGCTCGGCGCGGCGCTGTTCAAGGCGACCGACAAGGTCACACCGACCGACGACCACACCCTCGAATTCACGATGAAGCAGCCCTACGGCACCTTCGAGAGCTCGCTGGCCTACTTCTACCAGGGCGCGGCCATCTACCCCAAGTCGGTCATCGACGCGGCCGGCGACCAGCAGATCAAGCAGTTCATCGGCACCGGGCCGTACAAGTTCGTCGAGCACCAGCCCGACCGCTTCATCCGCCTGGCGCGCTTCGACGGCTACGCGGCGCTGCCCGGCGCGCCGAAGGGCTACGGCGGCCACAAGCACGCCTACGTCGACGAGATGGTCTTCACCCCGGTCGGCGACGAGGCGGCCCGGATCGCCGGGCTGCGCGCGGGCAATTATCACTACCTGGAGAGCATCAGCGCCGACCAGTACAGCACGCTCAAGGACGACCCCAACGTCGACGCCATCGTCATGCCGCCGGGCGGCTGGGACACGTTCGTCATCAACTGGAAGTCGCCGCTGATGAAGAACCAGCAGATCCGGCAGGCGTTCCAGGCGGCGCTGAACTCCGGCCCCATCCTCGACGCCGGTTGGGGGCAGGGCTTCTACCGGCTCGAGGCCAGCGTGATGCAGAAGGAGACGGCCTGGTACACCGAGGCCGGCAAGGAACTCTACAACCAGCACAACCCGGACAAGGCCAGGCAGCTTCTGAAGGACGCCGGCTACGACGGCACGCCGGTCCGCTTCATGACCACCAAACAATATCTCGAGCAGTACAACAACGCCGTCGTCGGCAAGCAGCAGCTCGAGGCCGCCGGCTTCAAGATCGACCTCCAGGTCTACGACTGGGCCACGCTGACCACGCGCCGCACCAAGCCGGACCTGTGGGACGTCTTCACCACCGGCATCAGTTTCCGGCCGGACCCGACCCAGCTCGCGATCATGCAGCTCTGCAACTGGCCGGGCTGGTGGTGCAGCGACGCGAGCGAGGGCATCCTGGCCAAGCTCCAGAGCGAGTCGGACTTCGGCGCCCGGTTCAAGCTCTGGGAGCAGCTCCAGACCAACTTCTACGAGGAGGTGCCGATGATCAAGCTCGGCGACACCAAGTCGGTGACCGCCAGCGCGAAGGCGCTCAAGGGGCTCTCGACGCAGACGCAGCTCGGGCCGATCCTGTGGAACACCTGGCTCGCGAAGTAGGGCGGCCTCGCCGCCGCGACGATAGCCGGCCGGGCGAGGAGGATCCCGCGCGATGACCGCCTACATCCTGCGGCGGCTGGTGCTGCTGGTGCCGGTGC
The DNA here is from genome assembly GCA_035708265.1 of Thermomicrobiales bacterium. Lineage (GTDB taxonomy): Bacteria > Chloroflexota > Chloroflexia > Thermomicrobiales > CADCWN01 > DASSSV01. Next base: position 7,420 of record DASSSV010000490.1, on the reverse strand, counting down.
TCTTCGTCGTCGGCGTGGTCGTCTTCACCCTGGTCCACCTGACGCCGGGCGACCCCGCCGCCGTCATGCTCGGCGACGAGGCGACGGCCGCGCAGGTCGCCGCGCTCCGCCACCAGATGGGGCTCGACCGGCCGATCTACGTCCAGTTCGTGCGCTGGTTCGGCGGGGCGCTGCACCTGGACTTCGGCAATTCGTATTTTCTCGACATGCCGGTCACCGCGGCGCTCCTGCAGCGCGCGCAGCCGACGGGCCTCCTCACCCTCTACGCGCTGCTCGTCTCGCTCGTCATCGGCGTGCCGGCCGGCGTCTTCGCCGCCCTGCGCCGCAACTCGCCGCTCGACCGCGCGCTGATGGCGCTGTCGGTCAGCGGGGCGGCGATGCCGAGCTTCTACCTCGGCATCCTGCTGATCCTCCTCTTCGCGGTGATCCTGCGCTGGGTGCCGGCGGGCGGCTACGTGCCGCTCCTGCAGGACCCGGTCGCGCACGCCAAGCGGATGATCCTGCCCGCGTTCTCGCTCGGCTTCGCCCAGGCCGCGCTCCTGGCGCGCCTGATCCGCTCCTCGATGCTCGACGTCCTGCGCGAGGACTACGTGCGCACCGCCCTGGCCAAGGGGCTCGGCGGGCGCCAGGTCGTCGTCGGGCACGCGCTCAGGAACGCGCTGATCCCGGCGATCACGGTGGTCGGCTCGTCGCTGGGGGCGCTCCTGGGCGGGGCGGTCGTGACCGAGACGGTCTTCACGCTGCCGGGCATGGGCCAGCTCGTCGTGCAGAGCGTGCTGCGGCGCGACTTCCCGGTCATCCAGGGGGCGGTCGTGCTGATCGCCGCCATCTACGTGCTGGCCAATCTGCTGGTCGACGTGCTCTACGTCTACGTGGATCCGCGGGTGCGCTATGGCAGCAAGTGAGGTCGGCCCGGCGAGCGAGCTCGCCGTCGCGCGCGGCGCCGGCCGGCGCGGCGGCATCGCCCCCTCCTCGCGCCTCTACTGGCTGAGGCTGCTGGCCGCGAACCGGGCGGCGCTGGCCAGCGGCGTCTTCCTCCTCGTCGTGGTGCTGCTGGCGCTGCTGGCCCCCGCGATCGCCCCCTACGACCCCCAGATCGTCGACCCGGTCCACCGCCTCCAGGGCCCCTCGGCCGCGCACCTGATGGGCACCGACGACCTGGGGCGGGACGTGCTGACGCGCGCCCTCTACGGGGCGCGCGTCTCGCTGCTGGTCGGCGCCAGCGTCACGCTGGTCTCGGCCGTGCTCGGCTCGCTGATCGGGCTGGTCGCCGGCTACTACCCGCGCGTCGACACGCCGCTGATGCGGGTGATGGACGGCCTGATGGCCTTCCCGAGCATCCTGCTGGCGATCGCGATCATGGCCAGCCTCGGGCCCCGCACCGTCAACGTGATCGCGGCGCTGGCGGTGGTCTACACGCCGCGGCTGGCGCGGCTGGTGCGCGGCATGGCGCTCGGCATCCGCGGCCTCCCCTACGTGGAGTCGGCGCGCGCGATCGGCGCCACCGACGCGCTGGTGCTGCGGCGCTACATCTTCCTCAACGCGCTCTCGCCGGTGATCGTGCAATGCACCTTCACCGTGGCCTACGCCATCCTGACCGAGGCCTCGCTCTCCTTCCTGGGGGCCGGCGTGCCGCCCGAGACCCCGACCTGGGGCAACATGCTGCAGGACGGCGAGCGGCTGATCACGCGCGCCTGGTGGCTCTCCGTCCTCCCGGGCGTCGCCCTCTTCCTGACCGTGCTGACGCTGACCCTGCTCGGCGACGGCCTGCGCGACGCGCTCGACCCGCGGATGCGCGAGCGCTGAGGGGCGCGGGCGGGCGCGAGCGAGACCTATCCGTGGCCGCGGCGACCCGCGCCGGTGATCCGCGCCCCGGCGGCCGGACGGCACCCGGCGCGCGGGAGTCGCCCGCCACGGACGACGCGCGGCTCCTTGACGCCCCGGGCGCCGCGCCGTACGATGGGCGCATCGATCCCAAGCACGGCCGGCCGGTTCAAGGCGCCACGGCGTAGCGACGCGACGAGTCCACCAGCGGCGGGCGGCGAGCGCTCCCGGAGCGCCGCGGGGCTGCACGACGCCCGCCCGGGCGCGCGGCCACTCGTCGCCAAGGAGGGGACGGGATGAGCACGGAGCGGGAGGCGACGACGCTCAGCCGGCGGGCCCTGCTGCGCCTGCTAGGCCTCGGCGGCGCCGGGCTGCTGGCCGCCTGCGCGTCGCAGGGGCCGGCCGGCGGCGCGGCGACGACGACCACGGGCGGGGCGGCTGCGACGACCGCGCCCGGCGCGGCGGCCGCGGGCAGCCCGCCCGCGGCCGGGCCGAAGAAGAAGGGCGGCACGCTCGCGGTCGGCGTCGACCAGGAGCCGCCGACGATGGACCCGCACGCCTCCCCGTCGGCCATCACCTACTACATCACGGCCTCGACCGGCGAAAGCCTGCTCTACCTCACCGCCGACCGGCAACTCAAGCCATGGCTCGCCGCCTCCTACGAGGTCGCGCCCGACGGCAAGGCGGTCACCTTCAAGCTGAACAAGGGCATCACCTTCCAGGACGGCACGCCGTTCAACGCGCAGGCGGTCAAGTGGAACTTCGACCGCATCGTCGACCCCAACTTCAAGGCGGGCGGCGCGCTCGCCGCGCTCGGGCCGTACGCCGGCACCGACGTCGTCGACGACGCGACCGTGAAGGTCAACTTCAAGCAGCCCTTCGCGCCCTTCCTCATCAACGCGGCCGGCGGCACGCTGGCGATGATCTCGCCCGAGGGGACCAAGAAGCAGGGCGACGCCGTCAACGACACGCCGATCATGAGCGGGCCCTACAAGATCACCGAGTGGGTGAAGAAGAGCCACATCACCATCCAGCGCTGGGACGGCTACAACCGGCGCCTCCCCTGGGCCGACCACGACGGCCCCGGCTACCTCGACAGCGTCACCTGGAAGGTCATCCCCGAGGCCGGCACCCGCGTGACGACGGTGGAGTCGGGCGAGACCCAACTGGCGACGGTCATCCCGGCGCAGGACCTGCCGCGGCTCGAATCGTCCAAGGACTTCACGATCGCGCGCCCGGCCTGGGTCGGCACGCCGCGCATCTGGCTGCTCACCGTCGACAAGCCGCCGACCGACGACCTCAAGGTCCGCCAGGCGATCAACTACGCCTGCAACAAGGACGCCATCGTCGACACGATCTACAAGGGGCTCGGCACCAAGGCGGTCGCGCCGCTGACCCGCATCATGCTCGACGACCCGGCCTTCGACGGCGCCTACCCGTTCGACCAGACCAAGGCCAGGCAGCTCCTCGACCAGGCGGGCTGGACGGTCGGGGCGGGCGGCATCCGCGAGAAGGGCGGGCAGAAGCTCTCGCTCGTCCTCAACGCCATCGACTACGGCGGCGGGCCGGAGCCGCTGGTGCCCCTGCTCCAGGGCCAGCTCCGCGACGTCGGGATCGACATGCAGATCAAGGCCCAGGCCCGGCCGCCCTGGTACGAGGACAACTACAAGTGCGCCACCAACGGCCCGGTGATGTTCCTGCGCTCGGGCGACTACGACGGCCTGTTCTCCCTGTTCCACTCCTCGAACGTGGGCGGCAACTTCAACTGGTCCTGCCTCAAGGATCCGGCCATGGACAAACTGCTGGAGCAGGGCCGGCAGGAGATGGACCCGGCCAAGCGCAAGCAGATCTACGTCACCATCGAGAAGCAACTGCTCGACATGGCGGTCACGCTGCCGATGGTCGACGAGCTCTCGGTCTGGGCGGCGCGCGCCGCTAATCGGGGCCTGACCTTCAACGGGTTCACCTACCCGATCATCACGGAGATCGCCGCCGGCTGACCGCCGGCGGCCGGGGCAAGGGCATGTACGCATACCTCGCGCGGCGGCTCGCCGCCACGATCCCGGTGCTGTTCGGGATCTCGCTGCTGGTCTTCTCGATGCTGCACCTGGTGCCGGGCGACCCGGTCAAGATGATGCTCAGCGAGTTCCAGACGAACCCCGCGCAGCTCGCCAAGCTCCGCGCGCAACTGCACTTCGACGAGCCGCTGCCGACCCAGTTCGGGCGCTTCGTCTGGGGCGCGGTGCGCGGCGACCTCGGCTACTCGATCCGGACCAAGCGGCCGGTGACCGCCGAGATCATGGACAACTTGCCCTCGACGCTCGAGCTGGCCGTCAGCGGGCTCTTCGTCGCGGTGGTCATCGGGGTCACGCTCGGGATCCTGGCCGCCGTCAGGCAATACTCGTGGGTCGACGCCTGCTCGATGGTCCTGGCGCTGCTCGGCGTCTCGATGCCCAGCTTCTGGCTCGGCTACCTGCTGATCTTCGCCTTCTCGCTGCGCCTCGGCTGGTTCCCGGCGGCCGGCGGCGGCGACCTGCGCCACCTGGTGCTGCCCGCGCTCACGCTCGGGCTCGGGGCGTCGGCGATCATCGCCCGCCTGACCCGGTCGAGCATGCTCGAGGTGCTGCGCAACGAGTACATCACGACTGCGCGGGCCAAGGGGCTGCGGGAATACCGCGTCCTCGTGCGGCACGCGCTCAAGAACGCGCTGATCCCGGTGGTCACGATCTTCGGCCTACAGTTCGGCCAGCTCCTGGCCGGCACGGTCGTCATCGAGACGGTCTTCGGCCGCCCGGGCATCGGCCGGCTGATCGTCGACGCCATCCTGGCCAAGGACTTCCCGCTGGTCCAGGGGATCGTCCTCGTCGTGGCCCTCAGCTACGTGCTCGTCAACCTGCTGGTCGACCTGGTCTACGCGCTCCTCGACCCGCGCATCCGCTACGTCTGAGCGGCGAGGCCAGCATGGCGCTGACGCGTGCCGCCGAACCGACGCTCGAGCTCCGCCGCGCCCGGCCGGCGCCGCGCTGGCGCGCGTTCGGCCGCCGCCTGGCCAGGAGCAAAGGGGCGGTGGTCGGGCTGGTCATCCTGGTGCTGCTGGCGCTGCTCGCCGTCCTGGCGCCGGCGCTCGCCCCGTTCGACCCGCTGAAGACCGACCCGGCGCACTACCTCTACAGCCCGGGGGTGCCGTACCTCTTCGGCACCGACCAGTACGGGCGCGACGTCTTCAGCCGCGTCCTCTACGGGGCGCGCATCTCGCTGGTGATCGGCCTCATCTCGGTGGGCATCGCCGCGGTGGTCGGCGTGACGGTCGGGCTGGTCTCCGGCTACTACGGCCGCTGGGTCGACGGCGTGCTGATGCGCCTCATCGACGTCATGCTCGCCTTCCCCGGCATCCTGCTGGCGCTGGCGATCGTGAGCATGCTCGGCCCCAGCCTGCGCAACGTGATGATCGCGGTCGGCATCGCCGGGATCCCGACCTACGCGCGCCTGACGCGCGGCTCGGTCCTGGCGGCGCGCGGCGCGCTCTACGTCGACGCGGCGCGCATCGTCGGCGTGCCGAACCGGCTGATCCTCTGGCGCCACCTCCTGCCCAACGTCGTGGCGCCGGTGATCGTCGCGGCCACGCTCGGCACCGGTGGGGCGATCCTCGCCGCGGCGGCGCTCAGCTTCCTGGGGCTCGGCGCCCAGCCGCCGACCGCCGAGTGGGGGCGGATGCTCTCCGACGGCCGGCAGTTCCTCGACGAGCAGTGGTGGATCGCCACCTTCCCGGGCCTGGCGATCATGGTCACGGTGCTGGCGATGAACCTGCTCGGCGACGGGCTCCGGGACGCGCTCGATCCGCGCCTGCGGGCGTGAGGGGCTACGGCCGGGCGGCGGGGGGCGCGCTCGGCGGCAGGTGCGTCCGGCCGGCCTGCGAGCCGCCGTTGACGCCGAGGACCGTGCCGCTGATCCACGCCGCCCGCGCCGAGCAGAGGAAGACGACCGCGTCGGCGATCTCCTCCGGCCGCCCGGTCCGCCGCAGCGGGATGCCGTCGAGCAGCGCCCGGACGTAGGGGCCGGTGCCCACGGGGACCGGCGGCGCCAGCACCGCGTCGAGGATCAGGCCCGGCGCGACCGCGTTGACGCGGATGCCGCGCGGCCCGAGCTCGATGGCGAGCACCTTGGTGAGCATCTCCAGCGCGGCCTTGGAGCCGCAGTAGTGTGCGCCGCCGGTGCGCGCCGAGGAGCCGGCGCCCGAGGAGATGTTGACGATCGCGCCCGCGATGGCGTGCTCGAGCATGTGGCGGGCGACCGCCCGGCAGAGGAGGAAGGGGGCGCGCAGGTTGACCGCGTAGACCCGGTCCCACTCGGCGGTGGGCAGGTCGACCACCTGCGAGTTGGGGAAGATGCCGGCGCAGTTGACAAGCACCTCGACCCGGCCGAGCGCGGCGAGCGCCGCGGCGACGAGCCGCTCGATCGCCGCCTCGTCGGTGAGGTCGGCCGGGATGGCCTTCGCCGCGCCGCCGCGCTCGGTGATGGCGCGGGCGGTCGCGGCGAGCCGGTCCACGTCGAGGTCGGTGGCGACGACGCGGTCGCCGAGCCCCGCGAAGGCGCGGGCGACCGCCGCGCCGATCCGCCCGGCCGCCCCGGTCACCAGCACGCCGCGACCGCCGTCCATGGCACCCCCCCTCCCCGCTACGACCTGGGCGACAGTATCCCACCGCCCGACGGGAGGGGCAAGGCCGCCGGCGGGCCCGCGGATCGCGTCTTCCAGCTTCGTACGGACACGCCTGACCGTCTCGCGCCCGGCGCGGGCGTGCCGTCCCCTGCCGTCGCGTGCCGCCCGGAATGCAGGCACCGGTGCAGTCACACCGCGGCGCCGTCCCGGGTGCGGCGGGGACCACGAGCAGCGGATTGCCTCCACGCCCCCTGGTCCGACGAGGGGGTGTCGCTCCCGCGGCCTGCCGGTGCCTGGAGAGGCGCGCCGGCGCCGGCGGGGCGGCGGGCGCGCACAGTCCCCGACCAACCGCTACCGTCTCCGTTCGCCCGCGGCTTGACCGCGGCGGCCGACCTGATCGACATGCTGGCACAGGAGGCCCGACACGCGCCGTCGGCCGCCTGAATCTTGCTCCGCACGCAGAGGTTTCTGGTCGCAAAGACCTCAGAGTCGGGGGCAACGTCGTCCAATCTGGCATTTTGGGGAGTGCATACGCGCACCAAGTGCGACGATGCGGCAAATCAGCCCTGCCAATCTGAACTGTTGCGTGGCTTTGCCGGCTCTATCGCAAAGCCGTTCGACTGCGACGACCTCCTCGCGGACGTGGCTGCGGGCCTGCGGGAGGACACGCGGGACGGGCAGGCGGGCGCCCGGTGAGGTCATCCCGCTAGCCCACCTATTCGCGTGCCCGCCGCGCGGCCTGGCGCCCCGCGGCGACTAGCCGGCGCGCCGCATCGGCAGGGGCTTACGCCCGAGGGGCGTCGTCAGCGCCCCGGCCACGCGCGCCTCGTAGCCAGGGTGCGCCAGGACGGCCGCCAGGAGCTGCGCGGCCCACGTCGCGGCGGTGTCGCCCTTCCGGCGGGCGAAGAGGCCGCCGGTGCCCGGGTTGCGCCGGGCGTA
>DASSSV010000489.1:0-3773 GCA_035708265.1 Thermomicrobiales bacterium | reverse complement strand
TGGCGCCCCTCCTTCCCCTCCGGGGGAGGATGCACCACGCGGCCCACTCGGGCGGAGGCTGGTCAATTATCGCGATCAATCCGGTCACACCAAGTGATCAGGAAGGCCGCCCACCTGGCCATTTACCACGATCAACGACACACGGGCGACGTGCTGGACGAGTGCGACCACATGGCCCGGCTGGTCGACGACCTGCTGCACCTGTCGCGCCTCGACGCGCGGCGGCTGCCGCTCGACTGCCAGGCGGTGCCGCTGGCGCCGCTGCTGGCCGACGTGGTGCGCCAGGTGGCGCGGGCCGACGCCGCGCGCTTGCGCCAGGTGCTGCTGATCCTGCTCGACAACGCCCTGCGCCACACCCTATGCGGCGGGCGGATCACTCTGGTCGCCCGCGCGGAGGGGCCGCGCGCCTGGCGGTCGCCGACACCGGCGCGGGCATCGCGCCCGAGCACCTGCCCCACCTCTTCGAGCGGTTCTACCGGGCCGCGCGGGCGCGCGAGGCGACCGGCGAGGGCGCTGGTCGAGGCCCAGCGCCGCGCCATCGGCGTGGCGAGCCGGCCCGGGCAGGGCACCACGGTCAGCATCACCCTCCCCGCGGCGCCCTAAGCGCCGTCCCGGCCGGGCGGCGCGCCCGAGCCCGCCTCCGGCACCCACCGCCACCAGGCCGGGATCGGACCGATCCCGCGGCATCCGCCACCCTATCCCGCGCCCGGATCGACCGCGCGCCGGGTGGTCGCGGCCGGGTGGACAGGCGGGCCCATCTGTGGCACGCTACGCGCGATCCCCGATTCCGCTGCCCTCGCCCGCCGCGCCGGGCGCGACAACGTAAGGAGGAGCACGATGAGGCCCCAGCCCGCCACCCGCCGCCGGTCGCCGGCCCGCTGGCTCGTGCGGCTCCTGCTGCTCGCGCTCCTGGCGTTGCCCGCCACCTTCGCCGGGGCGGTCGGCGCCGCGGGCGCGCCGCGCTTCGACCCGCCCAAGCGCTTCAACCTCGTCCTGGGCGACTCGCTCGCCTTCGGCTACCAGGACGCGAAGTTCAAGGCCGAACTGCTGGGCGGCACCTACAACCCCGCCGACTTCACCGGCTACTGGGCGCCGTTCGCGGCGCGGCTGGTCGCCGTCCGGCCGGGCATCCAGACGGTCAACCTGGCCTGCCCGGGCGAGACCACCGTCACCTTCGTCGACGGCGGCTGCTTCTTCCACCAGGTGCTTCCGCTGCACGCCGATTACCCGAGTGCGGAGTCGCAATTGCAGGCGGCGCTGGCCTTCCTCGGCGCACATCGCGGGCAGGTCAGCCCGATTACTGTCAGCCTGGGCGCCAACGACCTCCTCCAGCTCCTCGGCGCGTGCGAGGCGGAGTCCCCGACCGACCCCGCCGCGGTGGCGGCCTGCGCGAACGCCGGCCTGCCGGCCGTGCTCGCGACTGTGCAGGCGAACTTGGGCGCGGCGCTGACGGCGCTGCGCGCGGCCGCGCCGGAGAGCAAGATCATCGTCCTCCAGCCCTACAACCCCTACGTCGCGCTCCTTCCCGGGTCGCCCGCGATCGCCGGGGCGCTCGACGCCGTGCTGGCGCAGGTCGCGGCGGGCGCGCGGGCGCGCCCGGCCGACGGCTTCAGCGCGGTCACGGCGGCGACGGTCTGCACCCTGACACTGATCTGCACGCCGGCGCAGGACGTCCACCCGAGTGACGCCGGCTACCAGATGCTGGCGGCGGCGCTGTGGGCGGCCTCCGGCTACGACCGGCTGGCACCCGACCGGACCGGCCCGTGACGGGGTCGCCGCCGCGGCTCAGTAGACGTTGCGCTCGGCGCGCGGGCGCTGGTCGCGGAAGCGGGTGATGCGCAGGCCATCGATGTCGATCGTGTGGGCGCGCCCGTCGAGGATTTCCTCGGCCATGAGGAGCCCGGTCGCGGGCGAGTGCATCACGCCGTGGCCGCTGAAGCCGCTGGCGTCGACGTAGGTGGGCAGGTCGGGATGCCGCCCGAGCACCGGCATGTCGTCCGGGGTGATCTCGTAGAGCCCGGCCCAGCAGCGCCCCTCGACGAGCGCGGCGTCCTCCAGGACCGGGAAGCGGTGGCACCCGGCCCGCCAGACCGTCTCCAGCCAGCCCCAGTCGACCTCCAGGTTGACGCCCGGGGGCTCGTCGGGGTTCGACATGCCGAAGACGACGCTCGGCCCGGCTTTGCGCAGGTAGAAGCCGCTGCCCACGTCGATGGAGAGCGGGACCTCGCCGGGGATGGCCGCGAGGGGCGCGGTCATGTAGACGCAGCGGCGGTAGGGCCGGACCGGGATCGCCAGCCCGGCCAGCGCCCCGACCTCGCCCGCCCAGCAGCCCGCCGCGTTGACGACCACCTCGCAGCCGATCGGCCCGGCCGGCGTCTCGACGGCGACGGCGCGGCCGCCAGCCAGGGTCAGGCCGGTGGCCGGGGTGGCGCGCAGCAGGCGCACGCCGCGCTCGCGCGCCCGGGCGAGGTAGCCGGTGGCGATGGCGTAGGGGTCGCAGTAGCCGTCGTCGGGGCCGAAGGTCGCCCCGACCAGGTCGGCGGTGCGCGTGCCGGGCACGAAGCGGGCGGCCTCGGCCGGCGTCAGCACCTCGACGCGCGCCCCGAGGCTGCGCTGGAGCGCGACGTCGCGCTGGAAGCCCTCCCAGGTCCGCGGGTCGTCCACCAGCAGCAGATAGCCGACCTGGCGGAACCCGCTGTCCGCGCCGATCTCCTCGGCGAAGTGGCGGATGCGCGCGGCGCTGTAGAGCGAGAGGCGGATGTTGAGCGGGTCGGAGAACTGGTGGCGCACCCCGGCCAGCGAGCGGGCGCTGCTGCCGGTGACCTCGGCCGCCTCCCGCTCCAGCACCACCACGTCGGTGCAGCCGCGCGCGGCGAGGTGGTAGGCGATCGACGCGCCCACGATCCCCGCCCCGATGATGACGACGCCCGCGCTGCGCTCGTCCATCTGCCCCCTTCTCCCGCGCCGCGTCGCCCGGACGCACCCCGCGCCGGCGGCGCGCCGGAAGCATAGCACGGCGGCGCGCCCACCCCTACCTTCACTTGCGCAAAGAGCGGACCGCCGAGGCCGAGGCCGGCGCCACCTTGCGCTCATCGCCGTCTCGGCACGCGCCCGCGTCCCTCCCGGCTCGGGGGTGTGACCGGGCGTGCGCCGGGGCGTGACGCGCGTCACTGCCGGCGGCGTGCCCGCCCGCTACCCTGGAGGGTGGGCGGGGTGCCCGCCAGCCAGGGGAGGTGCTGCCATGACGAGCCGGCCGGTTACCGCGACCGTCGGCGCCTATACTCTCCACGAGCTGCTCGGCCGCGGGGGGATGGGCGCGGTCTACCGCGCCCGGCATACCCGGCTGGGTAGCGACGCCGCGATCAAGGTCCTGCCCCCCGCGCTGGCCGATGAGCCGGAGGCCCGCGCCCGCTTCGCGGCCGAGGCGCGCGCCGCCGCCGCGCTGGAACACCCGAACATCCTGCCGGTGTGGGACTACGGCGAGCAGGGCGGCGCGCCCTACCTGGTGATGCCCTTCGTGCGCGGCGGCACCCTCAAGGAGCGCCTGGAGCGCGGCCCGCTCGAGCGCACGGAAGCGCTCAATTACTTGGTGCAGATGGCGGCGGCGCTCGACTACGCGCACGAGCGGGGCCTCGTCCACCGCGACGTCAAGCCGGCCAACTTGCTGCTCGACGGGCGGGGCCGGCTCTACCTGGCCGACTTCGGCATCGCCAAGGCGCTGGAGGGCGCCGAGGGGTTGACGCGCACCGGTGTGGGCGTGGGCACGCCCGAGT